>JBLIIE010000018.1:0-49725 GCA_047634635.1 Granulosicoccus sp. | reverse complement strand
GGCCCCGGAGGACAGATTTGGCGTAATACAAACCCGGTACATCAATGGCCAGGCGTGATCTACAGCCCAGCCAGTACAGTTATTGATATATGCGCTCAAGAGACTATCAGCGTCACCTGGTTACAACACTCACCCACCGAAAAAGTCATGCGGCAAACCCACGCACGCGCGCTGATCATCGCAACGGGAGCGATGGAACGCCCATTGTTGTTTCCAGGTGTGCAATTGCCAGGTGTGATGGGCATTGGCGCAATGCAATGCGTGCTCAAGCAAGCTAGGCTGGTACCCCGCGGGCCAGGCGTTGTACTCGCAGGCCATGGACCACTGTTACTACTGACAGCAAAGCAGATCATGGAGCAAGGTGCATCCATTGACGCTGTTCTGGATTTATCGATCCCAGGCGCACGAAAAAATGCCGCCAAGTGCTTGCCAGGAGCAGTCATCGCGGATCCATCGTTGCTCATTCAGGGAATTCAATTAATTCGTAGCCTTCGCAGAATGGGCATTCGAGTCTGGAAAAACGTTACCGCCTTAGAAGCAAGCGGTGATGGCCTCATCAAGCAGGTGCAATTCGTAGCTGATAGTTGCCAGCAGAGACTACCTGCACGTTTATTGGCGGTCCACGATGGTGTGCTGGCCAACACCCAACTCACGCGCCTACTGAACCTTGAGCACTATTGGAATGAGGCTCAACAGTCATTTGTCCCACTTACACACGCAAATGGCCAGAGTTCACACCCGCAGGTTTGGATAGCCGGCGATGGTGCTGGTGTTGTCGGCGTTGATCTGGCAGTGCAACGTGGGCGCCTGGCCGGGTTGGCCGTGGCCCAAGCACTTAAACCATCGCCAACGCATAAAGCCAAACAGAGCAATAGCGTAAAGATGAAACTGCTGGAGCGTGGTATCCGCCGTCGTCTGCCAGCGAGGCTTTTTATCGATACGCTGTATCCCCCGCTACCCATAGATCACTTGGCAACTGCTGACACTATAGTCTGTCGCTGCGAAGCAATCACACTGGGTACTATCCGCAGCGCGATCGCGCAGGGTGCCGTTGGGCCTAATCGCGTCAAGACGTTCACTCGATGCGGTATGGGTGCTTGCCAAGGTCGTCAGTGCAGCACACAACTAACACGTATCGTGGCGCAAGAGACTGGTAAACCCGCCGGAGTGGTCGGAGCATTGCGCATACGCCCGCCGCTTAAACCGACACTGATTGCCGACTATCTGAGCTTGGCGCTCACCAACACACCGGATGTGGGTACTAACGCATGACATCCACAACCAACAACCACGTTGTTGATGCCATCGTCATCGGCGGTGGCTTGATTGGCCTGAGTTCAGCCCTGGCACTGCAGCAGCAAGGTATGCGCGTCACCTTACTTGAAGCCAGCACCCTTGCACGTCATGCCTCCTCGGCCAGTGCCGGCGGCGTACGCAGCTTGAACAGGCATACTGCGGAAATCGCTCTGGCACGCGCCGCGCTGCCGCTATGGGCGACGCTTGCAAAGAAGCTTGGGCACCCTTGCGGTTTTAATGTATCTGGCCAGATGCGAGTGGCTGAGGATGCTGATGCATTTGCTGCTCTGGCCGCACGTGCTGATCTGACTCAGCAGCTAGGCTACACCCATGAGCAATTGATCGACGCCAACGAACTGCGTTCTCGCCTACCCCGACTGACTCCATACTGTTATGGCGCTCTGTTGGTTGAGGACGATGGCTTTGCCGATCCACTGGCTACCGTTCACGCGTATCGGCAGGCTTGCTTTACCGCAGGTGTGTCCCTACACGAAGGTGTGCGTGTGCTAACGATTGACAAAGATGCGGACGGGTTACATCTACACTGCAAAGCTGTCACAAAAAACTATCGTGGTGATACCCATACCGTCAAGTACCGCTGTCATCATTGCGTAAACGCAGCAGGTGCCTGGGGCGGTGATATAAGTTCATCCATTGGTGAGCCCGTGCCCCTGCGAGCAGTGGCCCTACAAATGGCTGTTACTGAACCACTGCCACAGTTCGCCTCAGCCGTGATTGGCTGCCAAGGCCGAAAACTATCGTTAAAGCAGACCGCTACAGGCGCAGTGGTGATCGGAGGAGGTTTCGAGGGACAAGTCCACGAAGACCAGCAAGATGGACTACGCGGCAAACTTAACCACACATTTGCTGCAGAAAATTTTGCCAATGCAGCGGCGTTGTTTCCGCACCTGCAACAGGTGCGAGTGGTGCGTCAGTGGGCTGGCATTGAGGGCATGATCTCAGACACCCTGCCCGTATTGGGACCCAGCCGTAGTTTGCCAGGACTGGTGCACGCATTTGGATTTTCCGCCCACGGATTTGCCTTGATACCTCTCGTGGGTCCGTTGGTTGCTGACATCGTAGCTGGGCGTAATATCAACCTTCCGATCGAGGCGTTTAGCATCGATAGATTCGAGCAGAACAGGATTACGCAAACAGCATGATAGATCCAAAGGGCAGAGTGGTACTCGTGTCGGGAGCCAACCGCGGCATTGGCTGCGCTATTGCAAAATGTCTGCACGGCAAGGGCTACACCGTCAGCGCCGGTGCTCGGAATGTAACTGCGTTAAGGCAATCGCTGGCTTACTTGGGAAAGGAGCGACTGCTGTTGTCAAAATATGATGCTGCTGATCGGCAGACACAGGATAGCTGGGTGGCCCAGACTCTGGAGCGTTTCGGGCGTATCGATGCTCTAGTAAACAATGCAGGCACCGGCAACACATTCAGGATCGACGTTGGCGATGAGTCTGAACTGGATGACCTGTGGTCGATCAATGTCAAGGGTCCGCTCTTTCTGACACGAGCCTGCCTGCCTTCATTAAAAGCCTCTAGGCAAGGCCGCATCGTTAATATAGGATCGCTGTCTGGCAAAAGAGTTCGCAACGACAACGCAGCCTATAATTTATCCAAATTTGCAGTAATGGCGCTGACCCATGGTACTCGTCGCCTAGGTTGGGAGCACGGCGTGCGCGCCACAGCCCTGTGCCCAAGCTTTGTGGCAACAGACCTGACTGCAGGTGTCACCAAAATCACCCGCGAAGAAATGATAGACCCCACCGATCTGGCCGAGATGGCGGCTATGGTAATTGCTTTGCCCAATTCCGCAGCAGTGGCTGAATTGTTAGTTAATTGCCGGTTGGAAGATACTTTATAAAAGTTAGCTAACGCGTCACTTTAACTCAACGAACGGAGAGTGGTCATCCCCTAGCAGTAATGTGTATGATCTTAAAGAGCTAATTCGAAGCTGCTACAGTAAATGGAGAAATTGTCATGAGTACATCGATTCGCCCCCTGTTGGTATCTGCCTGCATCATTGCGGCAACGACATCTAGTATGGGCTGGGCGGCACAAACCACCCTGAATATTGGCATGGCTAGTGCCGATGCCGGCAAGCTTGATCCGCATATTGCCACCACTACACCCGATAAAGGATTGCTGCACTGGATGTTCAGCGGACTTGTCCGTATCCAGCCCGGCAAGTCCAGCCCTGAGTTCATCGAACCGGATATCGCCAATAGCTGGACCACCTCTGACGATGGTCTGACTTGGGTATTCAGTTTACGTGATGATGTGATGTGCCATGGGGACTATGGAAAACTGGATGCAGGTGACGTGGTCTATTCTTTGAACCGATCGGCCAATAAGGATACCTCCGGCTTCGCTGGTGATTTCGCCGCTTTTGATAGCGTAGAAGCCACCGGTGACTACGAAGTGACCATCACCCTATCTCAAACGGTTCCAAGCCTGCTGGGATCACTGGTGCCCTATCACGGAGGCAACATCGTCTGTCAGGATGCGGTGGAGCAACTCGGTGAAGATTACGCTCGCACACCAATCGGCACCGGCCCTTTTGCCTTCGCTGAATACCAGCCACAGCAGTACGTAAAGCTTGTCGCCAACGAAAATTACTACCGCGGTGCACCGGCCATCAAGGAAATTTATTTCCGCTACATCCCGTCAGACGCCAGTCGCGATCTGGCCTTCGAAACCGGTGAGATCGACATGATCTATGGCCGCCAAGACCAGACTTGGCTTAAGCGTATCTCCAAACTACCAGGCACCACTGTAGCGGTGATGCGTCCTGGCGAAATGTCTCAGCTGTCATTGAATATCACGTCGCCACCGCTGGACAATATCCTCGTTCGACAGGCATTTGCACACGCCATCGATCGCGACACAATGGTTGCGTTCAAAGGGCCCGACGTTACCTTGCCAGCTATATCGGTGGTACCGGAAGGTTATCTTGGATACACCAACGACGTTACTACCTATGAGTTTGATGTCGACAAGGCCAAAGCATTGCTTGTCGAAGCCGGTTATCCGGATGGCGTTACAATTAAGGCCATTCACACTACCCTGCCTGGCATGCTGAGCACGATGGAAGCACTTCAATCCTTACTGCGTGATGCCAACATCAACATGGAAATTGAACTGGTCGAGCACGCCACGTTCCACCAACAGATTCGTGCAGATCAAAGCCAAGTGGTACATTACTCGGCAGCGCGTTTTCCGGTGGCCGACACCTATCTGACTCAGTTCTTTCATTCTGACTCTATCGTTGGCAAGCCAACGGCTGTGACCAACTTCAGTCATTGCGATGTTGCAGATGCGGAAATCGAAGCGGCCCGTAGCGAACCCGATACCGCTAAACAGGCAGAACTGTGGGCTCAGGCTCAACAGAAAATTAGTGACGCCATCTGCGCCGTACCTATCTACCAGAATCTGCAATTGTGGGCCTGGAAGGACACGCTGGATCTAGGCTATGAGATGGAAGGCTCGTTGAACTTGAGCCCGGCAATTACCGAATCTTCAAAGTTCCTCAAGTAAGCACATCGGCCAGACGCTGCAATAGCGGCTGGCCGTTTAATTATCTTGTAACAAACGGTACACGCAGCTCATGAGTGGGTTCATTCTCAAACGTCTAGGCTTTGCTTGCATAACGTTGCTAGCTGTTCTGACTATCGTGTTCTTCCTGGTGCGCATCCTGCCAGGCGATCCTGCAATGGTGATTCTGGGTGACCAGGCCAGCCAGCAGGCGATAGAAGCTATGCGCACAAGACTGGGGCTCGATCAACCGCTAATATTTCAGTACATCGAGTTCATGCAAGGCGTCTTGGTGGGTGACTGGGGCACCTCACTGGTTTCAGGTCGTCCTGTTATCCAGGAAATTCTCAATGTGTTACCGGCCACTATCGAACTCACGGCAGCGGCATTGATATTGGGGGCTGCTATAGGCATACCCTTAGGTGTGTGGTCCGCGATTCGGCGCAATTCCTTCCCGGACTACGTGATTCGCCTGGTATCTCTGCTGGGTCTGTCGTTTCCGGCTTTTGTATCTGCCGTGTTGCTACTCTTTGCCTTTGCCATTTCACTGCGCTGGTTTCCAGTAATGAGTACGGGCCAAGGCACAACGATTGGTGAGCGACTATCTGATCTGGCGTTGCCAGCCATTAATCTCGGCCTGATCATGGCAGCCTATATCACCCGAGTTTCACGCTCAGCTATGCTCGAAGTACTTGGCCAGGACTATGTGCGCACTGCCAAGGCCAAGGGCCTTGCTTTTAGGGCGATCATCTGGAGGCATTGCTTGCGAAACACAATGATACCGGTGGTCACCGTAGTTGGACTGTACTTAGGCATCTTAATCGGTAATTCAGTACTGACAGAGATTGTCTTCAATCGTCCCGGCCTCGGTCGACTGATCGTCGGGGCCCTGAACCAGCGAGACTATACGATGCTGCAGGGCATGATGGTGATTTACACACTGATGGTGGTAGTTGTGAACTTGCTAACCGATCTGACTTACGGTCTGATTGACCCACGAGTAAAATACTCATGAGCACCGGTAACCCTGCCGCCAAGCCGGCGGTCACCACGAGTCAGATGTCCTACTACCGAGCTACGCTAAAAGCGTTGATGGTAGGATTGATCAAAGCCTTCAACACCAATAAAACATCCTGGGTAGGACTGGGCCTCTTTGCTTTTGTGTGCGTGCTGGCATTAGCAGCGCCCTGGATCGCGCCACACGACCCGCTTGATCAGAACATTCTGAAACGTTTGCAAGGCCCCTCAGCCGAATTCTGGATGGGCACTGATGCCTACGGGCGCGATGTTTATAGCCGCATCCTGTACGGAGCTCGAATCTCTCTAATGATTGGCCTCGTGTCGATCACCTCCGCATTGTTTATAGGCACAACCATAGGGCTACTAGCGGGCTATTTTGGTGGTCGCATCGACATCATCGTGATGCAGATCATGGATGTGCTGTTGGCCTTCCCGTCACTGATTCTCGGTCTGATCATCGTCGCCATGATGGGGCCTAGTGTATCCAACCTGATCATCGCGATTGCACTAACCGCGATCCCTCCATTTGCACGAATCGCTCGTGCACCCACCATTGTCGTCAAGGAACGCGAATTCATCGAGGCCGGGCGGGCCCTGGGTTATTCACACCTACGTCTGATGAGCGGTCACATTCTGCCCAACATTCTGCCCGAAGTTCTAGTTATGGGTTCTTTGTGGCTAGCCACTGCCATTAGGGTAGAAGCGTCGCTAGCATTCATCGGTCTTGGTGTCAGCCCACCCACTGCAACCTGGGGCAGCATGATCCGTGAGGGTTTCGAAAACATTCTAGACAATTTCTGGCTTGCCTTTTTTCCATCGATTGCCATTCTAATTGTTGTATTTGCTTTGAACCTGCTTGGTGACGGGTTGCGCGACGCGATCGATCCTCGCCTCAGAGGAGAGGAATAACATGACAAGCCCGATCCTTAATGTCTCAGGCCTGACAACCTCCTTTCGTGTCGATGGCCAGTGGGTGCCTGTCGTCCGAGATCTTAGCTTCCAAATACACCCAAGCGAAACAGTGGCTGTGGTGGGTGAATCCGGATCAGGTAAGTCGGTAACCGCCCTGTCGATTATGCGACTTGTAACAGAAGCAACCGGTCGCATCGAAGGCCGGATAGAACTCGACGGCACCAACCTACCGGACCTGAGCGAACCGGCTATGCGTGATGTACGTGGTGGCAGTATCGGCATGATCTTCCAAGAACCGATGACCAGCCTGAATCCGGTGCTGACGGTGGGCTTCCAGGTGGCCGAGGTTCTGCAGCGACACCGTGGCATGGATGCGTCAGCCGCTCATGTGGAAACCCTGCGGCTGTTTGACCTGGTCCGGATTGCCGACGCCAAAAATCGCCTACACGAGTTTCCACACACGTTCTCTGGTGGCATGCGTCAGCGCATCATGATTGCCATCGCACTTGCCTGCCAGCCTCGGCTACTCATTGCCGATGAACCCACCACCGCGCTGGACGTAACCATACAAGCTCAGATCCTGGAACTTATTCGCGAATTGCAAAGTGATGTGGGGATGGCGGTGATGTTCATCACTCATGACATGGGTGTGGTCGCAGAGATTGCTGATCGTGTAGTGGTCATGCTCACCGGCGACAAAGTGGAGGAAGGCACTGCCAAATCCTTGTTTGCACACCCTGAGCATCCCTACACCCAAAAGCTGCTGGCAGCTGTTCCGCGCTTGGGCTCCTTGTCCGACACCGACCTGCCCCGACGGTTTCAATCTGCGAAAGCAGAAGAGCCAGTGCCTGATGACGAACCGGACAACCGAGGCGCGGTGATCCTTGATGTTAAAAATCTTTCTACTCGGTTCCCCGTGCGGGGTGGTTGGCTTGGGCGGGTTCGGGGTCAGGTGCATGCTGTGGAAGACGTATCGTTCACTTTGCGCCAAGGCGAAACACTGGCGTTGGTGGGTGAATCGGGCTGCGGTAAATCCACAACTGGACGATCGATATTGCAACTTGTTAAACCGGCGGCAGGCCAGATTCATTTCGAGAATACTGATTTGGTGACCGCCTCACCTGAGACTGTCCGGGAAGCAAGGCAACGCATCCAAATGATTTTCCAGGATCCATATGGCTCTCTCAATCCGCGTAAGACTGTTGGCGCCGCGATTCGCGAGCCAATGATCGTACATGGGCTGCGTACACGCGGTGAAGCCGACCGTGAAGTTCTCCGATTGCTTGACACCGTTGGTTTGTTACCAGAACATGCGCTACGATTTCCACATGAATTTTCTGGTGGGCAGCGTCAGCGTTTGTGCATAGCTCGCTGCCTGGCAATGCAACCCCGATTGATCGTAGCAGACGAGTCAGTCTCGGCCCTGGATGTTTCAATACAGGCTCAAGTGATCAATCTGTTGCTTGACCTGCAGCGTGAATTGCAATTGTCCTACCTGTTCATCAGCCATGACATTGCGGTGGTTGAGCGTGTCAGTCACCGGATTGCGGTGATGTACCTCGGGGAAATTGTCGAGATTGGGCCACGCCGCACGATACTCGACAATCCACAGCACCCCTACACACAAAAGCTCATCGCTGCTGCGCCGATTCCAGATCCTACAGCCCGGCGCGCAAGAGCCGGACTGATGAGTGACGAACTAAAGAGCCCGGTGCGTGCGCTTGATTGGCAAGCCAATCCCAAACCACTGATACAGCGTGGTCTGGATCATTGGGTGCGCCAGACATAGTTACCAAATTAAACATACCACGTACTAATCGATGACGAGCAAGCTACATTCATCCCGTATTTACAGCCACTAGTATGAGTTTGATTTTGTATGTCCACCTGAGCTTTGCAGATGAATACCACAACTAATGTTCCAGCAAATCTGCCATTGGCACTGGATGGCCACAACGATCTACTTTCACGGCTTTACGCGGATGGAGGCGTGGGTGCTGCTGAATCCTTTATCAATGGAAGAGCAACCCATTTGGATCTTGATAGATGTAGGGCAGGAGGCTTTGCCGGTGGTTTCTTTGCCATCTATGTTCCATCTCCTGGCAAGCGAGCAGAGCGTGATCTTCTCATGCAAAAAGAGCACTACGATTTGCCCTTGCCTACGCCTATCGATGTAAAGGATGCGTTACCTGTGGCGCTTCATCAGGCCGCGATACTAGTACGACTGGAACAACTTGGTGCATTGACGATTTGCACCACAGTCGCTGATATTCAAGCCTGCATGAACACGGGTGTGATTGCCGCGATAATGCATATTGAAGGTTGTGAGGTCATTGACCCTGATTTCCATTCTCTTGAAATTTTATATCGCGCAGGACTGCGATCATTAGGACCAGTCTGGAGTCGCCACACACTTTTTGCCGAAGGCGTGCCATTCCGTTTTCCCTCCTCTCCAGATACCGGCAATGGTCTGACGCAACTGGGTGTAGAGCTAGTCAAGCGCTGCAACAATCGTGGCATCCTGGTGGATTTATCACATATTAATGAGGCAGGCTTCTGGGATGTGGCGAAATACTCAACCAAACCCCTTGTGGCGACCCACTCCAATGCGCATGTGCTATGTGAACATGCGCGTAATCTGACTGATAAACAACTAGCAGCGATTGCCGAAAGCGACGGTATGGTTGGGGTGAATTTCGGCACAGCATTTTTGCGGCCAGATGGCCGGAAGCTTCCTGATGTTAAATTATCAGTTGTGCTACGGCACTTCGATCATTTGATTTCATTTTTAGGTGAGGACCGCGTTGGCTTTGGATCTGATTTTGATGGTACGGTAGTGCCAGACGGGATTGGTGATGTTGCTGGTTTGGTCACTTTACGTGAAGCGATGAAAACGCATGGTTACAATGGTGAGCTTATGCAGAAACTTTGTCACGGCAACTGGTTAAGAGTGCTGGAAAAGACATGGGCGACAACCCCGACAATCGGATAAATGAATAGGTATGGAATGCATTGAGCATAAGAATTAAAAGCAAGTCCTATGGACCTATGACAGTAACATCGCCAACTCATAGTTCAATAACATCTGTCAGCGAGGGCGGCCATGTAGTGAGCGTGGGTTTAACGCCCGGGCCAGATAACTCTTCACCATCGGATTTATTGCTCAGCGCGCTCGGTTCTTGTATCTACATTTCCTTAGACATGGCAGCAACGTCGCTAAACTTTTCCTTGAATGACCTCGCCGTACACGTCAACGCCGAGAAGGCACAAAGTCTGCCGCATAGAATTGGTCGTTTCGATGTTCTCGTAAGTTTTAACTTTGACGGGTCGATCGAAGAGCGGGAACTAATCCTGACAAAGACCAAAGAGTTGTGCACAGTCAGTAACACGCTGAGTGCTGACATCATCATGCAATACGCTGCGCCACCATCAGGTGATCACTAGTATTTATCACAAGCATGCCCAATTGTTATCCCTAGCATTATCTCTCGGATGATTTCCAAGAATAATCCTAGGGTGATTCAGTAATCACGAACAACGGAATTTCTCCATGGCTGTCTATTTGATACAAATTGCGTTTACTGCAGAATCGATTGCGAATCTTGTAGAGAAACCAGAAAACCGCCTGGAGTCTATGATTCCATTGGTAGAGGCTATGGGTGGGAAATTCGTTGGTTCGTGGATCAGTTTTGGTGAGTACGATTCAACTGCCGTGATTGAAATGCCGGATAATACTTCTATCAAGGCGTTTGAGTTGCGCTGCATGGCAGGCGGAGCTTTGCGATTTTTCCATGTAACACCGTTAATGACATTTGAAGATGGCGTTAAAGCGATGAAACAAGCATCGCAAATTGATTACAAAGCACCCGCCTGAGTATTAGCGAAGGTGCTGTCGTGTTCCAATCCGACATTTACTACAGACGAACAAATTCTCGATTACAGCCTGGAGCAAAACACCGACTGCAACTCTGGATACCCTCCAGCCCCATCGGCGCACCTTAATTGGGCGAACAGGACAGATAGAGTCCTAATTCAGAGCGCTTAAATCACTCTGCAATATCAAAGCTAAAGAAAATGCTCCACTAAAAACTAACTCTCATTTTTATCGATTGAAGGTGTAAGCTGGGAAGGAGCAGAATATAGATTCAACAATATTTTTCCGTCAATAGATCTATTCCAATAACTACAGGGAGAAGTAACCATGAAAAAACCTATTTCCTCACATCTACCGAGTTTGGGTAGGCGACGTACTATTCAAAAGATAGTCATTGCAGCGATAGCACCGGTGCTGTTGTCCCTGCCAATGCAACAGTCTTTTGCGGCAACGCCGAATGACATGCTGGTTATCGCCAACCGCATCGACGACATCACGACACTTGATCCTGCGCAGTCATTTGAATTTGCCGGTAGTGATGTAATTCGCAACGTCTACAGCAAGCTGGTGAATTTCAACCCAGCCGACCTCTCTGCCGGCTACGAGCCGGAAGTAGCAGAAAGCTGGACAGTTTCGGAAGACGGCAAAACAATCACCTTCACCATAGTTGAGGGAATGAAGTTTCATTCTGGCAATCCTGTGACAGCTGAAGATGTTGAGTTTTCATTGCAACGTGCAGTACTGCTGGAAAAAACACCATCGTTCATCCTGACGCAATTTGGTTTCAACAAAGATAATGTTGCAGAAACCATCAAGGCAGATGGCAATACTGTCTCTATTACTACAGATCAAAAATACGCAACCTCTTTTGTCCTGAACTGCCTGACAGCAACTATCGGCGGCATCGTAGACAAGAAAACCGTGATGGCCAATGAAGTCGATGGTGATATGGGTAACGAGTGGCTCAAAACCAACTCCGCTGGCTCGGGCCCATACAAAGTTGTCAGCTGGAAGCCAAACGAATCTGTCACCTTACAGGCGAACGAAGAGTTTCATATGGGTGCTCCCGCAATGAAGCGAGTCATCGTCAGACACATTCAGGAAAGTGCCACTCAGCGATTGTTGCTTGAAAAGGGCGATATTGATGTTGCACGTAACTTGAATCCGGAAGATATTGCCGGTATTTCCGGTAAGGATGGAATCGCGGTTGATAATGAGCTTCGTGGTCGTTTGATGTACGTCTCAATGAATCAAAAGCACCCTATTCTCTCGAATCCAAAAGTGGTTGAAGCTATTAAATATCTTATTGATTATAAGGGTATGCAAGACAGCTTTTTAAATGGTCAATACACCATCCATCAAAATTTTCTGCCTGCCACCTACCTTGGCGCCATTAAAGACCAGCCTTACAGCCTCAATATCGAAAAAGCAAAAGCTTTGTTAGCGGAAGCTGGTGTTGGTGAATTTGAAATTGAAGCAGGAGTTCGTGAAGCACAGGAACGCATTGAAATCGCACAAACGATGCAAAACACATTTGCACAAGCAGGTATCACACTCAAGATAACGGTTGGAACTGCTAAACAGATTCTTACTCGTTACCGCGCACGTGATCTTGATATGTACATTGGCGCATGGGGACCAGATTACCCTGACCCACAAACCAATGCTGGAACCTTTGCCTTCAATCCTGACAATTCTGACGAAATAAAAGCCACTGGTTTGCTCGCATATCGAAATGCATGGGCACCCGGTGCTCTTGGTGACAAGACTCTCGCTGCTGTAACTGAAGGCGATGTCGATAAGCGCCGTCAAATGTATGAAGAGATTCAGCGTGAGTTTCTGAAAGTAGCCCCGTTTGCGGTTATGTTCCAAAAAATTGAGCAGACAGGTAGAACTGAAGGCGTATCCAATTTAGTTCTCGGTGGTGCTATCACAGCAGTTTCATACTGGCCTGTGACCAAGTAAGAGACAACTTTTACATAGCAGTCTTTTTACATGGAAATCAAACCGGCTCAAACTGAGCCGAATGCTGACCCGGGTTTACTTATGTCCTCTTCAGTCCTCGAAAAATCAGGGGGCAATCCCGGCAGCAATTCTCCCAACGACACGAGAATGAAATCTGCCATCCGCGGGGCTTCTTCTGTCGCAGTTCGCCTTGTGAAAACCCTCGGCTCCGTTGCCATCACTATGCTGGGACTGTTGTTTGTCACCTTCGTCATCGGTAGGGTCATGCCCATCGACCCGGTAATTTCAATTGTTGGTGAGCGAGCCACCAAGGAAGTTTATGATGCTGCATATCTGGCAATGGGTCTTGATAAACCTGTTCTGGTGCAGTTCTTTTATTATCTTTGGGATGTTCTGCAAGGCGATTTCGGTACGTCTTATCTAAATGGCCGTCCCGTCTCTGAAGATATCAGACGCGTATTCCCGGCGACTCTGGAACTCGCCACTATCGGCACTTTGATTGGAGTTATTGTCGGTGTGCCACTTGGCATAGTCGCAGCGGTCAAACGAGATACCTGGATCGATCAAGTGGCCAGAGTAGTCGCACTGGTCGGATACTCCATGCCTATTTTCTGGCTTGGGCTTATTGGTTTACTGGTTTTCTACGGCATTCTTGGGTGGGTTGGTGGTCCTGGTAGAGTCGGTATCTTCTATGTCGACGTAGTGCCTCCGGTAACTGGAATGATTCTGATCGATTCCGCGCTCGATGGTCAGTGGGAGATTTTCCGCAATGCCATCAGTCATATTATTCTACCGGCATCCATTCTGGGCTATTACAGCCTTGCCTATATCAGCCGTATGACACGCTCATTTATGCTAGAGCAACTCAATGCGGAATACATAACCACAGCACGAGTCAAAGGCCTCTCCGAATCGGCGGTTATCTGGCGCCATGCGTTCAGTAACATCAAAGTCCAATTGATTACTGTTATAGCGTTGAGCTATGCAGGACTGCTTGAGGGTTCGGTGCTCACCGAAATTATTTTTGCGTGGCCAGGTATCGGTTCTTACATTACAACAGCATTGTTGTCAGCGGATATGAACGCAGTACTGGGTGGCACAGTTGTCGTCGGGCTGGTGTTTGTTTGCCTCAACGTGTTGTCTGATCTTTTGTATTCGTTTTTTGATCCGCGAGCCAAATGAGCGAAAAAAACACTTTGCAGCCCAATCCCGTAAAGCCCAATTTGATGGGCAACACTGCAGGTGGCCTACGCAACTGGTTGAATGCCGACGTGCCTACGTCACGTGCACACGCACGGGCGTCCGCGTGGTACCACGGCTGGCTGGAATTCAAATCAAACCGGCTTGCCCTGCTCGGGCTTTGTATTCTCGTGGCTCTGGTTTTTCTCGCAGTATTTGCACCGTTGGTCTCGCCGCATGATCCGTTCGCGCAAGAGCTTTCCAATCGGTTGCAACCATTGGGCAGCCCGGGCCATGTCCTCGGTACAGATTCACTGGGGCGCGATATCCTCAGCCGCATGATCTATGGCTCCCGAATTACGCTTTACATCGTTGGTCTAGTAGCTCTTATTGCTCCTGTTGCAGGGTTGCTAGTGGGTACTGTTGCAGGCTACGCTGGTGGCTGGGCAGATACTATTTTGATGAGAATCACCGATATTTTTCTGGCTTTCCCAAGATTAGTATTGGCTTTGGCGTTTGTTGCAGCTTTGGGTGCCGGGATCGAGAACGCAGTACTTGCAATTGCACTAACAGCGTGGCCACCGTATGCACGAATAGCACGTGCCGAGACGCTCAGCATCCGACGTTCAGATTACATCAGCGCTGTTAAATTACAGGGAGCTGGGGCGCTTAGAATAATTACAAAGCATATATGGCCTTTGTGTATTGCCTCTTTAATTGTTCGAATCACACTTGATATGGCGGGCATTATTCTCGCGGCTGCGGGTCTTGGATTTCTGGGTCTGGGTGCTCGACCGCCCTCCCCTGAATGGGGTGCCATGATTGCAGAGGGCAGGCGTTTTATTCTTGATCACTGGTGGGTAGCAACAATGCCGGGGCTTGCCATCTTTGTGGTGAGCCTTGCCTTTAACCTACTCGGAGATGGCTTGCGCGATCTGCTTGATCCCAAGAGTCATGGCAAATAATCGCAATGAAAGTCAGCACGCTTAATACAGTCGCAGTAAACCAGAGCAACACGAGTGCGCTCATGACAGGCATGAATATAGTATGAGTCTGCTCGACGTCCAAAATTTGCGTGTGCAATTTCCTACCCGCAGCGGTGTGTTTGACGCTGTTCGTGGTGTATCTTTTTCTCTAGGCCACGAGCGTTTGGGTATCGTTGGTGAATCTGGCTCAGGTAAGTCGTTAACGGGTCGTGCGATTCTCCGTCTTATCAGGCACCCGGGAGTTGTTACCGCAGATCACATTTCACTGGAAGGTGAAAACCTGATGGATCTAACCGAGCGACAAATGCGCAAAGTGCGAGGCCAGCGTATCTCGATGGTCATGCAAGATCCTAAGTTCTCACTCAACCCTGTCATGCGTGTGGGGGAACAAATTGTCGAGGCCTGCTTACAACACGAAAAAATTAGTCGTAAGGCCGCTAAAACCCGAGCCATTGAGATGCTAGAAGCAGTATCTATCAGGGATAGTGAACGAGTATTTCGTGCTTATCCACACGAGATGTCAGGCGGCATGGGCCAACGCATCATGATTGCGATGATGCTAATTCCAAACCCTCAAATACTGATTGCCGATGAGCCCACGTCAGCGCTAGATGTCTCGGTGCAAACTCAAGTGCTTGGCATCATGGATAAGTTGGTACAAGAGCGCGGCATGGGGTTGATTTTTATCAGCCATGATCTGAGTCTTGTTTCTGCATTTTGTGATCGTGTATTGATCATGTATGGAGGCCGGGTGGTTGAAACCTGCCAAGCAGACAAGCTCTACGAAGCCAAACACCCTTACACACAGGGGTTATTGAATTCAATGCCGCGTCTGGATACGCCTGTAGATCGTTTGCAAGTCCTACAACGTGAGGATGCCTGGATGAATGGCGACATTGCCACTGAGCAGGCAACTAGCGCCACTGGCGATGCAGCAAATAGCGCAGATGGTGCGGGTGGAC
Organism: Granulosicoccus sp.; assembly: GCA_047634635.1. Lineage (GTDB taxonomy): Bacteria > Pseudomonadota > Gammaproteobacteria > Granulosicoccales > Granulosicoccaceae > Granulosicoccus. The sequence goes on along the minus strand of JBLIIE010000018.1, from coordinate 33,988 downwards.
AAGCATGAGTGAGAATAGCTCGATAGAAGCCTCCTCTTCTGCAACTACTGACGAAGCCGCAGAAATTGCTATAAAGATTTCGGATCTCTCTGTTTGGTTCGGACAGGGCGCTGATAGAGTTGATGCGGTTAAGTCTGCAAGCTTTGTGTTGCCACGAGGAGCATCTTTTGGGCTAGTAGGCGAAAGTGGGTCAGGTAAATCCACCATCCTTCGTGCACTCACAGGGTTAGTCACGTCCTGGAGGGGCTCGATGGAAGTCAACGGGCAGACGCTGGGCAAAAAACGTGACAAGACTTTCTACCGTGAGGTGCAAATGGTTTTTCAGGACCCTTACGCGTCCTTGCACCCTCGCCATTCAGTTGATCAAGTTCTTTCTGAAACCTTGTCACTGCATAAGTACAAAGACATCGATAACCGTATAGACAAGCTACTGTCAGATGTCGGGCTTGGGCCACAGTTCCGATATCGCTATCCGCATCAGCTCTCGGGAGGCCAGCGCCAACGCGTTGCTATCGCACGTGCTTTGGCACCTTCTCCGTCTATCCTACTATTGGATGAACCTACATCAGCACTCGATGTATCCGTACAAGCGGAGATTCTTAATCTGTTGACTGATTTACGCGAAGAGCAGAATCTGACCTATCTGATGGTCTCCCACAATCTTGCAGTAGTAGGACACCTTTGTGAGAAAGTTGCGGTTATGCAAAACGGTGAAATTGTTGAAATGTTGGCGGTGGAGGATATGCGAAAACTCAAAGCCACGCACCCCTATACCCAGCACCTGCTTGAATCCTCACTGGGGTATGTGCGGACGTAGGTGTGGACGGCAGTTCACAGGCGCAGAAAGATTGTTTTCCACAGACACCTTAAAAATCGGAAAATCATCGTTCACAGCATCACAGACTGTATTATGTAATACAGCATCCTCCGACCCCTTGTCACAGCACCCATGGTGGTGACTGGATTGGCTACTGACTATCATGTGTGAAAAAATTGGCAATCTCCTCGGACCGATTCAATCCATCCCTTTGTCCAAGTTCAATCAATGTTTGTGTGTATTCCCTATCAAAGAGTAGATAGGATGCCAGACCAACACCCCGCCGTCCTGTAGCTCCAAGAATCCTGAGAGCGCTACGGGTGGTTCGAGGCAAATTACGTATGAAGGGTTCTGCCAGTGAATCCAGACGCTGACTGGGATTGATGGCCAACAGATCCAATGGCTTCAATCCTGACTCTATCCTTTGTTGCTCGGTCATGAGTTTCAATGTCCGGTTTATCCTTTCAATCCTCTCAACATCACTAGCCACGCCATCAAGGAAAATACTGGCCATGACATGGCCACCAATCTGACCCAGACTGGGGTAGTTGATTTGATGGCTGGAATTACCCGAAAGTTCTTCATTGGAGTTTTCTTCCACTCGTCCGGCGCCGATAACGACAATACGAGTTGCCCCTAAATGTATTGCTGGGCTAATGGGCGAACTCTGACGTATGGCACCATCACCGAAGAATTCAAGGTGCTGATCAATATGCAGTTGAGTCGCCGGGAACACTACTGGAATGGCGCTGGAAGCCATCAGATGTTCCAGGTTGATCGTGGTTCGTTCGGCAAGACGCTGATTTCTAGTCCACGGTCGTATATGACTACGTGACTGATAGAACGTGACATGATGACCGGAAGAATAGCTCGACGTGCTGATCGCAAGGGCATCCAATTCACCCTTGGCAATGGATGTGTCAATGGCGCGGAAATTGATTCTTTGGGTGAGCAGTTCCCGCAGTGGTCGATTGTCGAAAAGTGAACGTGGCGCTTCACGAATTAGCCAGCCCATGGACAGCGCCGTCAGCCAGTGACCTGCGTTCGCGAGTGCTCCTGGAACATCCGTGCGGAAGACGTCGTTGGGGCGAATATCGCCCCACACAGACACAAGCTGCCGAACGGCTTCATCGTAGGAATGGGTATGACTCGCCAACCAGGCAGCGTTGATCGCGCCGGCCGAAGTGCCACACAGCACTTGGAAAGGGAATGACTGTGCATGACCAGGGGCAGCGTTGAGAATCTGCCGAATAGCATCCAGTACACCTATCTGATAGGCGGCTCGCGCACCACCTCCGCCAAGAATCAGAGCCGTCTTTGGTGTTGTGCAATCAGCCTCGTCTGACATGTTAGAGCCGTTGTTAAGCGGGTAGAGGTCATCTTATCCTTTTTTCAGTCAATGTAGAACGTCAAAGGATTTGTTCGACTCTACCTTCTCGCGTGCCGTTCAATTGCGGCTTCGACTCATAAAAATACGACTTTGTTTTTACCTACTTACGCTCCTCTGACCTACAGATCAATCTTCAGGACTCAACATTTACCTTACCTCTTACCTGCCCAAGCTGAATATACTTCCAAGGCGACGGGAATTCACCCACTGGTACTTCAATCAAGTTAGGCCCATCATTGGCAATTGCTTTTACAAGCTCTCGTTCCAGCTCATCAGGTGTGTGTGCCCAAGCAGCCGTTACACCAAAACTTTTTGCCAGTGCAACAAAATCAGGACTCGTTAAGTTGGAGGCTATGTAGCGACCATCAAATTCATCGCGCTGTATCCCACGCACGTTGCCAAAGGCATTGTCATTCATTACCACGATATTGACGGGTATCTTATGATGAACCGCAGTCGCAAGCTCGGCTACGCTGAACAACGCTCCACCATCTCCTGTAATTGACACTACAGGCACGTCACGACGAGCATGAGCAGCTCCAATAGCGGTGGCAATGCCCCAACCCAGAGTGCCTTGATAACCAGTTGACAGAAAAGTACGCGGTTGAAAAGTGGGAAATGCAAAACGCGAAACAAATCCTATTTGTGTCAACTCATCGACAAACAGTCCGTTTTCAGGCAATGCTTTACGAATCGCCGATAGCCAACTGAGCTGTGGTGCAAGGTCACCAGCGATCTTCGCAGTTATTTCTTGCTTCACCCGCACAATCTGTTCGCGCCACTCAACTCGACTGGGTTGATCTTGCAACGCATCCTGCAAGGCCGGTAATGCCCAAACTAGGTCTGCATGGATTGCAACGTCAGCTTGTGGAGACTTGGTCAATTGGTCGGCATCAATATCGATATGAATAACCTTGATCTTATCGTCGAGGCCCCATTGTTTTTTTTGTACGATAAGCCGTGTACCCAGACCTATCACTAAATCACTATCCGGCCAGAGTGCATGACCTGCTGGCATGTTGAGATGCAAAGAATCGTTGCTTGGCATGATGCCATGTCCGTTGCGAAATGCAATGGTTCCTGCACCTATAGATCGAGCTAATTCACGCACTAGCTTTGCATGTGCTTGCGCCCCACTGCCAACGACGATCAACGGCCGCTGGGCGCCTCCAATCAAACGAGCAGCTTCAGCAATTGCTGCTGGATCGATAGGCAAAGAAGATTGTTGATTGATCTGCGTGGCTGAATCATCGTACTCACATTCTTGCAACCACCTATCAACAGGCACCTCGACAGCCACCGGCCTAGGTCGTCCAGTTTGCAATTCGGACCAAGCGGTTTGCAATTGAGCAGATGCAGTAGAACCACTGCTAATTCGATCGGCATGTTTGGTAAGCTTCGATATGATATCGAGCTGCCCTTCTATTTCGTGTAATAACCCCAGCCCTTTGCCTATTGCAGCCGAGGGAATCTGGCCAATAACACCGAATAGGGGTGCGTTTACTGCATAGGCTGTACACAATGCTGCTGACCCATTGAGAAATCCAGGACCTGGCACAAGGGCGAAAGCCTGATGACGCCCTGTCGCCAACGCTGCACCTAGCGCCATATAGACGGCCCCTTGCTCGTGCCGTGCTTGCAGGGGATTTAATTCGTCTTGTCGATCATAAATCGCATCAAATAAATTATCGTTTTGCACACCCGGCACACAATAAAGCGTGTTGATCCCATGTTCAATAAGTGAATCAACAACCAGATTGGCTATAGTTTTTTTCAACAGTTAGGACCTCTTCTTTTCGTGCTACCCCAACCGTCTTTCGCTCTATTGGGTAGATGCAAATGGAATCCTTGGCACAGATAGTTCACGAATTTAGTCATTATTGGGTATGTGATAATTGTTGCACTTCAGCAATAGCCGCAGCGACCCTATCGATCTGTGAGGTCTGTAATCCTGCCACATTAACCCGACCTCCTTGAACCAGATAAATAGCGTGCTTTTCGCGAAGCCTGTCAATTGCCTTGTTCGAAAGAGGGAGCAACGAAAACATCCCACGGTGTTCAGTCAGGAAATCAAATTCAGTGCTATTGGTTGCGCGTTTAAGTGCAGCAGCTAATGCTGATCGCAAATTCTTAACACGCTCACACATGCCACTCAGCTCGTCAGTCCACAACGATTGCATTTCAGAATCGCTAAGAATATGCCGTACAACTGCCGCAGCGTGATCAGCTGGCATCGCATAAGTGACATTAGCGATCTTGCGCATCAGCGATAGCGTTCGCGCTGCATTGTCTGGGTTTTTGGACATTACAGCCGCAATACCCGCACGGTCACGATAAACCGAAAAGGTTTTTGAACACGTCGATGCAATCATTAGCTCTGGTAGCAGGCTAAAAACATGTCGAACGCCATAGGCATCTGCATCCAGATTTTCAGCAAAGCCCTGATAAGCAACATCTAGCAACGGCAGGAGTTCACGATCTAAACAGATATTAGCGACCTGTTGCCATTGCGCTGGTGTCAAGTCGGCGCCCGTTGGATTGTGACAACTGACTTGGAGAAGAATCACATCTCCGCAAGGCAGCGATTCAAGACAGCTGCGCATAGCCTCAAAATCAACCTTGGCAGTTGCAGGATCATAATAAGGAAAAGTGGCGCTCTTCAACCCAGCGTGAGTAATGATTGGCACATGATTGGCCCAGCTAGGATCAGACACCCATACCGTCGTATCAGGATTAACCGTTTTTAGTAAATGACAGCACAGACTCAAAGCGCTCACACCACCCGGCGTCTGGATGACCGAGGTACAGTCTTTGTTCGTTTCTTCACCCAACACAAGATCTAACATTAGACTTGAATAAACCTGATCCCCCATAAGACCAAGGTAAGATTTAGATTGCTGATTTTCTAACAACCAGCTTTCTGCTGATTTAACTGCTGCCATGACGGGCGTTATTCCATCATCGTTTTTGTAGACTCCCAACCCCAGATCAATTTTTTCAGATCGCAGGTCAGCTTTAAACTGTGACGCCACCAGGTTCGCACCGTAGAGCGGTGTATGCTCTGTGTTTTCAAACACGTATTTTCTATTACTCTTGAGTGGGTTGAGTTTGTCGTCTGGACAAAAACCAGACCAGTGAAAAAACCGATAACCCTAGAAGCGCGAGTGCGACTGGAGAGTGGATGATTTGCGTTAAATCACCTCGGGTTAACGCTAACATCTGCGAGATTGAAATTTCGAATCTAGGGCCTAGAAAAAAGGCGATTATAAAAATAATCGATGAATACCCGAAGCTGGTTAATAGATAACCAATAGCTGCAAACACTAGCATGACCCCAACACCAAACAGACCACTGGTGGCCATCGACACACCCACAAAACACAGAAGTAAAGCAGCTGAAAATATAATTGATTCTGGCGCTGAAACAATTTTGACCCACAAACGAAGTCCTAACTGCCCTACCCAGAGATTGATAAAATTGGCCATAAGCATAGCGCCAAACAACCCATACACCAGACGCCCTTGTTCTTGAAATAACAAAGGACCCGGTTGCAACCCATGAATCATAAAAGCGCTGATGATTAAAGCTGCGCCCACACTGCCTGGAATACCGAGTGTCAGCAGCGGAATCAGGTTCGCTCCAACCACTGCCGAATTGGCTGATTCAGCAGCGGCTATCCCTTGGATGTTCCCCTTACCAAAACTCGCTGGCTCCTTCGAGGCAGCTTTAGCGGTTGCGTAGGATATAAACGCCGCAGCGGTCGATCCAATACCCGGCAAAGCGCCGAGGATTGTACCAATAGTGGCACCACGCAACATAGTGTAACGGCATGACCAGTACTCGGCCCACGTCACACGTGAGTCATTTGGATCACCTGTACCCATAATCTGCATCGCCGGTTTTGTTTGTCCATTGGACTCCGCCATTCGCCGCAGAAACTCGGCAATGGCTAACGTCCCAATTGCAACCGAGGCCAAGGGCAAACCGTCATAAAGATCCCACATACCGAAAATAAGTCGTGGTGTGTAGTTCTCCGGATCTGTACCCACTGATGCGCATAACAAACCTAATGCAGCAGCAATAACGCCTTTGACAAGCGAATCTCCAACCAGACCCGCGAGCACTGAAAACGCAAAAATCATCAATGCAACAATTTCAATAGGTCCCATGCGCAGGGCTAGGATAGCCAATGGCGCAGATACGGTTATAAGTACGATATCGCTGAACGTGTCACCAGTGACCGATGAGAAAAGTGCCATCTTGGTCGCTTTTAATGGCTTACCCTGTTTGGCAAGGGGATATCCATCAAGCGCTGTGGCAGCAGCATCTGGCGTACCGGGTGTATTCATCAAAACCGCTGGAATGGCACCACCGACCAAACCACCTTTGTTTACGCCAACCAGAAAAGCAATAGCGGGTAACGGGTCAAGTCCAAAAGTAAATGGAATGGCAATGGCCATTGCCATGACAGGCCCAATTCCGGGCACAGCACCGACAAACTGACCGACGACAACGCCAAACAGAACGAAAAACAAATTGGTCACTGAAAACGCGTCACCAAAACCTGCCATCACGGTTGCTAGATCAACCATATATTGCAACACCTATCATGGTAAGCCCCGATCAAGTACTAGAGTAACCAGTACCCAGATTAGGGCTGGCATGACGATGACACCAATAAATAGCCAAAGCGGCCTCCGTTCACCGACTTTCAGCATGATCAGTAAGGCAAAAAGAGGGGCAACGTAGATATACCCATACTGCGACATTGCATAGGTAGCCACACCCAGGATCCCCATAAATATGGTTGCAGCTTTAAAATGTTTAAACGATTGCGGTTGATGCTGCGTAGGTTTGAGCATCAATATGAGCCCACACACAGCTAACACGATGGATACCGCATTGGGAATAGTATCGGGGTGGATATTCCCACCCTCAACCTGCTCGACAAAGGTTGGGATAACCAGAAAATACAACGCAAGGCCAAGGAATAGAAAAAACCCTCCTGATGCCCGGTCCGCAGAAACGCTAACGCTCATGTCGTTTGCCCGTTCGTTTGAAAAACGCCACCCAATGAGTGAGTGATGTTAGGAGCTTGCGCGGCAGAAACAATTCCGGCTGCGCAAGCTCCTAGCTCTTACTTCTGAAAAAGAACCTTCACGTTGTCCAATCCGCCGAGCAACATGTTTTTAGTCCCCTCTCGTCCGAGGTTAAGCGGACTGCCTTTAGTCGCATTTTTTATAATCTCAGCCATCTCTGGAGAATTCACCGCTGCATCAATGGCTTTAGCAATAGCATCGACTGCTTCAGGTGCCGTGCCCTTTGTCGTGGCGAGGAAAAAATACGGATCAACGAAGGCATTGATTCCGGATTCAACAAAAGTCATTGTGTCCGGTGAGTAACTCAAACGTTCCTCGTTACCACCCGCAATAACTTTCATATCGCCAGACTCAAGATAAGGCAAGTGCTCACCCGATCCGAAACCCGCCATGACTTGACCGCCAAGGATGAACTGCATGGTTTCAGCGCCGCCTTTAGTGGTCACCATACTGAACTCAGCACCTGATTCCCGTGCAGCAACCTGCATCAGCAGTTTTTGTGGTGGTGCGCCAAACGCAATGGGTGTACCACCATTGAGTTTGGCGTGTTCGATCAGGCCCTGCAAATCATCAAAGGGGGCATCTTTGCTTGCAACCAAGGCCAACTCTGCTTTGGAAATGGTGCCCAAGTAATCGAAGCTATCCAGATCAAAGGGTAGCTGATCACCTCGATTGACCAGATTCACCAAGATTGGCATATTGACACCTAGCCCAATGACATTGCCTTTAGGTGGCATCTTGGATATACCGGTGAACATGGCCACACCACCACCGCCAGTCTTGTTCTCGGCAATAATATTCCAACCGGTCTGCTCCTCCATCACCTTAGCCAGTACACGACCCATTACATCAGTGGAACCACCAGCCCCGAACCCGATTTGTAATTTCAAATCGCCACTGGGCTCCCAATCTGCACCCATTGATGGCCCCGCCATGACAAGCAGCGCACCCGCTGCGAGCCCGATAACTTTTGTTTTTAGTGTCATACAATTTTCTCCAGATCCTCGGTTGATAATGGGCCTGATCGTTGGCCCATGTGGTTTGGCCGATATTCTCCGGCTTGTTTTGCTGCCATGCTAATTCGTTCGCACATTGACAGAAACTGAATCTGCTCATCAGGACTCAACGCAACGTCCATTGCGTCAGTCAGATGTTTCACCTGAGGCAATAAAGCATGATATTTTTGATATCCAACCTCGGTAAGACTAAATAGTTTTTCACGCTTATCTTTTGGATTGGCTTTCGATTGAATAAGGCCACGCGTTTCCATTTCTCGCATGACTCGACTGAGCTGCGCCTGTTCGGTTTTACTGAACTCAACCAGTTCTCGCTGAGTTGCATCGGATGTAATGGACAAGCCTATTAGCACGCGCCAAGTAACCAATCCAACTGACTGATCAAGAGATACAACACGCGTTACAGCGGTTTTCAGGCTCCGCGATAGCCGATGCACTGCAAGCGCTAGAAGGCTTGCACCCTCGGGCACATCTTCAAGTTTAATCCCTTTCAATCGCTGGATTGGCTGTGTCAATAGGCCTCCTTTGCATGGGTGCAATACAACGGGCAAGCAGTTCAATATGCCCAGAACAATGATGACTTAACGCATACTAATATGACATGTCATATAAAGCAAAAGAATATTTAAACAGTAATCAGACTTAATATTTCACGCAATGACGCATAGACAAATCGCCCCTGTTTGTCGTCTAAATGTAATGTAGACTTGTTTCATCCTGCAAGGGGCACGTGCGAATCGAAACAGCATATTGGAGCATATGAAAGATTCGGTTGCTCAGCTTGAGGGATATGAAGCCCGCTCGAACGAAACGTTGCCCTATGCACCTACAGGGGCCGCAAGAGGGGATGAGTTAATTGCTCGATTCGTTACTACGTTTTCACAGTAAATCGCGCTACGTATTCATTCACTGATGTACCAAGCTGGCGCTTGAACGCGCGATTCATCTGCTGATGATCACTAAGGCCACTGCGTGACATAACAAGCCCTAGCAGAATACCGGTAGACATCCATTCGCACGCCTTGGACACCCTGATTTTTTCAACAAAGCGCTTGGGAGAAGTATTCAGATACTTGTGGCAACGACGAGTCAGAGTCCTCTCAGTCATATTGCAAAAAGCTGTCATCTGCGCCACCGTCCATACCCGTTCAGGGTATTCAACAATGGCATCTACCAGCATTGAGAGTGAGTCGGACGCCTGAAGCTGTAAATCAATCAAACCAGCAAACTGACTTTGTTTGCCGTGTTTTTGCATGTACACAACCAACTCACGAGCGACGTCTAATGCGCACTGCCCGCCGTGATCCATTTGAATAACGGCAAGACTGAGATCAATACCCGTGGTCACACCCGCAGAAGTAAACACATTCTGATCATGCACATAAAGCTTATCGATCAGCCAATCGACTCGTGGGAAATGACGTCTCACTTGTTGCGTGCGACTCCAATAAGTCGTTGCCTTAAGTCCATCCAGTACCCCAGCACTAGCAAGCACTGACGCTCCAGAGCATACGGAAATCAGCCGCCTATCTTCACTGCTATTCCAGGTTTTAACCACGCCCTGAATATCACGACATTGCATGATTTCATCCACACCTCGTCCGCCTGGAACACTCAGATCATTTGCCTTGCTTTCAATCGAAACAGCTGCTCCAGCACACAATCGCAAGCCGCAGCAAGATTGCACCGATGAGCCGTCCAAGGTAACAAATCGTGTTCGGTACAAAGCCGAGCCCATTGCTTGGGCGGTTGCAAACGCCTAGGCTGGACCTGCCATGTCTAGCAGATTCACCTAGTCAAACAGCAGAATGTCTATCTCACGCAGGGGTAGTCATTTTTTGAATAAGTTATGTCAGTTCTGACACTAAATACCCTATATCGTTAGAGGCTACTTCGTCAAACAGCATTAAACCAAGATCATGACTCGTAATTTTCTACTCATTGTGACATCGAGCATCGTTCTCGGCGCGCCCATGCCTATGCTAATTCTGCTGGGCGTGCTGGCAGGACAATCACTCGCACCGTCGCAAGCATTGGCTACACTGCCCGCCTCTATACAAATTTTTTCCGGCATCATCGTCGCTATTCCCATATCGGTATACATGGGCAGAGCAGGCAGGCGAAAGGGCTTTCTATTGGGTGCCTGCATTATGATTGCAGGGGGACTTTGCGCCGCGTTTGCATTAAGCGTGAGCAGCTTCATCCTGCTGTGCCTAGCTCATCTGATACTGGGTTCAGCTCTCATTGCCCTGAATTTTTTCAGATTTGCAGCTGCAGAATCGGTACCCGATCATTGGAAGGCGAACGCTATCAGCTTTCTACTCGCCTCAGGTTTAGTTGCAGCACTGGTGGGGCCGTTGATATACACACATTTTAAGGATGCATTGTTACCCATTCCATTCGCAGGCGCCTATATCGCACTTGCAGGCCTCGGGCTACTGGGCTGTATTCCGCTGTCACTGATGGGAAAGATGATGCCTAAGTCAGTTGCATCGACCACTGGTAACAACGCTAAAACACAAGCCACAAAGCGCGATATCCTTACACGCCCTATCGTTCTACTGGCTGTTGCCACAGCAGCCATTGCACAAGCCTCCATGGTAATTCTTATGATACCAACACCACTTGCCATGGAAGCTTTTGGCCACGAGGGTCATCATTCAGCTGATGTCATACGTTGGCATGTCGTCGCGATGTTTGCCCCTGGTTTTTTTACAGGTTCACTGATCACCCGGTTCGGTAGTATGAAAATCATATCTACTGGCTTTGTGCTTTTATTGGCTGCTGGACTTGTTGCACTTCAGGGAACAGAACTCGTGAACTTCTATGTGTCACTGATGTTACTAGGTATAGGCTGGAACTTCGGTTTTATCGGCGGTACCTACTTGCTGCAATCATCACTCGCTGAAAACGAGAGACCTTTGATACAAGGAATAAATGACACTCTTCTGGCTATAGCATCGTCACTAGCATCTCTCTCATCTGGTGTGCTTTACGCTGGCTTTGGTTGGCAGACATTAGCCAGCACCACCCTAGTTGCCTTAACACTAGCCATTGTTTTTCTATTTGTGAGTCGCAGAAAAACCACAGCCTAATGACTAACCATCAATGTGAATGACTAAGACTACACTCTATTCATTGAGCTTTATGATCGCTTGCGCCATCAGCGATAACAGTAGAGCCGTGGCTAATTTAAATCAGCTGCCATACTCGTCAGTACCCCCATCGGGATGATGCGCAAGGCAGCCGCATGAGTTGATCGCACGTACACTCTTGGCGCATGGCCAGCTTCATGAGCTTGCAACCATCGACTTGCACAGAGACACCATCGGTCACCTGCCTTCAATCCTGGAAAACCGTAAGCAGGCATGGGCGTAGAAAGATTGTTGCCCACAGACGCTGTAAAACTGAGGAAATCATCGCTCACAACAACACAGACAGTATGTGATCCGGCATCCTCTGGACCCGTGTCACAGCAACCGTCGCGATAAAACCCTGTTATGGGATCCATCCCACAAGGAACAAGCTCTTCACCTAATATATTTGTAGACGGTTTTTTCATGCTGCAAGTCTCTTACTGTGTTCGGTGTACTGTAGATGAAACGGTATCATCAGAAATGACTTAGTCTTGAGCTGCTACCCAGGGTAATGACGACAGGCTACCGTAAATGGGTTCGACTCTACACGTGTAGAGCCAACTCCCTGTAATCAGTTGGAATAATCTCGCTAATTATGCGACTACTACTTACCTACAATACTATTTAGTAGGCATTTCATCCCACTGTGGCAAGTCGTCTTTGACTTCAAACCACGGAGCTTTTGAGCCTATAAAGATATGTCCTTTAGCCACAACACCAGGATCACTATCAAGCCCCCCTACAGGCACGTTCAGCATACCGCTACCGCTCGATTCACGCGGCACTGAAGAACCACAATTAGCACAGAACGCGTTACCGAATCGTTCTGCTTCAGGCAATGCAAAATTGACAGTTCTATCCTCGCCTTTGGTCCATCGAAAATTGCCTATCGGAACAAAGGCGTTAGTGGCGTGTGCTGCACCTTTTACTTTCCTGCACCGTGTGCAATGGCAATTCATCATGAACTTTGGTGCTTCAGAATATTCGAATGCAACATCACCACACAAACAGCCTCCCTTGACCACTCCATCGCCCTTCTCAGGCACTGGAACCTCCACAACACGAGTCAGCTCACCATCACCGTAGTGGGTCATTCGTGGCAAGTCATCGTGAATGGTGTAAGCGGCAGCTTTTGATTCCGTAAATATATGCGCCTCAGGGCGTATACCCGGATCATCATCTAGTATACCGGCTGGGATGTAGTATTTGCTGTCCTTCTTGCTCGCAGGCAATACAGCGCCACACTCTTTGCAGAATGCTCGCTCAAAACCCTCAGACGAGACATACGACTGAACTAATTCCGCTCCACTTGTGTATTCGCATTCAGTGACGGTCATGTAGGTAGCAAATTGTGATCCATGGATTTTCCGGCACATAGAACAGTGGCAATGTGTCATGTCTGACAAATCGCCGCCAATTTTAAAATTGATTTTTCCGCACAAGCAGCTGCCCTTAGCCATCAAAGAGTCCAATTAGATGAAAAATAGCTAGCCAGTCTAGCAAACTCCGGCGTTCACACTAACGATAAGTGTGCTGATACCTTTTTCAACCAAATATTTCCTTGAAGGCGCTAATGCACTGACGAAACCCATTTTCAAAATCACCATCACCGGTGTGATAGACGCTTTCGAACGATATGACACCATCGTAGCTATCCCTTCGCAATGCATCAGCAATAGGTTGGAATTGATCGGCTAATTGTCCTTCGCCCATTTTTCGAACTTCCAGAGTGGCTTTGGGTGTGTCAACAAATACATCTTTAATATGAATATGGCCCAGGTATCCATCCTGCACCTCGTCATAGCCTTCTGGCCAAGCTCGTTCGTGGCACCAACAGTTATTGCCGGGATCCCAAAGCACTTTCAATACATCCTTGGCATCAAGATCATCGATGAGTTTGCGAGCAGTGTAGTTTGAGTTGACCATAGTTCCGTTGCCCGTTTCGACAACGAGAGTAATCCCCTCTTTCCTTGCCAGCTCTACTGCTGGAGCGATTAGCGGCAAAGTCGCATCCCAGGCTCCATGTGCCACGTTCCATTTCTCTGCACCGTTCAAGCCCCATAGAATTTGCTCTTTCTTATTGGTCATGATGCGAACCAACGGAGAGCCAACAACCTGTGCCATGTCGATCACGCGCTTTAATGCATCCATATGCTTGGTATGTAATTCATCACCCGGTTTATTGGTAGTCGACATACCTGCAAAGACGTGTCGTGAAAGACATGAAACCGGTTTACCACGGTCCCGTAACAATTGATTAATGTCATTAATCTCCTGCTTTGAGTGATCACCCACTTCTTTTTCACCGACGAATTGCAACTCTGCATATTCCAGATCAAATTCATTCATCACGTTAATCACATGATTCAAATCACGGCTAATGCCGTCACAAATTACACCAAGTTTCATCAGGCTCTCTTAGTTCGTTTCAGTTTAGGGTTCATTAAATTATTGTTTTGCAGCCCGTTAGTTTAGCGATGCAATTCTGCACCAACAATGTCTTCGATGACTCTAGTACAGGCCCAATTATCACCATCCGGGTACTTTGACTTGCCTGCGTGAAACATCTGCATTGCACTGGATGCCATCGACATCGGCACTTCAAGTTCCTGGGCTAAATCCAGAGAGATAGTTAAATCCTTGTGCATGGTTCCAATCACCGAGCCAGTATTTTTAAACTTTCTATCAATGATGTTTTCCAGAGCCGTATTGGTGCAACCACAACCTGCACCCGAGGTGGAAAATACATCGAATAGATTCTCACCACTAATACCTGCCTTTGCCGCAAGAACCGATGCTTCAAACGTTGCACAAAATATCGAACCGATCAATGTCTGCAAACACGCCTTGACAGTTTGCCCCTGCCCAGGAGTATCACCAACACGATGAATCGATGCGGAAACCGCTTCCATAACGGGGGCGAATTGATCAAGTACATGATCAGCTGCGGCAGCCATCATGGTTAACGTGCCTTTTTGAGCTCCAGGGAAACCGCCTGAAACAGGGCAATCTATCAAAGCGATATCGCTACCATCCATAGCTGCCGCAATTTCTCGAGCCTCGCGGGGCTTTATGGTTGCGGTTAGTATGACAGCACCACCACCAGACATACTTGAGGTCAGGCCGTTCGCACCCAGAATAATCTGTTTCGCCTGGTCACCGTTCATTACCATGACAAACACGACTTCTGAGTCTCTGCCTACACAGCTCACATCTTCGCAGCGTTTTCCACCCATTCCTACAAAGGCGGCCATTCTCTCCTCTGACAGGTCCAGACCATTAGTTTGAAAACCGTTTTCCAACAGGTTTTTTGCTAGACCAGATCCCATATCTCCAAGACCAATTACACCCACTCGCATCACTTAACCTCCGATTAATCATGACTCACATGGACAGTCAACCACCGAACAAAGGCTAACAAACACACATCATTATTAGAACAAATAAACATCAAAAACGCGTTAATGATGTTTTTTGATTGAGTTAACTTCATTCATATCTGCGATAGTGAGTGATGCTGATCAATTTCATGTGGCAATCCACTTTACTCATGATGTGAACTGATGTCCCAAACCATAGACTGTATTTCCCCCATTCCCAAACCAGCAGCGATCTCCGCTATCGCAAAATTAGCAGGAGTTGGAACTGCAACTGTCGATCGTGTATTAAACAATCGCGGTAGCGTAAGAGAATCCACTCGACAGCGCGTCATGCAGGCAAAAATTGCGATCGAGCATGGCAACAAACCGAAGCTGAACAAACGCCCATGGCGTCTAAAGGTCATATTGCCTGCCGAAGCTGGCCCATCTACTGATTATCTATCCACCTGCCTGCAAGAAATCGGATCACAGGGCAACGCAAGCATCGAATGCGTGTTTGTCAAAAAAATGGATCCAGGGCTTCTCGCCCGTAAACTTGCTGCCTGTTCAGGGCAAGGCATTGATGCTGTTGCTTTCCAGGCGCTGGACCACCCCAGAGTGATGAATGCCGTCGAACAATTGGCTGACCTCAACATTCCAGCATTAACAGTGCTGTCAGGTTTACGCAGCCGTTTCACTATCGGCAACGTGGCTTTTGATAATCGCGCTGCTGGAAGAACGGCAGGTTACTTGATGGGGCGGCTAACACGCCAACAAGGTGCCGTGGCGATTGTAACTGGCGGAGAATTGTACCAAGCACATGAAGATCGTGAAATTGGATTTCGTGCTGCAATTCGACATGGTTTCCGGCATATAGAAAACATTATTACGCTCAATGGCCATGACGACCAGACAGCCAACTACAACGTTGTAAAGGATGCTCTAACCAAACACTCAGACCTTTTGGGTATTTACAATGTAGGTGGTGCTACAACCGGGATCGCAAAAGCGTTGTCAGATATGGATGTCGAGCAGGAAATTATATTTCTCGGACACCATTTAACCCGGAATTCGCAAACATATCTTATTGAAGGAACTATGGATATGGTGTTGCATATGAATATGCGGACCGTTGCCCAACAAACTGTAGAAACGTTAATTGCCCATCTGGAAGAGCGGCCGATTGAAAATCAGGACCTGCATATCGAAATAGTGACTTGCGAAAATATGGTCGGTATTCGACCCAACTGTTAGCCATTAAACTTATGCCTGAGTAACAATCATTCAGAATTCAAATCTGGATTCACACTGTTCATGATTGACAGCTTATAAAGGCAGTGATTTTACGATTCCATTGCGAAGCTCACCATCATCACATCTGACTTGAACCTCGGTTTCGCTGTGCCAATGACTTTTCTCGACCATGGCTAGCGATACATTGGTATTTAACCGCGGAGACCAGATTGCTGTCGTGATTTGACCCACTTTTTGAGAATCAGCTAATAACGGCCAGACGTTTGCACAAGGCACACACTTATCGCCATCAAATACAACCGCTTTTATCTGACGCTGTGGACCTTCATTATGAATGCGCATTAATGCCTCCTTACCAATGTACTCAAGTGATGGATCGAAGCAGCAATAAGGCTCCAAAGTACACTCGATGGGATTGTCATCGCGCGTCATTTCATTTCCATAAGAGAGCAACCCACCCTCTACGCGTTCTATTAAATTCGGACTTCCCGGGGCGACGTTCAATTCCTTACCTGCATCCCATAAGGCATCCCACAGCTCCAAACCCAAGGAGGAGTCGTGCAGATAAATTTCATAACCACCTTGTTTGCTATAACCCGATCGTGCAACAACCAACAAGTGCCCATTGAACTCCAATTTAGCAAAACGGAAAAAGCGAATTGCCCTCACTGATTCTCCAAACACTCGCTCCATAAGCGCATCAGATTTTGGCCCCTGCACTGCAAGGGGTGACACATCAGGCTCATCTATGGCGACATCGAGTCCATATCCCAAAGCCAGCCCTTTTGCCCAAAGTAACAAGTCAGAGTCCGCGATTGATAACCAGAAGTGATCTGCCGCTAGCATCAATACCACCGGGTCATTCAACATACCGGCATTTTCATCGATGATGGGGGCATAGAGGCACTGCCCAACTTGTGCGTTGCGCATGTCTCGCGGCGTCATCAATTGCAAAAGCTTTGCAGCGTCTGGCCCTTTCAGTTCCACCTGTCGTTGCACACTGACATCCCACAACTGAACATGCTCGCGTAAATGCCAATAGTCTTCTTCCACAGATCGACCGAACCCTTTCGGCAGTACCATGTGATTGACAATGGAGTAAGCACTTACCCCTAGATCTTCAATCCTAGGGGTATACGGTGTGGAGCGAAGACGTCGCGATACAGCAAGTTTAGCGTTCTGGGGCTTGGACACAGTTGACATGAATTTGTTGGATGGCCGTGATAAATATAAGTGGAATTCAGGACTCGACGCCTGACCACCAGACTGAATAGGAATACGGTGCGAGCATAACAGGAACGTGGTAGGTGCCGTCGGGATTGACTACCGTGAGTCGTATAACAACGCATTCCAGAATTTGCAAACCGTCTGCATTCGGTGACTTTTTGCTGAAATAGGATTTCGAATGAAATACTAATTCGAGCTGCTCATCCTCACCGGATGAGGAAATTTCAACCACCTCAGAGATTCGCCCCTGCTCAGAGGCAATGACATCGAATAACCGTATCTGCTCCCCAGTGGCAAGACGTTTTATGCACTCGACTCTAATGCCTGCCGCATGGTCTCCTGAGACAGAATCCAGCACATGTGATGAGACGGTGGCCATATTAACTATTTCGCTCTTCAAGGCGCGCTAGGGAGTACCTATCAATGTGACAGCCAATAGGCACCACAACTATATGTGACAACGACAGTGGGTGGCAACTCAACATTCACCCTACGGCTGTCCAAGTCGATCAAAAACACAGATAGGCCATCAGGCAGTTTTTACCTATGCAGCAGCGTCAGCAATTTGTTCTGTTACCAACAAATTTCTGTAGCCATCTTCAGCACTGACCAACGGCGACTCGTCTCGCCGAATCACACGGCAAAAGTGCTCTAACTGGCTCTGCAGTGGATCAGTAACCTCTACGGCAAAATTATCCACAGTCATAGCCTGATACCAGGAAGGCTCGTTACCAGAATCAAACCGATGAACCGTCATGGTAGGAATCGACAAACTACCTCGGGTGCCTGCAATGTGATAGCAATTCTCCAAAGGATCATGGTGATAATCAAGGTTTTCCTGAGCAGTCTGCTCCCAACTTTTGCAACTGGATGCAGTATCGGAGAGTAGAAATGTTCCCACTGCACCGTTTTCAAAACGCAGAAGAATCGCTACCGTATCTTCAACCTCAAATTCCCGTTGCGCATTTGATGACATAGCCTGAACATGAACTATTTCTCCACATAAATAACGAAGATTGCCTACTTCGTGAACCATATTGATCAAGATTGGACCACCGCCAGTCCTCGTGCGCCAATCTCCTGCAATGAAGTAATCGTCTGGCTTATAAAAAAGCGCAGAACCCTGTACCGCAACGATTTCTCCAATATCACCTCGCTCTATGATGGCCCTGGCCCCCTTCATGATGGCACTGTGCATACGATGGTGACCAACAATCACTCTTGCCTGTACTTTATTAACAGCGTCGACCAAAGCCTTTGCCTGCTCAACAGTCTGTGTTATCGGTTTTTCTATCAGCATAGCGACATCTGCGCAGATGCAGCTCATGGCCTGTGAGTAATGCATATGATTAGGCGTTGCCAATATGACGCCATCAGTCTTTCGTTCTGCCAACAACGCATCCAACTCTACATATCGAGGAACCCCAAGCTTCTCAGCCAATGCTAGAGATGCATCATCAGGGTCAACCACTGCAGCCAACTCGCATTCGTCAGATTGTTGAATTAAAGCGATATGTTTCCGACCGATTAAACCCGCCCCAACCACAGCAATTTTCAATCTCGACAAGTCCAGCTACTCCTTACTATTGATACTGTACTGCTGCGCCGCTGCACGTAATGCGGCGTTGGCAGATCCCAAGCCTTTATACCCGTTGCGTTGAACAATTTCAAAAGAGAATTTACCATCAATTGGTATCGTGTAAAATTGAGAGGAGACCCCAGTTTTATCTTCATCCTGTTGGGCATTATGAGGAATGGCTCCAGCCTGACCGGGTTTGACCACAGGGATGCCTAGAAAGTCAGCCCGATTGGTACAAGCATAGGTATTGTCAACCTTTAACCCCAAAGCAACGACACCGGTACCGTGTCTAGTCATAAATTCGTTGGCAAATATTAATATATGATATTAAGATAGATCAAACCTGTCATGCTGTAGAAGACTGCATTTCACCACTCTCGCCTCTGACGATAGACAAAAATGCGCTATGGATTGAAATGCGCTATCGAAAAAATCCATTCAACAGCGCTGTTGTCACGCAGGCTCGCCTCACAATAATTGGTTTCCTGTAGCAAATATCTCAGACCAGTTTTATCTGAAAATTAATTATGACAAAAAAGTGATAAGCGTTTATTTTCACTTATGAACGATTGATTTAGAGTCCATTCTCATGCAGAGCGCACACGCCAAGCTCAATGTGTTTTTCGATTGCCAGTAGTCTCGACTATCATTTGTTGCATCTCCACAGCCTCGCAAGCAATAAGACTATCGTGTACCAAAAAAATAAAGATACAATTAAACCTCGCCTCACCACTTAAGGCGCTCCTGGAGGAATTATATGAAAAAAATTCAATACAGCCTACTGTTACCTGCAGCATTGCTACTAGCCGCAGGCACAGCACACGCAACAGAGCTTCGGCTCTCACATCAATGGTCAAACAAAGATATCAGGCATAAGGTCGCACAGATTGTTGCCGATGAAGTAGCAGGCGCCAACGTCGATCTGGAAATAAAAATATTCGGCTCAAAATCGTTATTCAAACCTCGCGAACAATACAAGCCGCTTAGTCGCGGTCAGTTGGACATGACGGTACTGCCTTTAAGCTACGCAGGTGGTCAGCAACCCGCTTACAACCTGACCTTGATGCCAGGATTGGTTAGGAACCATGATCACGCTGCACGATTGAGCGAGTCTGATTTCATGGCAGCTCTTGAAGAAAAAATGGCCTCTGATGATGTCATGGTGCTGGTACACGGATACCTTGCTGGTGGATTCGTAGGCAAGGACAAGTGTATTACCAAGCCTGAAGATGTGAAAGGATTGCAAACGCGCGCAGCCGGTAAAGCGTTTGAGCAGATGCTGGCAGGTGCAGGTGCGTCTATTGCATCGATGGCGTCATCAGAAATCTATACCGCCATGCAAACCGGCGTATTGAATGCAGCAAACACCTCATCGTCCTCGTTTGTATCCTACCGAATCTACGAGCAGGTAAAATGCTATACCCCTGCGGGAGACATAGCGCTGTGGTTCATGTATCAGCCTTTACTAATGAACAAATCAACGTTTGACGGCTTGAATGCTGATCAGCAAGCGGCCATTATGGATGGTTCAAAAAAGGCTCAGGCGTTTTACCTAGAGGAAGCCAAGAAAGAAGACGCTGCTTCGGTAGATGTATATCGCAAAGCAGGTGTTGAAATAGCCGAAATGACAGAAGAAGATTTTGCAGCCTGGCGTGCAATTGCTCAAGAAACATCCTACAAAGCATTTGTCGCTGACGTGCCAGATGGCCAGAAGTTACTGGATATGGCATTAGCAGTGGAATAGATCAGGAAATCGAAATGGCCACGCACGAATCCGTTCATGCCGATACCGCATCCGATAAATTCATACGGACTGTAGGCTGGATATCTACGCTGTCAGGCTGGATTTCAGCCGGCATGATCGTCGTGGCCGTTCTCATTACCTGTCAAATGATTTTTGTGCGCTCAGTACTAAATCATTCTACGATCTGGCAGACGGAAGCTGTCGTGTACCTAGTAGTTGCTGCCACACTTCTTGGGCTGCCGTATGTTCAACAACTTCGTGGACATGTGAATGTAGACCTTATTCCGCTCTATCTGCCACTTCCATTAAGGCGAGGTCTACACCTTTTCACATTGTCTCTGTCGATACTCATTATCGGAGTGATGGTATATTACGGCTACGACTACTGGCATGTCGCTTTCGAACGTAATTGGAGGTCAGACACCATTTGGGGTGTGCGTCTCTGGATACCCTACTTGGCACTACCCGTGGGTTTCGGTCTACTCATGCTTCAACTCATATCAGATTTGCTAGCCGTAGCGACTAAGTTAGATAAGCCATTCTGGCTTGAAAAGGAACGCTAATGGATCCTCTTGCACTAGGTGCGCTTGTCGGCGTTTCAACTATTGTGGTGTTGTTTTCGGGTGTTTCCGTTGCCATTGGTCTTCTAGTTGTCTCAGCTGGATTTTTAATTGCGTTTGATGGCGTGCGCTCTTTGGAGCTTATGCCCGAAATTTTCTTTGGCAAACTGGATAGTTTCGCTTTGTTATCCATCCCCATGTTTATCATCATGGGAGCATCCATCTCTTCAACCCGAGCTGGAGCTGACTTGTACGAAGCTCTAGAACGCTGGTTAACCCGAGTACCTGGAGGGCTGGTTATTTCCAATCTTGGCGCCTGTGCACTCTTCGCAGCCATGTCAGGCTCATCACCTGCTACCTGTGCAGCCATTGGTAAAATGGGAATACCCGAGATGCGTAAACGTGGATATCCGGATGGAGTTGCTGCGGGTTCTATAGCCGCTGGTGGGACTCTAGGTATTCTCATACCTCCCTCCGTAACTATGATCGTTTACGGTATTGCGACTGAAACATCGATCGGCAGATTGTTTCTTGCAGGTGTGTTTCCAGGGTTACTTCTTGTTGGGCTGTTTATGGCCTGGTCTTTGTATTCCACCTGGAAATCTGGCGACCGGCAGCTACTGAACAGCACAAGCTATACCTGGCGCGAACGATTTGAAATTCTTCCAAGAGTGCTTCCGTTTCTGGCGATTATTGTTGGAGTGCTCTATGCCATGTACGGAGGAATCGCAACTCCTTCAGAAACTGCAGCAGTGGGCGCTTTACTCTGCCTTCTGATCGCTGTAATTATTTACAAGCTATGGCATCCGCGAGCGCTCTGGGCGGTTCTGCGTGACAGTACCAAAGAGAGCGTGATGATACTTTTCATCATCGCAGCGGCGGGTGTTTTCAGTTATATGCTATCAAGTCTGTACATAACACAATCCATCGCAGAGTGGATCGGAACATTAGACGTCAACCGTTGGGTTCTGATGGGGGCGGTAAATGTATTTCTATTAATAGCTGGTTTCTTCCTGCCTCCGGTTGCGGTCATTCTTATGGCAGCGCCCATCCTGTTACCCATAATCACAACAGCTGGTTTTGATCCTATATGGTTTGCTGTCATTTTGACCATCAATATGGAAATTGGATTAATCAGCCCTCCCGTTGGATTGAATCTATATGTAATTAATGGTATTGCTCCAGACATTTCCCTTAAAACCATATTGATGGGCTCACTGCCCTACGTAGGGTGTATGGTTTTTAGCATTTTCCTTTTATGTATTTTCCCGGGCATCGCCACTTGGCTGCCAAATGCAGTTATGGGCGTTGGTTTTTAATCATCCTGCTGTTGACTATTGACCGCCGAAGACTTCATCAAAGACGCTGAACACATTATCGAAGTCTGGATTGTATGTTGATCGGGCTACCGGTACACCATCAGGTGAAGGGGTATGTTGTGCCCCAAACCAGTGATCTCGTTTTGAATATAAACAGGCACTGAATGTTGGCCAGTCGTTGCCGTTGCAGACCAAAATAGCGCCCTTTTCTCCGAATAACGGGTTTTTGGAAGACATCAATACACTCTGATGTGACTGATTCAATATTCTAAGCTTTGGATAAGCACTACTCCTGAATTGCATGAAATCCGAATCAGTCAAACCTGACGCGTTGTCATATAAAAGCAATCTCTTTTTTATAGATTTAAATTTACGTTTAAACACATTGATCAAAAAATCAATGTCCAGAACTGAATCATCTCGTGATGCGACAACCAGCACTGGCATTTCAAGCGGGCGCTGCTTCCAGCGACGCTTTAGATATTGGGTTGTCTCGTAGTATTGCGCTGCACCATTTATCGGAATCGAGTTGTATTTCGTAGGATTATCTTCGATGATCATCCCACCAAAAACCCAGGGTTTGAACTTTGCGTACATAGACGACCAGCGCAGCAAATGATTCATATTGCTTTTGTAAGCTGGAGAAAACAAAAGCAAACCCTCAATCTTGCCATGTTCAATTGCAAGGGCAGTAGCTAGAACGCCACCCAGCGAAAAGCCACCAAGGTACATCGGCGAGGAGTCTTGATCATCCCAATACTGTAGTTGCTCTCGCGCAGCAGTAATCCACTGTGTATATGACATGTTCAGTTGCGCCTCAGGTGAATTTCCATGACCGGGTAACAGGATTGCCCGAACATCAAAACCTCGAATGCTCAGCGCAGCAGCAACATCCGTTAATACATAGGGAGAATCGTTTAAACCATGGAACAACAGGAATTTTCCACGATAGGTAACGCTCGTACTTGCCAGCAACTCAAAGGGAAGATTGAAACGTACATCTTCGGTTTTGCGCTGGCTCATTTGAGTTGCCAGCAAGTAGTTTTTCACATCATTTATATGAGCAGAGAAATCAGCTTGCGGTGCTGGGAAACCCGCATATTTATCACCGGCAACCAAGCTTGTAGAAACAAAATAAGCCACACACAACAAAAGAACTTTCGTTGTTTTACTGATGATTGAGATCATGGCTCTCTACGAGTAAGTGGGTGTGCTCACTTAATCAACTTTTACCACCATCTTGCCAAAACTCTCACCTACTAAAAGCTCATTCAAACCTAACGGAGCATTCTCTAGGCCTTCTACAACCTGCTCCTTGTATTGGATTGAACCCTCCGCCAGCCACGCAGACATATCTTTCACAAATTCTTTATAGACTGACTTGGGAAAACTGTCGAAGATGATGAACCCTTGCACTTTAACCTTCATGCGTAAAATCGTCCCCATGATAGCTGGCCCAAAGTCTGGTCCATCCGGCAATCCGGTCAAGTTATACCAAGAAACAACCCCACAGACCGGCATGCGCGCAAACTCATTCAATAGGGGTAACACTGCATAGAGCACTTTGCCACCCACATTTTCAAAATACACGTCAATCCCATCTGGACAGGCGTCTTTGAGCTGCTCAGCAAATTTTGGATCAGTATGGTCAATACAAGCATCGAACCCGAGTGTGTCTACAACGTGGTTGCACTTCTTCGCACCACCAGCGATACCAACAACACGACAGCCTTTGATTTTTGCAATCTGCCCGACGGTTGCGCCTACCGGTCCGGATGCAGCTGCAACAACAACAGTATCTGAAGCCTTCGGTTCGCCAATTTTGAGGAGTCCTGCATAAGCCGTGTAACCAGGCATACCCATGATGCCTAAGGCCCAGGATGGCCTAACAGGATCAGCACCTAAATTCATCGAGTTAGTGCCGTCCGAGAGTGCGTAGTCCTGCCAACCGCTACCTGAGAGTACGTAGTCCCCTACTTCATAACCAGGCAAATTTGAAGACATCACCTCTGCGACAACTTGACCTGTCATTACCTCGCCTATTTTCACAGGTTCTGCATACGATTTTGCGTCATTCATTCTGCCCCGCATATACGGGTCCAGAGACAGATAAGAAGTACGCAGTAACATTTCACCCTCAGCAGGCTGAGGAACTTGAGTCTCCTCAAGGCTTAATGTATTTTCGTCTGGCAATCCCTGGGGTCTTTGTGCGAGAACGATTTGACGATTTGTACCTGAGGACTGAACCATTGTTTTCTCAAAAATTGAACGCGAAGTAGATCATAGTAGTTGCTTTATTCATCTCAATGATAATTTCGAGCTGCTATTTCAGGACTCAACGCCGTTATCTTCCAGGTTTCGAGAAATCTGTAGTCAGAATATCTGTGACAAGTTGTTTGCAACGGCTTCAAGGCCAACCTCATACATGAACCGTCGAAAAAGACACAGAAAAATTACAGAAAGTAAAATTCAGGCAATGACTAAAAAATGTATGGCTTTGTAGCTTTTATCATACACATCAACATGAGCGCGGCTGTATGATGCATGAATTCGTGGTTTTACTTCATTTGCCTAAATTAGGCGAATCCAATACGGCGAAAAAGGAGTATTCATAAGATGTTAAATAGTGAGTATCCTGTGAAAGACAAACGTGTCCCTTGTATCTTTGCTATCGTTTGCATATGAAAATACAAGCTATTACGGTAGGGGCCTGCACATACCAAAAGATCAAACACGACATTATTTTCGGCGAATTAGAGCCAGGCTTAAAGTTAAAGCTAGACGGTCTTAAGGCCCGCTATCAAGCAAGCTTGACAACCCTTCGAGAAATTCTGAATCGTCTCGCCAGCGAAGGCTTTGTAGTCGCAGAAGAGCAGCGTGGGTTTTTTGTAACGCAGGTTTCGAAGAGCGATCTTACTGAAATTGCAAACTTGCGTGTGCTGTTGGAATGCCATGCTTTGGACCATTCTATCAGCCAGGGAGATGCTGACTGGGAAGGTAATCTTGTAGCTGCCCACCACAAATTGCATATCGCCGAAAAACAAATGCTTGATGATGAAAACTCAAGCAAAGAGTTGTGGAAACGTTACGACTGGGAATTCCATCTGGCATTAATCCAGGCCTGTAATTCCTCCAATTTACTGTCTTTACATGCCATCCTGTTTGAAAAATATATGCGTTACCAAATGTTAGTTCTCACCAACCGGGATGAAAAGGCCGTTCTGGACCACAGGGCTATTTTTGATGCCGCTATGGCTCGCGATTCTGCCAGAGCTCAGACGCTCCTGGAAACTCATATTATTACAGGGCTTAAGTACACATTGGAACGCATGTAAATCAGTCCGTTGTGCAAGCCACTCACCAATACCAGTCGACTTGCCAACAAACAGCAGTCATGCGTGGCGAATCTTTGATAAGGGCGGCTGTTCCATTCCCACTCACATTCAACCAGACAATAGGGTCGTGATCACGGTTTTACGCTCTGGGAGCCCTGCACTATCCTCAGACAACTCTGCCGTCAACACAGGGCCCATTCACTGCTAGCTTGGCGGCTCACAAAATACAGCCTGCTCTTGATTGCCTGAATGTACCCAAGCGTGCGACAAGGGTCACAGATCACTTAGCGGCGCGCTTAAAAATGAGTGCGGCTTCTCGCTTTGAATATGTCGCATTCACACGTCGCTATAGCTAAAAAACATCGTATTTACAGACACTTACAAGTGTGATTGTATTTTAGTCACTTTATCGACGCTACTGAAAATGTTCTATCTTATTGTTTATTATAGTTATTTCAGAATCACCCCCCCCATTTGCACTGCGTTTAAACCCTCAGTACAGTTCACGGCATGCAGTTGACGCACAGCGATCAACTCACCAAGACAACCGGCAAAGACTGGCGATGAACATCGGGGATTTAAATAATGAAAACGCAGATTTTCAAACTAATTGCTCTTACCTTTCTTGCTATTGGAGTCTCTTTCAGCAGCGGTATCGCTAACGCTAAAGACTCGCAAAAGGACTTCCTTGTGGTTAACGCCGGCGCCTACCACTTTGAAAACTTCGATGAACGAAACGCTTTCACCCCAGGTTTGGGTTGGGAATACTCACCGTCTGCAAAATTTGGCTGGCATGCTGGTACCTTGTCTGACAGCTTTGGCTACCAGGCGATGTACGGCGGTATCAACTACGCAACTAAGCCTATATTTTTTGGCAAAGTTCGATTTCTGATCGGCGCATCGGTTGTGCGCAAGCAATATAAGAAAAACGCTGAACCAGAAACAAAATTGCTTCCTTTTCCTGCCATGGAAATCAAACTCACAAAGCGTGCTGTTTTGAACGTATCTGGTTCACCACAAATTGATTACGGCAACCATCGCAACAACGCAGTTCTGTTCTTTCAATTCAAATTGAATCTTCAATGATTGAAAAAAACTGAAAAACGATCTTAAGAACTGAAGAACTGAAGAACTGAAGAACTAAAGAACTGAAGAACTGAAGAACTAAAGAACTAAAGAACTAAAGAACTAAAAAACTAAAGAACAACCACAAAATTTTCGACCAAAAAGTTCACTCCAGAGCTTGTATTGCCCCTTGGGCTGGTCTTTATGACCAGCCTTTTTCTATTCTGTCCTAGTGAATCACCTAGCGACAAGCCACTCAAATTAGCTGAAGTTAGATCTTTACTCGTCTGCCACTTCTACCAGATTTATAGATTGCATCTATCACTTTCTGATTTAGAATAGACTCTTCCAAAGAGAAATAAACCTGCCGCTTCTTACCAGCGACAGCTCGAGCGAATGCTTCAATCTCCAGACGGTATTGATTCAAACCTGTGTAACGAAATACTTGGGTTTCATTGTGTCCTGCGTTATGCAGTCGCACTTCGTCACCTTCATACAAGTTGGAATTAAAAGGTGCAGTTAGTTCTATAAATCCCTTATCCCCATGAAAAACCATGGTTTGTCGGTTTGCCATCTGGGTAGAGACATAAAAACTCATATCGACGTCGCCTAGCTCCAGCTGCACACTCGCATATCGATCCGTTTTAAACGTTGGATCGAATTCTACTTGTGCCATAGCAGTTGTGGGCTCAAGTCCGGTGGCAAAGCGGGCACACACAGTTGGATACACACCAATATCAGGCAATGCTCCACCACCCAGTTCAGGAATGTTGCGCATGTTTTTCGCGTCCACGTTGTAATACGTGAATGAGGATTCTATGCGACGCAGCGTACCAATGGCCTTACTCTTTAATAGCTCTTGTACTTTTAACCATTGGGGGTGATAAGTCACCATGAATGCTTCTGATACAACAACGCCCGCTTTATCTCTGGCCTTAATTAATTTAGTGATGTCAGCAGCTTTTAAGGCCAGTGGCTTTTCCACCAAAACATGCTTACCTGCCTGAATGGCTTTTAGGCTCCATTCCACATGTTGAGCTGTGGGTAAGGGGATGTATACCGCCTCTATTTCAGGTGAATCGAGCATGGCCTCATAACTGCCAAATGCCTGTGGCACGTTAAAGCGTTCAGCCATCTTGGTGGCCTTCTTTAGATCTCTGGATGCAATGCCAACTAGCTGAGCATTGTCCGCTTGCTGAATTGCAGGAATAAGGTGCTCACGAGCGATTTTAGCCGTGGAAAGGATTCCGAATTTCAACATTTTTAATTTACCACCTAATTAGGATTCTAAATATTAGCCTTGTCCATCCCCCACGAGTACACTCACGTCAGTTACAGTCGACTGAATTTGAGGAACAATGTGAGCACATTATCCAACTATACCAGCACCTCGATAACTGCACTGGCATACGCCATACTGACAGGGTTTGGTTGCAACCATAGTGAGGCCAGCATAGTAGCTGAGCATCTAATCGATGCAAACCTTACAGGCCATGACTCTCATGGTATTGGCATGCTGCCCTTATACGGAGCTCAGCTGCGCGACGGCAACTTGGTAGCCAACCAAACACCCCTATTACACGATCCTGTTGGAGCAATCTCCATCGTAGACGCCCAACGTGGTTTCGGCCATCGTATGGCGCTACTGGCCCTCGATCATGCAATGAACACGATACCCAAGAGTAAAGTAGCCATACTGGGGATGCGCAATTCCGGCCATGTTTCAAGAGTAGGCACTTACTCCGAGTATTGCGCTGCCCGTGGATACGTTTCCATCCATATGGTTAACGTGGTGGGTCACCCTCCACTGGTCGCACCCTATGGTGCCCGAGAGGCCGGATTTTCAACAAACCCGATTAGTATGGCCATGCCAGTAGAGGGCAAGGCAACACCTCTACTAGACATTGCGACAAGTACCGTGGCTTTCGGTAAGGTCCGAGTGGCCAGCAACAAAGGTGAAGCAATGCCACGTGGCTGTCTTGTGAATAACGATGGGTTGGAGACTACCGATCCTGATCCAATGGCTTTACGACGCGAGGGCGCACTTTCAGCCTTTGGGGCTCACAAAGGCTCAGGGCTCGGTATTTTCGTGGAAATGCTAGCTGGGGCTCTAGTTAGTAACGATACCGTAGCCACTATGGAGCACTTACCCAACGGTGTGATTAACAACATGTTCTCCATCATCATCGACCCTGCAGCTTTTGACAGTTCGGATGACGTAGCACGCCGCACAATGGAATTTTACGATTTCATAAAAAGTAAACCCGCAGCGGTTGGAACTGATGAAGTCTTAATGCCTGGTGAGCCTGAAATTAACAATCGACAGACAAGAACACGCATGGGTGTTCCAGTTGATGACGAAACCATTAGACAACTGCTGGATATTGGCGAAAGTTTTTCGCTGAGTAGAGATTCTCTCATCAGTTTATTGCAAAAACAGCGCTAACCGAGCCCAACGTTTAGGTTATGCAAATTTTCGTGCTGCATCGATCGTGAGTCCTAACCCGACACTACCGAATGTATCTCCTTGAACTTGACTGGCAGTTGGAAAAACCTGGCTAATGCTCTTTTGCAACAAAGGCACTGATGACGACCCGCCCGTGTAAAACACACTAGTAATATCACAGGATTTAATACTTGCCCTGGAAAGACCATCATTCACGCATAAAAGCAGTTGATCTACCGATTTTTCAATGGCCTCTTCAAAGCTTACACGTGCCACCTGACCTGACAGACCACTAGAGACGACAGGCAATTCGAACAAGGCTTGTGTGTGGTCGGATAACTCGATTTTCACCTGTTCCACAACGCCTGCTAGTTCGTGCCCGTGATGGCCTGCAACAACACCATAAAGACGACTGACTTTTTCTCGGTCTTTTGCATCAAGTTGCATTTGTTTGATCAAGTTCAGCTTGCCCGTGTTGTACAGCAGAGGGATACGATGCCAGGTTGCCAGGTCAAAATACACAGAACCCGGTAATAGACGATCAGAATTCTTGACACCGGTACCCATTCCCAGCAACGGCATAACAGATTGCAAACTTAGTAATCGGTCGAAATCAGTACCACCAATATGCACGCCCACGGTCGACAAAATATCTGCACTGCGCTCCGTTAGCTGATGGCGGTTTGGCGAGAGTCGAATAATGGTAAAATCTGCAGTTCCACCGCCAATATCCACAACCAAAGCAAGTTCTTCAGCCTGGAGCGTGCTCTCGTAATTCAGTGCTGCCGCAATGGGCTCAAACTGAAACTCAACGTGCGAAAACCCCGCTTGTAGAGCTATATTACGAAGCTGATCCTCAGCTTGTGCGTCCCGTGCCTCGTCCTCATCCACAAAGTGAACAGGCCGACCGACTACTACACTGTCAACAACGTTCAGTGCATTACTAGTTAGTGTGGTTTGTAAATACTTGAAAAAATCCTGAATGATGTCGGTAAACGGTACGCGCTTATTTCGAATTGTGGTCTTTTCAGTCATCAAAGACGACCCCAGGACAGATTTCAAAGACCGTAGCAGGCGCCCCTCTACCCCTAAGCGGTATTGACTGACTGCCTGTTTTCCATACGCAGTATCGTACGATTCTGTTGAGTAGAAGATGGCACTAGGAACCGAAACGCCATCCTCACCAAAGCGGATGAGTTCTGGGAGCCCATCCTTGTAACATCCCACACTGGAATTTGAGGTACCAAAATCAATACCGCCGATATTCGCAGACATAAGTGGCCAAAACTATCAATTCAATGAGAAAAGGACAGATGCCACAGAAGTGACACGGCAGACCATTATAGAAGGCTTAGCGCCAAGACGGGAAGTTGAATAGATAAATCTACGTTTCTTTGTCGTGATTAGCTGAGATTCAAGTTTATTCTACGCTCAGCGAACGCTAACCGAAATAGAGTTGATACGAATGCTAGGCAAAAGCCATATGCGGTATCGACCAGGCATGTTGACATCTGCCACTAAGGTTTGACAGGAAAGCGGTTTTCGAAGAGCGCGTGCTTGCGCTCGGTGGCTTCAGCAGTTGAGGCGTGACTGATCGTGGTCTCGTAGATCATCCAGTGCAACCGACGAGCCAGTTGATCCGCCCACAAGATGACCTCATCACGCCGATGCTCCAAACTTTCCTGGGTACAAAACAAGGAAAAATAGTTTCGACCCGATCGAATCGTCAGTCTTTGAAATTTAGTACCCGTCATCTTTGCGCACACAGTTACCAAAATACCGTTCGTCGCACACACAGTGCACTCTGACTTTTGATTTTACAATTTATAGACCCCTCTTACTCAGACTTATCCAGAAAATGGCGCATAAGCAATGGTTTACGGCGTGTGACCGATGACGACTATCCACGCAGTCAATCTCAGAAAACTCAATGTAGCCAGCCAATGCTCACCTGCTTTCAGAATTCCTGGTAGTTCTGCTGTCTATAACCACCTATGAACATCATTTGAATATATTCGATATTTAATTGGAAAAACTTCTGATAAATGGCGTTCTTCACATAGAGCTTGTCTATATAAAACATACAGCCCGATGGTTAGGCAGGTTAGCGAAAATACAGAAGGCAGTGCTAGAAAGAACCCTATTTGACAGAATGCTACGCTTATAAACATTGGGTTACGGGAATACTTGTAGAAACCGTCAGTAATTAATTGATCAGGGCTTTGGGGATCAATACCCGATCTCCACTTACGACCCATACTGAAGTGAATGCTGATAGTTAATAAAAATCCAGAGGTTAGAATTATATCCCCAGCAAGAACAACAGGAAACTTCTCTAAGCTGGGTATAATGCCTAAGTAATTATCAATAGGTGGATAGTAAAACCTGGATAAACAGACCATCCATATAGTAAATCTAAAAACACGAAATACCATATGGTTCCACCATGTTGAGCAAAAGCGCTCCCCAGTGAAAACCACCTCTGTGTTTGAATTTTTTCTCACCATAAATATTCTAGTAAGATAAAATATCGCTACACATGAGTAGAAAATAGCCAAATATAAGCGCGTAAATTCTACAATCTCAGAAGTGTTATCAAGAAATATCATTGATTGTTATTACGACACATCTGGGCCCCCACTTGTGCTCCCAAGGCTCTGTCTGAAGAATCCAATTGGCCATCAAATGATGGACAGCTGCAAAAAGCGTATACGGCGATGGACTAAGCCCTAATTCAAAGAGCATTTTCGTCAAGTGTTTCTAAAACTACATATCGAAATAAATCTGATGTTTCAGGTGACTTACGGTATTTTTGTCTTGCAGAATAAATTCCTAAGCATTGGTGGCATTTCCCCTATGCCAGGGCTCCACATCGCTAAAGTCATCCCAACCAAAAATGGCTCTAAACGCCACCACCTCTAAAGCAAACAAATACTTATTATTCATTTGAGTCATACTATCAAGCCTGGCTTGTAATAATAGTCTAGCGAGATTGATGACTTTATCCTAAATAGAGAGTACCATTTTAGGTGTTAATATGTTGCCCCCCCTCACAGGTTAAGTTTTATCGAAGCCCGACCGACGAGGAACCGGTCAGACAGTGGCTGCAAGCCCTGAAAAAAAAGAATCAGATAATCGTCGGAACCGAGTTAATAAGCCTGGGACACCAGAGTGCTACGGGCATGCCCCTGGGCCAGCAACTCGGCCGTACCCTCCATCAGATTCATTGCCCCCTGATTAGAAAAAACCACACAGCACGCGTTCTTTTTGTAATCTGACAGCATGACATCGTGCTATTGCATGGATTTGTGCACGACACTAATCAACACCCAGACTGATTATGTGAAGCTATCAACTTGGAGTTAGGTGAGATCATTATCGAGTAAGCGATCTCCTAAACCTCAGCTAATCGCTTTTGGACTAGTTTACTGCTGATTCTTTCGTGCAGTTCGTCCGTTAAGATGCTGATGGTGAGAGAACTGTTTCCGTCATTGATAATAATGTTGGCATTTAAGCCAGATTGTCTAGTAATAATGGTACCCGCTGCGACATCCCACATATTTGTATTTTCCTCATAATACCCATGTGTAAAACCTAATGCCGCAAAGGCCACACTCACGACCGTGCATCTATAATTCATGCACTCCAACCCGGCATTGCGAAAAATATCTTCTACCTGTCTGAACGATGGAGTTTCCCAATAGGGGCTTTGACCAATTGAAAACGTTGGAATTGCACTCGACTCCCTCTCGGTTCGTACTTCGCGATTAAACCGAATACCTTGAGCTGCATCGCTTGCAGAAACTAAGATGTCCAGCATTGGAATTGAGATTGCGCCCACTGTAGGGGCATTGTTTTCAATGTACGCAATTGAAACACCCCATAAAGGAATTCCAGCCAAATAATTTGAAGTTCCATCAATCGGGTCCAGCGACCAATACGCATCCGTTTCAACACCTCCACCTTCCTCTCCAACAATATTATCGTCTGGATATATGATCGTTATCTGGTCACGGATCATTTGCTCCACAAGCCGATCAGCTTCTGAAACGAAATCTCTAGGATTTTTCGTTTCTATCTTAAGACCTTGAGGATGACGAAAATATTTCTCAGCCAAAGCACCCGCCTCAGCAGCGAGATTCTCAGCGAACAGTTGTCTAGTGAAAATCGGATTTTCGGTGTCCATTATTTTTCTTCTGCCACTTTATTTTTTTTAGTTCTTATATGAAATTCAACCTTTAGTGATGGAGCATGCCGCTGTTCGTATCGTCGAATGAGAAGAAGGCTTTGCACGATCAAACTGCACCGCCATTCTCTGCACCATGTGAGGTGTAAGCAGGAGCCAGTTTTATAAATCTTGTCCCGACTACATGATCGCCAGCCCCATCAATTGAATGCACATAGTATGTGAAAGGTTCGTCAACCGGGCTTAGTGCCTCATCACCGAAGAAGAAACCAGAACCCATTTGGAATGACGGCCCACCTGATATATAGCAATTTGCACCATTCCATTGGGCCTGGTAAGGCCTATGAACATGACCGCATAAAATTGTAACTTTAGATTTGGCCCGCGTACCGATCTCGCCCATTTCTTCAGAGCCAACCAATGTTGACATCGGATCAAATTCCGAGTGACCTAT
>JBLIIE010000017.1:0-50815 GCA_047634635.1 Granulosicoccus sp. | reverse complement strand
TTGAACAGGGCCACCGAGTTGCAGTACTTGCCATAGACCCCAGCAGCCAACGAAGTGGTGGCAGCATATTGGGTGATAAAACTCGGATGCAAAACCTTTCACTCAATGAAAACGCGTACATTCGTCCGTCTCCTACTGGTGGGCATTTGGGTGGAGTTTCGCGGGTAACACGTGAGTCTTTATTACTATGTGAAGCTGCAGGATTTGATGTCATCCTTGTAGAGACCGTTGGTGTTGGGCAATCGGAAACTGTCGTCTCTGAAATGGTGGATTGCTATCTGGTTTTGATGCTTCCAGGCGCGGGGGACGAACTACAAGGCATTAAAAAAGGCGTTCTGGAGCTTGCCGATATCATCGCCGTAAACAAGGCAGATGGCAGCACGACAACAGATGCTCTGCACGCCAAAGCAGCGTATCAACGAGCCTTATCTATTTTGCAACACCGTACTAGCTGGATACCTTTGGCGCTAACCTGCAGCGCGATCAGTGGTGACGGTATGGATGATTTATGGCAACAAGTGCGTAATCATCGACGGCAAATGATTGATACTGGAGAATTAGTAGAGCGCCGCGAGCAGCAACGCGTTACCTGGATGTGGTCTATGGTAGAGCAACAGATTCTGGCCTCAGTTAAAAACAATCCTGAGCTTCAACCACTGTCGGATGACTTGGAATTAAAGGTCCGCAAACAATCTCTGACCGCGCCACAAGCAGCTAATGAATTGTTGGTGGCGTGGGCTCAATCGAATTATCTGGGCGCTCCTGCACCAACACCCAAGGTGCCGTAACAACACACCAAAAGTCGGGCTCGCGGGCCGTCCAGTCACGTGCGTTGTCGTCACTGGCTCGACTAACCACCCCACTATCCAGCCAAGCTTGCAGTCTGTCCTTATCATCGTGTATTAGACAAACAGCAGCTTCCAAAAGATCGACTGCATCAGAAACATGGATAACAGCTCCACGGGCAAAATGCTTGACCAATTCAGACCAGGCAATGACCGCAGTTTCCAAATTCAGGCGCGTATCGAGATCCAAATCATCCTGCTCGCTATCACTGCTCATTACATTTGCGCTATGAAGTCGTTGGAGCGCGCGATAGATTGATTCATTCTTTCTACCAGAATACCAATATCACCTTCCAGTTTATCGAAGGTCGTGCGCAGTGAACCTACCGCCTGTGCATTCAAATTGTGCTTCAGGTAAAGAACATTATCATACAGCGATGCCAATACTGGTTGCATACTCGCTTCAGAGTCCGTCATGCTCTTTAACATTTCGGTATACCTGGCTTGAGTATCACGAAGCTTGGATTGGCTATTTCTGCGTAAAACGGCGTCAGTGTATGCCTTATTTTCCTCAGCCCACTCCTCGAACAAATCACCAGCCACCTGTTCAACATCGTTGATCTGATCGGACACTTCCTCTGCAGCGTCCTTACTGTCTTCGTATTCGTCTTTCAGTTGGTTATAAGCCTTATTTAAGTCGGTGTTTTCGATGGTCACGATATTGCCAAATCGCTCCAGGGCATCCTGAAATTGCTCTTGGGCGTCTTCCTGTGCATCGCGTGTGTCTTTGACATTGCTGACAAGGATATCGCGTTTGTGAATACCTATTTTTTCAAGTGTGTTGTATTTGACCGTACTACAACCAACCGCCATCACTGCGGTTGCGAGCAGCAAAGTTCTTAAAATCAGACGCATGGTGAATTTATCAGCCACTGAAGGAATTGCGGGGATAATATCACGCACACAGCTTTTGCTCCTGTGAACGAGTGTCATGATCTTAGTGGTACCCTACTGGTTGTGTACTTCTATTCTGGCCTTAAGACACCCCCTATGGATATCAGAGACGCGATAAGAACCATTCCGGATTTTCCAAAGCCCGGTATTCAGTTCAGAGACGTTACAACACTTTTTGGGGACGCGCAGGCGTTCCGTATCGCCATAGACAAGCTTCTTCACCCCTATGCGGGCGCAAGAATTGATAAAGTTGCAGCGCTTGAAGCCAGAGGCTTTATTATGGGTGGTGCAATTGCACACCAGCTGTCAGTGGGATTTATCCCGATACGCAAAGCCGGGAAACTTCCTGGGCCAAGGATCAGTGAATCCTATACGCTGGAATATGGCGAAGCCACCATGGAATTGCATGAGGGGGCACTCAAACCCGGAGAACGTGTACTTCTAGTTGATGATTTGATCGCCACTGGCGGCACCTGTGAAGCCGGCATAAAGTTGATCAGACGCTGCGGTGCTTCGGTTATCGGAAGTGCCTTTATCATCGATTTGCCAGCCCTGGGTGGCAGAGCGCGCATAGAAGCATTGGATGTCCCAGTTCACGTGCTATGTGAATTTGAAGGCGACTGATAGTCTATTCACAAACTGCCACCCACTAATTGCCTTTCAGTTCACGTAACACCTGCTCTGCATCTTTATTGGCTCGATTTACAATATCCAATAGCACCCACCGGTGTTCTGAGCCTGATTTAGCCGACGGCTTAGCACTAACCGCCTCTTTGCTATCTCCAAAGTTTATGAAGGGTGCAATTCGTTCGAGAGTTTTCGGACCAATGCCGCTAACTTCCAGAAGTTGATCAAGAAACTGAAACGCTCCGTTGTCATTTCGCCAATCGACAATGCGCTGAGCTTTTCTAGGGCCTATTCCGGGCAATGCGAGAGCCAGTTCTTCAACTGTTGCGCTGTTGATGTTGATTAACCCGGTCAGCTGCGCATCTGCAAACTGCACCGAGCGTGCTGAATGCCAACCTGGGTCCTGATTCTCATCCAGACTAATCAAAGACTGGCTGTAAGCTGGCTTATCGGCTTTTAATCCAGAACACAGCGCTACCAGGATGATGGCAAATAATCGTGCCGTAGTGATGGTACTTAGCGTTGGAAACGTTGTGCACGTCCTTGTGCAAGCATGCATAGTGACTCCTTGTCGATAGATGTATCAAACGATGGAGATCACTGTGAGTCAAACCCTGGCTCAGTGCTATTGCTTTTGGTAAAACCACTGTGGTGTTACACAGCGGTGATCCACTTGCCTATTGTTTTGCAGCCGCCATTTCGTGCGGCGATTCAATGCGCTGTCTGGGTGTTTTCATAGCGTGCTGCAATACAAGCATCAAGGCCAGTTGCACACCAAAAATTAAAGAAGATAGGAGTAAGTGCAGCGGCTGAGCAAACATTGGAAGGTGCAATCTATCCATACTCATGCCAATAGCAATCGTTCCCAGAAGAGATATCGCCAAACCTAAACTTAACCGCCTGAGTATGACCGACTTCGAATGAGTCAGGACCGACAACACGAGCCAGCCATTAAGTAGAACCAGCGGAATGGCCGAATACTTGTGGATATTGAAAATAAACGGAAGTCGTTCAATCCACAAATGTCTGTCCGCAAAGTTGCTACTTCTGGCAATGAGATCGACTGCTTCTCTTACCTGAGTTCCCATCACCAGCTGCGATAAGCCTATGACCATGGCAACGACCATGACGGTATAAAAATACGGCGGCAGTTGCTCAACCATTACAGATTCGTATCGCGAGCGTGCTGAGCGAACTAACGTCGCGATTAGCAACCCGACGATGACTTGGGCCAACAACATATGCAGGGTAATGATGCCAGTGTGCAGATTGGTTGCCACAACTACAGATCCCAACCATCCTTGCACACCTACCAGTACAAATCCGATAAGCGCATACCAGAACACTTTAGGTTCAGATTTTCTGTATGCAGCAGAAAAAATCAATGTGGCAAGGATTGTCAGTCCGGTAAATGCGCCCAGAAGGCGATTCAGGTATTCAGTCCAGGTTTTCCTTACATTAAAGGTGGTTTCAGCATAACCCCGATCAGCATAAATCTCCTGGTAATTGGTTGGCAACTGAGCTTCGCTGGTAGGAGGAATCCACTGTCCAAAACAAGTTGGCCAGTCAGGACACCCCATTCCAGCGCCAGTTGCGCGAACTATTCCACCCACTAGGATCAAAGCATAGACAGTGGCTATGGTGCCAAAGGCGCACCACCAAAAGCGACGTTGAGAGATCAGGCTAGGCATGAGTATATCTGTGACTTTTTGAAAATTTAATGGACAAATCAACCTGGATACTACGCGATACGCACTCTGAGTCGTACTAGTTCTTATTCTCGTAAGAGAGTTTTAACTTTTCATTCATTCTGCCGTCTGAACCCATATGAATAATAAGATTACCCCTTTGAATTCTTCACATCCCACACAGACCTCCTGCGGCCGTGCCTACACCTGCGCTCGAGCGAGAATTGCGGCTGTGCTACTAGGCTCAGCATTTCTGTCCAATGGCCTAGCCTTGGGCACCGATCAATCAAGTGAACATCCCATCGCACCGTTCAAAGACCTTACACTTCAGGATTGGAAAGAACGCAGTTTTTCCGGAAATTCACAATACGAGATCGTGGATGTAGACGGAACACGGGTTCTCAAAGCTAGCACCAACGGCACTGCGTCAATCCTGTACAAGGAAAAGAAGATAAATCTTACAAAAACTCCAACAATTAGCTGGTCTTGGAAGATTGATGGCATCTATGACGACATCGAAGAACAAACCAGTCAGGGTGATGACTTTCCAGCTCGCCTTTATGTGGTCTCCAAAACCGGCAGGCTGCCTTGGCAAACCTTGGCCATAAACTACGTATGGTCATCGAATCAGGATATTGGCAAATCCTGGCCAAATCCATTCACCAAAAAAGCCAAAATGGTGGTTGTACAGACCGGAAACTTCAAAGCTGGGCAATGGGTTACGCAAAGCAGAAACATTGCTACAGATTTTAAAACGCTGTTTGGCAGAGACGTTACGTCAATTGACGGATATGCAGTGATGGTGGATGGCGACAATGCTGGCAAGAAAGGTACTGCATGGTTTGCTGACATCAATTTTGAGGCTGAATAAAGTCGGATGGAATCAGGTTAATACTGGCAAATCGATGGGAACACGCGGGTATATCGAAAAAAAGCACCCTCGCTGTACTTGGCTAACGGACAATGTCACACGGTGCGCTCCGTTGTACTCTGAATAATTGTCAGCTACCGGGTGGTAATAACGTGGATAGATATGGGATGGAATGTTGAAAGAAGCTCGAGCCATAAAGCAACTTAAAAAGCTACCACTACTGCAGAGCATCACAGATGAACTGTGGGAAAAACTAACACCACTTATATCTTTTCAGGAAGTTCCTGAAGGCTGCACGCTATTCACAGCCGGCCGTCAAAGCGAAAACCTTTACGTCGTTCTGGACGGAGAACTTGGGCTTTACATGCCTTTCTCCATCTCTGGCGAAACCTTCTATTTGCAATCTCGCAAAAAAGGAGACACTGCGGGTGACTTTGCTGTGCTCAATGGAGGCGAACATCTGGTATCTGCTATCGCCGTTAAAAAAACACGAGTTGCACAATTCCCTCGATATGCTTTTGATCAACTGGCAGAGATAGATTCAGGGATACTGGCTCACGTTTACGATTCTGCTGCCGTTCTGTCGCGACGCGTCACACTCGCCGGTTCCTACTTGCGACTGTTCGGTGACATAAGCAACGCAGTCATGGACAGCCTACTCGAACAAACAGAAATTCGCCATTATCGCAGCGGACAAGTGTTGTTCGAAGAAGGTGACCCGCCTGATGGGCTTTACATCGCAGTGTCGGGAAAACTCATTGTAGAAACGACCAACCAGGATGGGCAGAGACGTAAAATGGCTGAGGTGCATGCACCAGAGACCGTTGGCGAGTTGGCCTTGCTAGCAAACTCTAACAGGACCTCAACGGTCATTGCAGCCAGAGAATCAACTCTGGCCCTACTGAGTCGCGCAGCTTTTGATGAAATCATTGCTCCACGTGCTCAACTCTTACTGCAATTGTCACGACTTGTTGTCAACCGGCATGTCGCTAATATCCGTGAAGAAGTCGGTAACGCAGCGGATAGAAATTTCGTAGTCATCCCCTTAGATGTCCGCCTGCCATTGAGGCGGTTCGTACATCAGCTTAAGAGCAGTATGCGTGAACTTGGCTCCTCCCTGTCTATCGACTCAAGAAGTTTCGACACTCTGTATGGGCGCACAGGAGCATCCCAAACGGGTTTTGACGATGTGTTCAACCCTGCCATTGCTGAATGGCTCGATGATAAGGAAAACCGTTTTGAATCGCTGATGTACGTAGCAGACAAGGAATGGACCCCGTGGACCCGAAGGTGTGTCAATCGAGCAGATCGAATTTTACTGGTAGCTAACGCGAGCCCCGACAACGACACAGGCATTCGTGCAATGGAACGCCAGCTGCATGACATGTTTAGCCAGTCACGTATTCGCCCCCGAATCGACCTCGTCCTGTTGCACAGCAGTGATACGAAACAGCCCATAGGCACCGCCAAGTGGCTGGATATCCGGAGATTAGATGCGTTCTATCATGTGCGTTTGAATGACAAGCTTCACTTTGGCAGATTGGCAAGACGCATGCGTAACTGCGCCCGCGGCATTGTATTTAGTGGCGGTGGAGCCAGAGGCTATGCACATCTTGGTGTGCACAAATTAATAGAAGAACAAAACGTAGAAATCGACTACATCGGAGGCTCCAGCATGGGTGGGCTACTCGGCGCTGTCATGGCCATGGGACATAGCTACGCAAGTATCGAAGAGCTGTCGTCAACGTTTGCGAGTAAACGGGCGCTGTACGACTACACCTTACCTCTTGCCTCACTAATGACCTCATCCAAGCTGACTAATTTTTGCAAGCATGTCTATCAGTCAGCACGAATAGAAGATTTATGGACACCGTTTTTTTGCGTGTCTTCAAACCTTGCAGATGGTCGCGAGGTAATTCATGACAAGGGCCCACTATGGAAAGTGATCCGCAGCACCATTTCACTGCCTGGTATTTTTTCTCCCGTCCCCATGTCTAATGGTGATCTGTTAGTCGATGGAGCTGTACTTAATTCCTTTCCGGTTGACATAATGCTCGATCGCCTCGGCGGCAAGGGCAATATCATTGGCGTCAACGTCAGCCATATACCCGAACAATTCAATTACTACGATTTTGGTACCACTCTATCCGGGTGGGAAGTTCTGCTATCACGATTGAATCCTTTCGCTGAAACCATACGCATACCCAGAATGGTCGAAACGTTACTTCGATCAACAGATATCAAAAGTATCGAAAGATTGAACGTTGCCAGAAATTCAATACAGATTCTTGTGGAACCCAATGTTCGATCCATAGCACTGATGGATTTCAAATCGTACAAAAAGATCAGTGAGCTCGGATATCAGGAGGCCAAAGAAGTGTTCATTAGAAACGGCATTTGCAGCAGCGAAGCTTGCGCTAAGGCAGAGGGCTCGGCCGGGCACGGAATTGGGCTAGAAAATGACGCAGACGTCAGTGTTAACGCTGCAACTCCAGTTTCGGGACACTGATTTCCCAAGGCAACTGTCCGGCCAGAGGTGCTTATTAGCTTTGCCGCACTTTCTATGATTTAAAAATCAGGCAAGCTGCAACGACGCAACTGTGTCTGCAAATACAAGATCGGGATCGTACTGTCCAGTCATGCGTATGAACGCATCGCGACCAACCGCTTCATCCAACAGTTGTTTAAAGCCTTTACGCAGGGTGTCAGAGAGTGGAATACGTTGGCGATACAGAACCTCGCAGTATTCATTGCCAATAAACAATGACAATTCTGGCTGTTCGCTCAATAGCTTGATAGATTCAAAGTGAGAGGGACTATGCCCAGTAATAAAAAGCATCGTACCGCGGCTATTTTCGACAGGCGTACCAATGTCGATACCAAGTTCAATCAAAGTACCTTTTTCATGCTCGTGCAAGTCCACATCGAACTCCACAGCAAAAGGGCCACCAAGCAATTGACCACCAGCCAAACACGGTGCCTTATTGGCTAACACGAAAAACATGGCAGCCTCCCATTGGCCATCGTCCATTTGAATGGGAACACAGCTAACAGTCACTTGGGCATTGTGCAAAAGGACTATGACATCATCGGGAAATCGTTCAACGACAGACACGCGTTTGATCCACTATTACAAGATAAGAGAACCATACCACCCTTGGCGAGATGAGGGCGACTGATCAGTCGTTCGGGTTAAGAGCATCGGAATAGCGAATTAGACAGTCATAACCCGTTACTAAGTAACTAGGGTCACGGTGTGAGGACACCATGACCCTATCGCGATTTAATTCGCTGTAGAGACTTTGGTCGCCGCAGCTTTGGCAGCACTTTCAACAGGCTCTATGACTTTGCCGTTAGCAACAGACTCTTCGTACCACTGATCGTGATGCTGCTTAGCCCACTCGGTAGAAACATAACCTGTCGACATACCTTCGAAGGCACCTTCAGTACCCGCTGTACCTATGTAGATATGCCCCAAAGCTGCAGCAGTCCAACCTAGAGACAATACAGCATGGATTATATTGGCCTCTTGCATATCAAATCTGGAACCTTCTACCCAAGGTAGGAATCCAAGCCACTGAGGGATGCCGTAGCCCCAGATAGGCGCTAGCATGAGCACACCAGTAAAACATACGCCAAGTCCGATGAAAGTTACAAGCCAAAACCAAACTTTCTCACCACCATTCATACGACCGGCGGAAGGATGAGTTTTGGAAAATAATCCACCACCTTCCTTGAACCACTTAAGGTCAGTTGCATTCAGAAAGTTATGACGAATCCACATAACGATCATCAGCAAGATCCCAACAGTGAAAACAGGTCCAAGGACATTGTGGATAATGATAGATGCCTGTGCCCACAGAGCAAAACCTGCTTTCCCAAACAACGGAATGAGCAAAGTTTTTCCAATCAACATACTGAGTCCAGTTATCGCCAAAGCAATGAACGAGATAGCTGTCATCCAGTGAACCAGGCGATCGAACCAGCCCCAACGTTTGATTTTTTTCCCAGCAGGTCTTTCGTCAAGTTTATTACGGCCGTGAATCAAATGGTAAAGCGCGAGAAT
The DNA here is from genome assembly GCA_047634635.1 of Granulosicoccus sp. Taxonomy (GTDB): domain Bacteria; phylum Pseudomonadota; class Gammaproteobacteria; order Granulosicoccales; family Granulosicoccaceae; genus Granulosicoccus. The sequence goes on along the minus strand of JBLIIE010000017.1, from coordinate 41,824 downwards.
CGAAAACACACCAACAATGGCCCAAGGCAAATATTTTGCTATGACACCCTCGCGCAATTGCTGCCACTCAACCCCACCAGGACCGATTAACACACCCGCTTCAGGCCCTTGGCCCGTGGTGTAACCAGCGACACCACCCTCGACTGCCCGCCAGTAGTTGGACCTTGGATTAGTGGCAGGTCCAGCTCCCTGTGCATATGCTTCGCTACCCAGAAAGTGCACCGTATAGCTGGCCAATGGCAGTATAAACGCCATTGCCAGGATACCCAGAAGTCCATAAAACGCCATTTTGCGTTTTCTGGCAGGACTCATTTTTTGACGCCCTGCACTACCTTCGCTTTGCTGTGTTTGCATGCGCATTAGCCCTCTGTGTAGGCGGTTTCCCAACCCCAAGTCTGAGGACGGCCACCGCGACGAAGAATGCGCTCGCGATAGATGTCCGCAATTTCATCACCGTCACCAGCGATAAGTGCACGTGTTGCACACATCTCGGCGCAAAGTGGTAGTTTGCCTTCGGCTATGCGGTTACGGCCATAGCTTTCGTACTCGGCATCGGAAAGATCATCTTCCGGTCCACCAGCACAAAACGTACACTTGTCCATTTTTCCACGTGCACCAAACGCTGTCTGCTGAGGGTATTGCGGAGCTCCAAACGGGCAAGCGTAGAAGCAATATCCACATCCAATACATGCACCCTTGTCGTGCAGCACGATACCGTCGTCTGTCGTGTAGAAGCAATCGGTCGGGCATACAGCCTGACACGGTGCGTCCGTGCAATGCATGCACGCAACAGAGATAGATTTTTCCCCAGGCGCACCATCTCCGAGTGTCACTACCCGACGTCGATTCACACCCCAAGGCACTTCGTGCTCGTTCTTGCACGCAGTGACACAGCCATTACACTCGATACAACGCTCAGCGTCGCATAAAAATTTCATTCTAGCCATTGCTATATCCTCCCGTTAGGCCGCGGTTATTTTGCAAAGAGTACACTTCGACTCTTGCATTTGTGTGACGGAATCGTAGCCATACGTCATGGTGGTGTTATCTGATTCACCCCTGACATATGGCGCTGCTCCTTCTGGGTATTTATCCAGTAAGTCTTTACCTTCATACACCCCACCAAAGTGGAATGGTGTAAAGACAACGCCTCGTGCTACTCGTTCGGTGACCATTGCCTTGATATGGATTTTGCCACCTTCCGGTCCTTCAAGCCAAACCATCTGACCGTCTTTAATACTGATGTCGTTAGCGTCGGCCTGATTAATCTCTACAAACATGTCCTGCTGCAATTCGGCAAGCCATGGATTTGAGCGAGTCTCCTCCCCCCCCCCTTCATACTCAACCAATCGACCACTGGTATGAATCAATGGAAAATCTTTCGAGTAGTCAACCGCCTGAATAGAACCGTAACGGGTAGGCAAACGATAATGAGACTTTCTATCTTCATAGGTTGGATAGTCCTCTACCAGGTCTCGGCGAGATGTGTACAGAGGCTCTCTATGAACCGGGATTGGGTCAGGAAACGTCCACACATTCACACGTGCCTTCGCATTTCCAAAGGGTGCACAACCATGCGCAATGGCTACTCGCTGAATTCCACCGGAAACGTCTGTCTTCCAGTTCTTGCCATCAGCTGCAGCTTTCTCTTCAACGGTAAGATCATCCCACCAACCTAGAGTTTTGAGCATGTCAGCTGAGAATTCTGGATATCCATCTTCAATTTCAGATCCTACCGACCATGAATCTTCCGCCAATAAATTGACACCGTCGCGCTCAACACCAAAGCGAGCGCGAAAATTTAACCCACCTTCCGCAACTGGCTTACTGGGGTCGTACAGATTGGGTGTACCAGGGTGCTTCATGTCTGCATCACCCCAGCAAGGCCATGGCAGTCCATAATACTCACCGTCAAGAGGGCCACCTTTAGCTTGCAATGAGACTTCATCAAAAGTACTTCGATACTTCATGTGGTCCTTGATTCTCTCTGGGCTCTGACCGGTATAACCGATAGTCCACATACCCTTATTGAACTCACGTGTGATGTCTTCGATTAGAGGCTCTTCGTTGGTAACCTCAATGTTTTTTGTCAGTTCGTCACCAAAACCTAGCTTGACAGCGAACTTGTACATGATCGTGTGATCAGGCAGAGATTCGAACAAAGGATCGATTATCTTGTCGCGCCATTGCAATGAACGGTTAGACGCAGTCACAGAACCATAAGTTTCGAACTGCGTACAGGCAGGAAGCAGGTACATGCCATCCTGTCGATCTGGCAGCACGGCTGTGTGCGTTGGGTAAGGGTCAATGACAACCAGCAGCTCGAGCTTTTCCATCGCTGCTTTCATTTCCGGACCACGGGTTTGTGAATTCGGAGCATGCCCCCATAAAACCATCGCGCGAATGTTGTCCTTCTGGCCAATGTTCTCCTTATCCTCAAGAACACCATCTATCCAGCGAGATACTGGCATGCCTGCGGTATTCATTGGCTGGAGTTCTTTATCGCCCTTCTTCTCATAAGAGCCCTGGTCAAATCGATTCTTGATCCATTCGTACTCCAGATCCCATACACCGGCCCAATGCTTCCAGGAGCCTGCTGCAAGGCCGTAGTAACCAGGTAATGTATGCGAAAGCACACCCATATCAGTGGCACCCTGCACATTGTCATGACCACGAAAAATGTTCGCGCCACCGCCAGATACACCAATGTTGCCTAACGCCAATTGCAGTGTGCAATAGGCGCGAGTGTTGTTATTACCAATAGTGTGTTGGGTTCCGCCCATGCACCAAACGATAGTACCCGGCCGACTTTCCGCCATGGTTTGAGCCGCTTGCTTGATCTGTGCTTCCGGAACACCGCTGACGCGCTCAACTTCTTCTGGAGTCCACTTAGCCACTTCAGCACGCACATCATCCATGCCGTAAACACGTTGGCGGATGTATTCCTTGTCTTCCCAACCGTTTTCAAAAATGTGCCACAACATGCCCCAAATGATAGGTACATCAGTACCCGGACGCATTTGAATGAATTGATCGGAGTGCGCAGCTGTTCTTGTAAAACGTGGATCAACAACGATCAGTTTCGAACCATTTTCCTTTGCTTTCAGGATGTGCTGCATGGCAACAGGATGCGCTTCAGCCGCATTTGACCCTATAAAAAACATGGCTTTAGACTTCTGCATGTCGTTATAGGAGTTGGTCATCGCACCATAACCCCAGGTATTTGCAACACCTGCAACGGTTGTGGAGTGGCAAATGCGCGCCTGGTGATCAACGTTATTGGACCCCCATAGAGCGGCAAACTTCCTGAAAAGGTATGCCTGTTCATTGTTGTACTTGGCCGAACCAAGCCAATAAACAGAATCGGATGAGGACTCTTCACGAATTTTAAGCATCTGATCACCAATATCGGTAATGGCCTGATCCCATGAAACTCGAGTCCACTTACCACCGACCAGCTTCATCGGGTACTTCAATCGACGTTCGCCATGGCCATGCTCACGCACGGATGCACCTTTTGCACAATGTGCTCCCATATTGATGGGAGAATCGTTATCTGGCTCTTGGCCAGTCCATACACCGTTCTGCACTTCAGCAACAACACCACAACCGACTGAGCAGTGTGTGCATATTGAGTGAATGAGTTCCGTTTCTACTCCAGCTTTCGCGTAGTTCTCAGCCGCACGCGCTTTCCTCAGCATGCTTGGGCCAGCAGAAATCGCCAACGCGGCACCGCCTGCTGTTAAACCGGAGTTTTTCAAAAATGTACGACGGTTGACTGTAACGCCCAACAAACCTGTCGAAGTGCTCGCCAGCGACTCACCGAATGACGGTGTTGCTAGCGCGGGTGACTTACGATTTAACTTCATAGTTATCTCCTGCTAATACGAGAGATCATGGCCTAAGCCACAATCTGAAAACTGTTGACGGTCGGGTTTCAGCGCGACTTTAGGAACGAGCACGAGCGTAATAACGCTTTCTGTATTCATTGTTTTCATAGCCCTTGTGTCCATTTTCAGGCTGTAGGGGCGCTACTTCGATTTCAAGAACTTCAGAGCTCACAGCAGCTCCACTCGCGACAGCGCCGCCAGCAACTGCAGCACCTTGAAGAAATCCACGACGTTTTGCGTTGATAAAATTTGGTTCTTTCTTATCAGTCATTCCCGTTTCCTCACGACAATAAAGATCTTTTATTAGGACCTTTTTATGGTTGTTCATCAGCTCTGCATATCCAGTAGCTGTTGTTCAAATTCAAAAAAACTTTCACCAAAAAAACCGACAGATCGATAAAAATGAGCTGCCTTGGCATTTTGCATATCATTGAAAAAACGACCTACCCAAGGAGCCAGGTGGTCGTTAAAAAATTGGCGCTGAGTATCCAGCGGAATTTCTTCGCTATTTCTGATGATGAGGGCCATCGCATCACACAATGCGGATATGTGGTCTTCTGATTCGACCACACCCTCCTGGCGCTCAATCCCAAGCCTGATTAATTCTGCACGGAGCAGCGCTACCGGCTTTTCCATAAGAAAACCCGTTATGTACCAGGATCCAAATGGGACTAACTCACCTCGACCTACACCTATAAAAAGCGAAAAATATTCATCGTGTACCGCTTCCTGATCAAACTTCAGGCTAGCCTGCTTCATTAGCTCCCAACCCATAGCGATTTGCCCATCACTGGCATCAACCTCGCCAATGCTTCCCAAACGCTTAAGCATATCCTCATCAGGCTGTCTGGCGAGCAAGCGTCCTAAGAGCTCATAAACAGCAGCACGCATGGCTTGCGCCTGATCTTGCAGGAATTCATGCTCGCTCTTTATGCTTAGCACCGGTTGATCGGATGTCATTACATTCATACCTTATTATTTATCAGCTGGAAATCGGTCTCAACCTTTGTCGATAAACCGACCCCTGATCCATTCTGGTCAGAGAAATTCACCGTATTCAGAAAATATTTTTTCAAGCGGTGCAAAATGTCGCATCGACGTTCCCTATGCATCGCTACGATGCACGTTGATGCCTTTGGCATCCTCCTCGAAAATATCCTTGACTCGGCATTCACCACAGAGCTTCAAACGGCGAACAGCCTTCCCATCCTGAAACATCCAATGTCCAGCCAGCTTGGATGTCATGGTGTCAATCATCGCCTGTGTGGTAAACGCTGTATGGCAGCGTACACAGTGAAACGGCGCCTCCTCATGAAGGGTTTCCAATTTTCGTGCTTCGATGCTGTCCCAGGTGTACTGAGCTTTGAGCGAAATGGCTGATTCGGGGCAAGCGGTTTCACACAGGCCACATTGCAGACAATTCGCTTCTACAAAACGAAGTGCAGGGGTGTCCTGGCCATCTAGCAGCGCCTTGGCAGGACAGGTAGACACACAAGCCATACACAACGTACACGCTTCGGTGTCCACATTTATTCGGCCGAAAGGGGCCGTGGCAGGTAACTCGACACAGGGCTGTGATGGCGGAATTTGCTCGGAGAAAACATCCAAAGCCATACGCAAGGTCTGCCGCTTATCGCCATGTGTAGTGAAATTCTGTGGAACAAGACCTTTAAGCAGATCTCGCAAACTCTCCTCTGAATCCGTCGCACTGTCCCCATTGTAGCCATCGTCGTTTGCAGCTAAGACCTGAGCTAAATCAGCAGATGCGCAAATGGATATCGGCACAGGACCGACACCAAGCGCACCCACCAATGGTTCTACCCAATTCAATTGCGACTCAATCGCTAGCCTATTCGGATCATCGGCCAGAGAATCAAGCACAATGATAATTCGACTAGCCGGCCCAGCAAGCAAGGCCAGCCAGTAATCTGCTCCAAATGCTGAAACTTCTTCAACCAGCAACGGCAAAACTCCATCGTCGAAGGTGTGGGTATCAATAACGCCCTGTAACGCTTCTGTGTGCAATACAACCGTGTCCGCTTGATGCGCCGATAACGATTTTCTCGTTCTATCAATTGCATCTGCAGGGCGGGGATACGCATAGGTCATAGCACCACTTGGGCAAACAGTGGCACAACTTCCGCAGCCTTGACATAAAAAAGGGTCAACTTTGACCCCTTCCCCGTCAGACTGAATAGCACCCGTTGTACAAACATCAATGCAACGAGAACATCCTGTCAGCTCACTCCGACTGTGCGCGCACACAGCGCTGTTGTAGCTGAAGTATCGAGGTTTTTCAAATTCACCTGTAAGCTCTACCAGCTCTGCAACTGCCGCAGTGATTTCCTCATCAGTGGTTGCATGAAAATAGCCAAACGGTGCCAGTCGCATTGGCATTAGTGAGACATCGGATAAATCTAGTACAAGGTCGAAGTAACCAGACTCGCGGTAGACAGAAACTGCCAGATCCAGATCTTGTGATTGGCTTGTAGTTTGCGATGGCACACGTGCGCTATAAGCCCCAAGGTAACCGTCAAGTTCCAACGCGGGTACCTTAAAGACGGCAATACCATCTCCAGTCAGCTGCTTCTCCGGCTTCGATAGCCTGGAATCAATTTGCACAATCGAGAATCCAGTTGCTGCCAATGGACTCGCACATTCAAGAGCTCGGACAGCATCACCAATGACCAGACAGTAGCCTTGCGACACATACTGAATTTGCGACGTAGCCTGACCCAATTGCTGTTGCTGAACTACGCTGCTTGTATTTTTTACAAACGAGAGGGTTTGTTCCTGATTACTCATATCTTAATCCTGTATGCACTTATCACGCAGACTTACACCTGTTCTAACGGCTCAACAAGCGCTGACGCATGCTGAGGTATGCCATCACCGCTATCCACAAGCGCTAATGTTGTTGGTTCATTTAGAGCATCAGTTTCTGACGACGGCTCATCATCGACTCCTTCGTCAGTTTCTGCCGCGAGTTCATCATCAGATGCCAATTGATCCGTATCCTCGCCCTCGACGTTCGTTTCAGCCTGATCTGCAGATTCCCCTTCTTCGCCCAACTCACCTCTTAACCGCTCTTGTTGCAAGAGCTCCTCTGCTTCGGCTTCTGCTGCTAGTCGATCTCTTTCTTTCCTGGCAATGTGAAACTTCATATCGGAGGTGATGATGTCTCCCAACGGCTCAAAAACAGTGTAGTCCCCATCATAATCATTCAGCCCGTCACGCACGTTGAATTGAGGCTGTTGAAAAACATAACGCAGCGCAGCCTTTCGTAGGGATGCGCTGACGCCTTTGTTGAAAAATTGACTGACATTACTCTCTGCAGTGAGGCTCTCGATCGGAGGCATGTCAGCATCGGTAAGCAACAATTCTGCCGCGTCTAGGTCTTGGTCTTGGTCTTTCAAAACTGAAGTCTGGCTGATCGCATCTGCCTGCAAAACATCGTCCGAACTGGCTGGCGAGTCGATTAGAGCGACTGCACTGGACTCTGCTCCCAGCGGCATCACAACAGATGCCGATACGCCGCTGATCTCATCGTTAGTGGTCGTTGTTTGAGTAGTAGAATCCTTTTTGCGGCTAGACCAACGATTTAGGAAACTGGCTTCGGGTTCTTCTTCACTCATGTCTAGCTTCCATTAGGGCGGCTTGAAGGGCGCTGGTCTGATCCCTCATCACCCCAATTTCGCCGCTTTCGTTTTTTAAATTTCTCAGGCTTGTAGTGCTGCAGAACAAACAACTCCATATGCCGGTAGAGCTCGGGAGGAATAGCCGAACTCAACACCAGATAATCTGTTTCCGCACACGCACTTGCTTCGTCGTAATCTATGGTCACAATAATCGGACTAATCGATACGCCAGGGGTCGGTACTTCATCGTCGTCAGCATCATCCCTGCAGACCACATAGACCAATGGCTTGTCACCAATCAATGCATGCCAGTAGCGCTCGCAGGCATCCTTATAAAGTGTTACCTGAAATCCCGCCCAGGCAAACAAATCGCCCTTTTCGGTCGAACCGACAAGTGTGGCGGAGTTAGTCAATGATTCACTCACAGCCACATCCTCGCCTACGGCTACCGTGTGCAAATACCAAGACGGCTGTGACCAGAAAGAACGGACGATAATTCTTCGCTCCAACAACACAGTCACAGGTAAGCTCAAACGTATTTTGGAATCGACGGTCATGGACGAACACGCACACAGTTCAACATCGGGCCTACTATTGCACGCAAGGAACAGGTGTAGAAGCCCCAGATCATCACTGACCACGGTTATCGCGATCCTTTTTTGCAGAAATCTTAGCCCCAACGTTAAAAACGGGACAATTTGTCTCATAAAACACTCTGTGCAGTGAAATCAGTGCACGGGTAGACTTCACTTGCACCACCCAGACTCTTACAGTTCTCCTAATGCTTTACTCCGAGTTCCAACTATGACGAATGCGCCAGACCCGTATCTACCGAGTCTTAGCAATGAAGGACTGATGCCTGCACATGCGGTAGTCGCAGTTAATGAGTTCGGCGAATCTGTGGATGCACATATTCCCGGAGAACTGCCACTGACAATTCGAGTAGACGGCATGGAAGTCGTCACGCTGATGACACTAGGTACACAGCCCGAAGCGCTGACATTGGGATACATTCGCAACCAGAAGCTTATTGAAGACATCAACCTCATTAAATCTGTATTGGTTGATTGGGATCAAGAGTTGGTAGATGTCACAACCCATGCAGGCCTGGGAATTTCCGATTGGCAGGAAAAAATGAAACGCCGCATCATTACCAGTGGTTGTGGCCAAGGCACGATCTTTAGCTGCACAGTCGACAAGCTGTACGAAGTGGTCTTAACAACGCCGAAACTCAAACAGTCCGAGATCTACACATTGATCAAGAACGTGGGGCAATTGAACGATGTTTACCGCGTTTCCGGTGCGGTCCATGGCTGTGGATTATGCACATCGACAGAATCTATCATGCACATAGAAGATGTGGGCAGGCACAATGCAGCTGACGCCATCGCTGGACGAATGTGGCTACAAGGGTTAGAGGGCGAGGACAAAATTTTCTACACCACCGGTAGGCTAACGTCCGAAATCGTCATGAAGACAGCATTCATGGGGATTCCAACGCTACTCTCCCGTTCTGGCGTTACACAAATGGGCCTGGAACTGGCTCAGGAAATTGGCATGACCATCATTGCTCGTGCCAAGGGTCGCCACTTCATGATATACAACGGCAAAGAGACTATGGAGTTTGATGCTATTCCACCAGAGCGCAGAGTACCGCCACCAACCAAAGGCATGAAAGACCTAGCCTCTTGATAGCCCTATGAGCACACCTACTGACAAGCTGTTAACAGAGAGAACAAGCGGTAAAAGTTCCGGAACCGTACCCGGGCCCGAACCCAGTTCCAGTAACATTTTTTTAACGGTGCCCCAACTGGCGGAACTGTTACACGTCAACGAAAAGAAGATCTATCAACTTGCTGGCTGTGGCCAAATTCCCGGCACTAAAATCACCGGAAAATGGATTTTCCCAAGACAACTTATTGAAGATTGGCTATTAGAAAATAGTCACGGCGGAGTAATGCATGACAGGCTACTTATTGGTGGTAGCGATGACCGACTCATCCACTATGTCAGTAGTAACGCTGCTATCGACTGGCAGCAGAATGCGTTAGTTAGTTATAGCCCTTCAGGTACTCGACACGGATTGCGCATGCTCGACTGCGGTCGTATTGATGCATGCTTTATTAATTGGGGCGCTAGTGAGGATAACGCCAGGCGGCACCTGGGATTGCTGCGCTGTTATCGCAACCATCAAAGCTGGGTAATTGTCAGATGTTTACGTCGTAGCCAGGGGATAGTTCTGAATCGAAAACTAGTTCCGAATTTTGATATACCGATTCCAAAATTACTGGCAGATGTTATCGAAGACAATTCTCTGAGTTGGGCCATGCGCCAAAATGACTCTGGCACGGAAAGACTTTTGGAAGACTTATGCTCGACACACGGCCAGAGCATCTCCTCACTAAAAGTATCAACCCATTGCAACAGTGAACGAAGTGCTGTCGCAGCTGTTAACACAGGTGCAGCAGACGTCAGTTGTGGTGTGCAGAGTACTGCTGCTGAATTTGAACTCCCCTATCTACCGGTAGCCGATGTCGCTCTGGATCTGGTCATGTCACGCAAAACGTATTTCCGGACACTGGTTCAAGATTTCATCGCCCGTGTGCATGACGCAGACGCCTGCACAATGGCTAACAGCTTGGGTGGCTATCAAATACTACCCAACAGTCAGCTTGTGACAATGGAATAGGAGATCACTAACTACCGGTGGCAGCAAGAGTATCTCTTTCTTGTAGGTCTCTGAATTGGGTATTCAGAAGTGAGCGATCGAACATTCGCAGAACCTGTTCTTGTCTCAACGCCATGGCTGATAGCTTGGCCGGGGTATCTATACCGAGTTCGCGGCGAATTTCCTTGCGTCGCATACCACTAGCTCGATATTCCAGAAAAGTGTCTTCACTGCGAGGAGAGTCGCCCGTCGCATCCTTGGCATATAACGTCGTGTACCCCAATCTTGGCAAACGTCCCGAGGAAAGACTATTTACAAGAAGACGGTCGTCCAGCAAACCATTGAGTACTAGTTCAGAAAACTGCTCTTTGGAAACATTACTGTCATAAAACAAAGTAATGAGTACATCCCTTTGACTCTCATCTAAATCATATTCATTAGCCAATATGGCAAGATTTTGGGTGACATACATATCCTCGTATGAAAGAACCGTATCGAGAATGGCTGATCCAGCGCGTAGCCGAACTATATTGACATGATGTGGTCGCGTAGCATATTTGGGGTCGACCTCACTTTGCTTGAGTTCAATCAACAAACGTTCAATGAGTGGATTGACAATTGCGCCTCGATCTCGCTCTGCCCAGTAAATTCGAGCACCGCTATGCCGCCAGTGGCCACACATAAGTTCAGGATCTCGAATACCTTCCTCGAGGGAAACCACGGTATCAAGTAGCTTTATAACAATGCCGGCTAGGGAATAAGGCACTTCAGCCTCTGTTGCTTTGACCGTCATATCGGTAAAGCGACCAACATTATATTGCGCCTGTGGCAATAACAAGTGTGGCTGCTTCAACGTCAAATTCGCTTTACTGGCTCCAGCAGAGTGTACAGTTGAATCAGTCAATTCGGACACCATGGCTGCTATCGGACCACCAAATCTGAACTGAATTTTCCGTAAAGAATGACCAAACCCAGTCACTCTTTCGGCACCGTCTTCAACAACGTCATGAAGCATTGCAAGAGTGACCACGAGAGGCTCCAATGCACGCCCCAGTACTCGCTCGGCGATGGCTGCGATCCTGAACGCATGAGACGCCATGGTGCTCAAGGATTTACGACGTCCTCTTTCCAGTGATCGCATCATCTCCAAACTAGCTATGTGAACAGCTTCTATCGAATTAGGCGCTTCTGATGCAACAAAATACTCCATTACTGGCAAATTGATGTGCACCTCGTGCACAGCCTTACCACGACGTCCAGACAATCTCTCACGCTTTAAAGGATCTTCGAGTGCATCTCTAACAGCCATCAACAGAGTATTGCGCAGAGGTTCGCGTAAAGCATAGTGATCGACCCCGGGCAACTTAAACGCTGCGGTGGTTAAATCGTAGTGGCGCTCAAGCATCGGACGTTCTGGAAAATCAGATTTGCAGTCCACACCGACAGCCTCTAACTCACGGTGCATATCTGCATCCATAAAACTAATGACCTTGTCCCCTGCCGCACGTGCAACTAGACGAAGACGGCTTGCCTGTATTGCAGCAATGGCTGTGGCAATTTTTGCTGATGGAGGTTCCGGAATGTCTTGCCCCTCAATCACCGCATCATTAAAAATCTTGAGATAGTCATGAATTTCCACCACCAACTTAGCTACTGAATCGCCAAACCATGTCCGCAAATAGGTGTTATCGACGATTTCGTTGTCTTCAGCCGAAAGTGCACCATATCGATGCAATTTACCGTAAGAATCCTGCAACATCGTCGCAACGATCAAATCGTGAGACATGGAGGACATGCCTTTACCGTGCGCACCATACAAACGCACTCCAAGCAAAATATTTGCTGAAAGCACAGCCTGATGAATGGTGGGTTCCAGCTTGGGCAAACGATTGGTATTAATCATTTGTCGCTGACCACCGATTTTGATGTCCAGCTCAGCCGGGTTTATTGTCTCTGGGTCGATATCCTGGTTCGAGAAAAACTCCGTCGCCAGTATGTCCCTGCCGCGCTGAGTTTCGAACAGTCTTCGCGGTAGAGAAGACAGAGGCACGAACCGCTCAACCTCTTTGGCAATCCATTCGCGGGATAATGTGCCCGCGATAACGCGTTCCATGTCCGATGTTCCGGCAAGGACACCGTAGGCTCGTACGAGTTTGACTAAGTCAGTGAGCGGATAGGCGCGCGCCACAGGGGTGGTTTCCAAGAGTTATAGCTTACTTGATCATTATGATAGCAACACATTGGCCGAATGAAACGTTACTTAGCGTGACCAGCCACACCGTAATGTTTCAACCGTGTAATTCACGCTCAAACGCTCGATCTCGTCACCTTTTTACGCGCCTACTCCGACACTAGCGACACCAGGCAATTGAACTTCAAAGACACTACCCTCACCCAACTGCGATTGCACCCGAATATCCCCACCAGATCTGCGCACAATGCCATAGCTGACAGATAGCCCAAGCCCTGTGCCTTGTACTTTGCCAAAGGTAAAAAACGGATCAAAAACACGCAACAGATGATCAACTTCGATACCACATCCATTATCACTTACCGACAAAATAACGGTGTCAGAATCAGCGTCGAACGTTCTGATATCGATCTGTGCATTTTGACGCTTGTCGCCACTGGATAGATTTTCATTGTTTAGTTTAGCCTTCTGTTTAATAGCCTCAACCGCATTGGTGACAAGATTCACTAGAACCTGCTGTAATTCCTGTCGATCAATTAGCGCGAATTGCTGAGTTTCATGTGATTGAGAAACTAGAATCTGCTGACCTTCAAACTCATGCAGCAGCATGCGCAAGGTCTCTTCGATCACCACCTCAAGGTGCACTGGCTCGACGGGAGAATGATCGGAGTCAGATGGGACAGGACTTATATCGGAACGAAAACTACTATGTGGCCGATCTGGATCATTTGGCATGTCATATCTTGAACACTGCAAAAGCCGATCTGTGATCGACCTGATACGGTATACCTGTTCAATAATCAGGTCAATTTCTGTTTGGACCCCGTTGCGCGAACTACCCAGATCAGCCACGAGAACATCCATGTTGCCGAGAATGACGGCGGTAGGGTTATTGATCTCATGCGCCACACCCGCAGTAAGCTCTCCCAATGCGGCCAGTTTCTCAGCGGTGGCCAACTGCCTTCGTGTCTGGTGAAGCAAATCAATGGAGTCGTGTAACCGCTGATTCTGCTTTTCCAGCTCAGCAGTTCGATTCTGAACCTTGTCCTCAAGAACAGCAGCATCGTGCTCAATCTTCTCGCGATGAGTTTCCAGCGTGTCCAGCATTCCATCAAACTGGGACGCTAATTCGCCAATCTCGTTCCCAGTGGACATCGGGCCAATACGACGATACTCGCCTGCAGCGGTTGCGCGAACCACGGACGTCATAGTTTCTATTGGCGTGAATATCGCTCGGGCGCCGATCACCGCCGCCCCAACTGCTAACAAACTTCCAGCCAGCACCAAAGTGGATAGAACAGCAATAGCTTTAAACAGCTCCGCCCTGAAAGGAGCTTCAAGGTAGCCCGCGTAGAGCATCCCAACTCGCTTTCCACCAACGTCCAGAATTGGCTCATAGGCTGAGATATACCAGTCATTAACCACAAACGCTCTGTCGATCCAGGACTCACCACGAGTCAGTACTGCGTCACGCACTTCCACAGATACTCTGGTCCCCAGCGCTCTGGATTCGTCACGGCTGGGCACGTTGGTCGTTATGCGAACGTCCTCAAGGAAAACAGTCACAGTTCCACGACTTCCTGGCGCCAAACTGCCGGGCCCGTAAACCAGATCGCGAATTTCATCGACAAACTCAAAGTTCCTGTTCAGCAAAAGCCCACTTTCAAGCACCGCCACTAATTCACCAGAGGCATTCTTAACGCCTTGCAGAGTTCGAATAATCATTGCACGATCTTCAACAGCTCGTTTTGTCGGCGCAGCACGTGCAGTCGCAACCAGCGGCAGAATGACTTTTTCGGAAACAATGCGAGACTCCCGCTGCCAATCGGAAGCGCTATAGATCTCTACGCCTGACACCCCTGCATCCAGACTGCGATCAGCTGCCATCATGAGATCTGATAGGGGTGACAGCCTAAGTGTGTGTTGGGACCACCCCTTCCTATTCAACACTTTTCCTCCATCGCTGGACAATAATTTCAAAAAATCAAAGCCGTGGCGAAGACGTTGTTTTTCCAGCAACTGTAACAAGGCACTATTATTTTGTTGCGATAACAATTCACTCATCTCGGCACTACCGGCAAGTGCAGACATTTGTTGTTCACCGTCGTGCTCAATGCGTCGAAAACTTTCTCCAGCTACACGCAAGTCAGTATTAACTTTAGTGAACAATTGTTCGTAGGTGTAATCAGAGGACCATTTCGATGCCAACAAGACAACGGTGCCCGTTAACAACACCAATGGCACCAGCAGCAAAGCCAATAACCTGTAACGCAAATTTGAAAAGCGTTTTAATACGGACCTGCCGAGTAATCGATTTCTCACAAGCCGACGCGACAGCTATTCACGACACACTATCTGCACTGTGCCAAAGAGTTTGTTTTCTTTCCAGCGTCTTGCGTGATACACCCAACAATCTGGCTGCTGCCGATTTATTATTGCTTACAGACTCAAGCACAGATTCAATATGTGCTCGCTCGACAGCATCCATAGACCAATCCAATGGATAACCGGAAGTCACCTGCTCATCGTCACGCTTAGAAACCTGCAAGCTCTCGATGGTAAGAGCACCTAAAAGTAATGTACGTTCTATGAAATTTCGTAGCTCACGAACATTGCCAGGCCACTCGTAGGCATACATTACCTCCCAGTCCTTGTGCAGCAGCTCCACAGGCTCTAATCGCATCTCGGCAGACAGACGTTCCATAAAATAATTAACAAGCAATTCCAAATCTTTACCTCTGTCTCTTAATGCTGGAACCTCTAACGACAGAACATTCAATCGATAGTACAACTCACCCCTTAGTAATCCCGAGAGTTTTAGTTGCTCCAGATCTTGAGTGGTAGCAGTCACAAGCCTTACATCCACACTCACGTCGCGAATGCTTCCTACCGGTCTGACTTTGCCAGTTTCCAAAACAACCGCTAGCTTTGCTTGAACCGACTCAGGAAGGCAACCAATTTCATCAAGAAACAGGGTACCTCTGTCCGCGTGTACGAATAATCCGTCAACAGACAGTTTGTCTGTGCTACCACCTTCCGTGGTACCGAACAATTCCTGCTCGATAGAAACTTCACTGACACTGCTACAATTAAATGAGACAAAAGAACCGTTACGGCGACTTAGGGAATGGATAACTTTAGCAACCAAGGCCATACCAGTTCCAGTCTCACCTCTCATAAGAACCGGTGAGCGAACAGGAGCTGCGCGCTGCGCAAGTAGCAACATTTCTTGCATGACATCACTACCGCCTACAACACCACTGTCATCTTGCATTTGCTTTAGCTGTAGATGCAATAGTGCGTTTTCTCTCAGAATTTGTCTGCGCATTAATGTTCTTTGCATGGACAAAAACATCTGATCGGTACGAAACGGCTTCATGATGAAATCGTCCGCACCATTACGCAATGCGGCTATCGCCATTTCCAAATTTGCATAGGCCGTCATGTAAATCACATGCGTTCTGACACCGCGCTCTCGGAGCCTGCCCATCCAATCCAGACCCGATAAGCCTGGCAGACGAATATCCACTAATAGTAAATCAAAGTGGTAACGCAGCCTGAGTGCTTCTGCTTCTTCTGCGCTGCCGGCGACCTCTAGTAACGCACAACGATTTTCCAAAGCGCGTTTGAGAAAATTTCTCATACCCGGTTCGTCGTCAACAACCAGAATTGCAGCCGACTTTAGTAATCGGTTGAATTCAAGTTCATCTGTTACATCGTTTTTTCGAGAATTAAGCGACAGCAAAAATTTCTACTCTGTTGCACCAAAATAGCCAGCAGGCCAATAGCTCCGTGTCTGTCTCATTCTACGATTCCTACACACTCAACGCCAGAATTTCGTCGCAAGAGTCGCAAGTGAAGCAGATAATTAAACTCAGTGGCTAGTTATAGTCACAATTAACAATTACTTCTTTGCAGATGCTGATCGACCATCTTTGCCAGCAATGGAGAATTCTGCAGGACCACTTATCGAATCTTTCTTGGAGGGTTTGGCCACCGTCTTCGATTTAAAATCGCATAGATCATGGATAGGGCATTCTGGGCACTTGGGTGTTCGAGCCAGACAGACGTAGCGTCCATGAAGAATTAGCCAATGATGTGCATCCAACAAATAGTCCTTAGGAACAAATTTAAGCAGCTGTTTCTCTACAACCACCACGTTTTTACCAGGCGCTAGTCCAGTGCGATTCGATACTCTAAAGATGTGCGTGTCTACTGCCATGGCATATTGCCGAAATGCTGTATTCAGTACTACATTTGCGGTCTTACGACCGACCCCTGGCAAAGCCTCCAACGACTCCCTGTCTTTTGGCACAACTCCAGCGTGTCGCTCACACAACATTCGACAGGCCTCGATGACGTTCTTGGCTTTCGTATTGAATAGCCCAATAGTTTTGATGTAAGGCTTAAGACCAGCCACTCCAAGAGCGAATATTGCCTCTGGTGTATTTGCAACAGGAAACAAACGATCCGTTGCCTTGTTTACGCTGACGTCCGTTGCCTGCGCCGACAAAATGACGGCAACTAGTAGTTCAAACGAACTATCAAAATTCAATTCTGTTTCAGGATTTGGGTTAGCCGTTTTAAATCGTCTAAACATCTCCCGACGCTTGTCAGGGTTCATAAGTATTTTTCTCTTTTATTACATATAAAGTAACCTCCCTATAGGGAATTGATTTTATGAGTAACGCCATATTATTGACTTCAAACAAAGAACCATTAAATGTTACGCCCACTATGTTACTCCACCAGAAAATTTACGCAGAAACAGCTAATTTGCAACTAGTTTAGTCGCAGTGGTGTATTTGAATGCGTTTCTTGGTTATCATGTTACCTCTGATAACCCACCGGGATATCAGACTATTCATACAACGTTATCAGACGAAAATAATGCGCTGAAGTCGTAAGGTAAATTCTTTATATTTGTCTTACGCAATACGCAAAATTCCGATAAGCCTCAGTCAGGTAACCCTTAAAAGATGCATAGACCGCAACATACCGAAGGTCAGGTTCAACCTGATCACAGTCAGATAATTGACGCGCTCAATGCTGTACTCGAATCTGACAAATTTACAGCAGCTCCACAAATGTCGGCCTTTCTTCGATACGTTGTTGAGCAAGCAGCCTCTGGCAACATGACTCGTATCAAGGCATACACAGTCGCTATTGATGCTTTAGGCAAACCAGACTCCTTCGACCCACAAAATGATCCCGTTGTAAGAGTACTGGCAGGCCGTCTTAGAGCGGCGTTAGCTTTTTACTACGAAGCCAATCCCAATGTCGATCTTCGCATCACCATGCGGCCGGGATCCTATGTTCCCTCGTTCATCATCCGATCGGCAGTTGAAGCTCATGAAAAAACAAAGGCTACTTCGAATAATCGAGTGAGCGCTACAGACGAAATTTCTAACAACAATGTTCCCCATACTCCAGCACGCTCACAACCACCGGCAATTGAAAACACTCCGAAGCAAGACAGTGATTTAAACGAATGTTCAGCAGTATCAAACTCCATTGAAACAAACTCTGATAAAAAACGGAGTAATGTATCGGAAAATCTGAGTGATTCAGAGGGTCAGGATATTGCTACTCATTTTCGCTGGTTGTTTCGCCTACCTACCGTTGGAATCGCTTTAACACTATTGGGTATATTTGTCGGCACACAGTTAACTCAGTACCAAGCAACACCCGAATCCGGAAATATGAATGCGACCGCTACCCTGGCGATGAACAGCTCTGTGCAAATACAACGCGACAGGCCTCAACAAGTGTCGCTGTTTGTAAGTGCACTTGAGCAGGGAAACTCACTCAACGACCAGTTGAATACCCTGTTAAGCGGCGTCTTTTCTGAATCAAACTCCCTGTATGTTTACCGTGTGTTTGATTCCTCACAGTCAAGGCAATATTGGCCAGAGGACTACTTGGTATCGGTGGACGTCTTACCGTTGCCAACTGAAACGCGCATTAGCGTACAGCTGGTAGAAGCACAAACAGGCAGAGTCAGTCATTCAGGAAATATCGCACTAAGTAAAAATGCACCCAAAGGACTGAACAATGAAGAATTAGTCAACATCACCGAATTCGCTCGTCAGCTCATTAGCGAAAATGGGCCTCTGTTCAGTGACTACAAAGCTAAATTCTCTTCATCTGAGTAGGTACAAGGTCACTGCCACTTGATTGGCAGTATCGTTTAATACAATAACTTGCAGCACTAATTACCTGTTAGTAAACAAGTCGCCTTGCAATTAATCATAAACTGAACTACAGCTTGTCGCTGGAGGTTCTTTCATGAGCGTATCAGTAGAGTTCCAAACGGGTATCTGGCTGAATACCCCAGTAACATTTTTTGATATTCAGTCAGAACATGCATTAAGGCTTGCGCAAAACGATTCCGATTGGCGTTTTGCCACGAACGATTACAACCAGGTTACTGAACAAGCGGCCCTTGCCGAATCGTCTCTGTATCAAAATTCATGCAGAACGCTTTATACCCATGTGAAATTCAAAGTGACAACGGAAATTGTCAGTAACTACTATCTCAAGTGCCAAGGTGTGACACCATTCTACAAGCTGACCACACTCGATATCGGGTGTTCGCTGCAAATGCTACGACGCCATCTGAGCGAAAATATTCGAGACTTGCGGTACGTCGGTGTGGATTCTCTAGCGAAGATTTACCCAGACATAATTTGCGATGTATCTTCATCAGCAGTTAGCCAGGCCTTCAAATCAGTGAAGCCCGATGTTGTTGTCGCGCTTGATCTGCTACCTACACTTCACGACACAGCAGACCAGCTTACAGCAACATTTTCAAGGTGGCTGAAGGCATTGGATGAAAAGCCAGGCCTTTACGTGTTTACGATTCCGGAATGCTACAAATCTGATGAGCACTTGCTGAAATTGGAAAGTGAACAATGGCTGGAGTTGCTCAACGAAACGTTCATTATCGAAGACATTCAAGCCATAGGTTTTCTTTCAGCCCTGCCCTACTGGATTGGGGGGAAATTGCCAGTTAGTTCAAAAAACGTATTTCAGCGCACACTGAATAGATTTAAAGAACCTTTGTATGAGCCACATGCCCTCAAAACCATTGAGTCAATGCTTACCCTAGTTTTCAGACGCATAAAAATCCTTAGGCGATTTTCCCATTCCATCGTGGTAACTGCACGCTCGAGAACTGTAAGCTAGATTTCGACACTAATAGGATGAATTATTGGCCAGATCTGGGTGAATCTCATCGGCGACTTCGTCAGGGTCAACATCGTTCATTAGCAATACCTCTTTGACGCTGTCGATATCTCCCAATATCTGCGTTACTCGGCCAGGGAAATCGTATTCGTTGACATCGTTTGTTTTAGGCATATAGCAAAAGGCTGTTTTAAGCGCCTGTAATGCCTGTTCATCTAATTTACTCATCGTGCCTCCCCCGGGCATTGAAATACAGTGAAAACACAAGAGTAGATTAATACCCTCGTATCATGATGATCAATAACTACGTAACTGTCCGACCAGAACACCCTGAAAGCTCACGCGCCTCGCATCGTATAGCATAGTAGCCATACTGCCATTTTCAGGCATGAGCTCCACGACACCATCGAGAGTTTGCCCCAGACGCTTCAACGTGGCCTCTTGACCATCTATGAGAGCCACTACAATATCACCTGTATTAGCGGTGTTTTGCTTTCTCAAAATGACAGTATCCCCGTCAAGAATACCCACCTCAATCATGGACTCACCAGTAACTCTCAATGCGTAACGATCTGGCCCGATAAAAAAAGCCGCCAGATCGAGGTAATTTGCATCTTCAATGGCCTCAATGGGTTGACCTGCTGCAATGCGACCCAAAAGTGGAATACGAAAATCCCCGATAGTTTCGCGTGCAATCTCGACAGGTAGCGACCTGGGGTGCTCTACATTTGACTCGATAGCCAAATGGCTCAATGAAGCTGGTCTGGTACCAACGGGCAGATGCTCAACGTTGGAAGGCGGCTCTGGCATTGCCAAACCGACAATACGCAAGCCTCTCCATCCATTACCATGACGTTCCAAACGACCTTTTGCGATTAATGACTGCACATATCGATGGACAGTACCTTTAGACTTCAACCTGAGGCTAACTGCAAGCTCTGCGATGGTTGGAGCCACCCCTTCGGCTCGGATATGGCGTTCAATTGCGGCAAGTACTCGAGCTTCAAGATGAGTTAATGGGTTGGATGGGTCCATAAACGTTCTCCAAATATTCTCCCTATAGAATAGAGAACGTTTGGAGAAAATTCAACCCGTTTTGTAGCAATAATTTAGCGATTTTGAAAAAACGAAAAAATAACGACATACTTCACGTCATGACACCAGCAACAAAATACAGCCAATCCGTAAAATCGGGATTAGAACTTCCGTGGTGGCTTACTCACGCCATGGCCCCGGTTAATGAGAATTTTGAAGACCGAGTTGTCGATCTTCCACAACATAGCCAATGGCGCGCTACTCAACTTCCGGGAATGGGTCTGAGGGTATTGGAATATATACCTGGAGTTAATCCTCGCCTGACTGCCCAACTTCGCCTAGAACCTGCGTTATCACCTGCTCACCTGGGTGACAATCCAGATTTGGAAATTCTGATGCAGCGCGGTGAACTTGAGTCCTTAGCGGGTGTGTATCCAGCCGGACTTTATTTACGCTTACCCGTCACAGGCGACGAGCAGTTGCAGTCGCTGACTTTGAAGTGCTCCAAAGATTTAAATACTTCAGGCTCTAACCCTATCGAGACTGAGCAACCAGCACTACTCTACTTAGCCGCAGGGCAAATGCTTATTAGCGACTCTGAACAACGCCGTATCAATACACGCGAGGAATCGCGCTGGCTACCGGGCCCAGCAAAATGTACCGAAGTTTTACCGTTGCATGGACACGGCACCGGAAATGTAATGCTTATCCGATGGACCCAAACAGCTACGTTTAAACCAGGATTGGACCCCATGGGCGAGGAAGTGTTAGTACTCACTGGTGTGTTGCACGACGCAGATGGCCAATACCCCGCAGGTAGCTGGATTAGAAATCCGGTAAAAGCATGGCAAACCTGGACCGCCAGTGCAGGCACAGTCGTTTACTATAAGAATGGCCATTTCCCTACAATAAACACTGATTCGTGACCCTCTCACCCAAGCTCGATGACCCTGCCGAAGTTGTCCAATTCATTAAGTTGTCAGCCAAGCAACTGGGTTTGTCAGACTGCGCTATCACTGATACCAATCTTGAGAAACACGAAGCGCATTTGCTGGATTGGCTTGACGATGGTTTTCATGGCGAAATGGACTACATGGAACGACATGGCACCCGACGAAGCCGCCCTGCAGATCTAGTAGAAGGAACGGTTCGCATAATTTGTGTAAGGCTGGACTATTTCCCCCCTAATGCAGAAGATGCTTTCACTATTCTGGCAAATCCTGCACGCGCGTATGTATCCCGCTACGCCCTCGGTCGTGATTACCACAAAGTATTGCGCAATCGAATACAAAAACTCGCCAAAACTATTGAAGAAAAATACGGAAGCTTTGGGTACCGTGCGTTCGTAGACAGTGCACCTGTTATGGAAAAAGCACTCGCCGAAAAAGCGGGACTGGGTTGGATTGGCAAACACAGCAACTTGCTTTCCAATGAGGCGGGAAGCTGGTTTTTTCTTGGTGAGCTGTACACCAATTTGCCTCTACCTGTTGATCCACCTATGCCTAAATCACATTGTGGCTCGTGTACGGCTTGCATTAATGCTTGCCCAACAGATGCCATCGTTGCACCGTATAGAGTAGATGCCAGGCGCTGTATCTCTTATCACACAATTGAACTAAAGGGCTCTATTCCAGTTGAATTCAGAAAGGCTATGGGCAATCGCATCTACGGCTGTGATGATTGCCAACTCGTCTGCCCTTTCAATAAATTTTCTCACGATACAAAAGAGCCAGACTTTGCAGTCAGGCATAATCTGGATAAAGAAGCTCTGATAAACCTATTTTCCTGGACCGAGTCTGAATTCAAGGTACGAATGGCCGGCAGCCCCATTTATCGTATTGGCTATGAAAGATGGCTGCGAAATATTGCAGTGGCCTTAGGCAACGCACCAACAACAGCAGAAGTCCTGACGTCGCTGAAGCAGCGTGTGTCCGACCCCTCAGAACTGATACGTGAACACGTAAGCTGGGCTCTAAAGCAACATTCAAAGACAATCTCCACCTGAATGCGTATTTCAAAAAGGCCGTAGATAATGACTGAAAATGCGCACAGCGCCACTCAACGCGCAGTGGTGTTTATGCTTGGATCTACCCTTTTTCTTGCTTGTATGCACGGACTGGTAAGACATTTGAGTGCAGAAATGCACCCTTTTGTCATTGTATTTTTTCGAAATTTTTTTGGCCTACTTACGGTTTTGCCACTGCTACTCAGAGCAGGTATTGGTACATTGAGAACCAGCAATCCGCGGCTGCATATGCTTCGCGCAGGTATTGGTGTTATTGCCATGCTCGGTTGGTTCTATGCACTATCTAAAGTACCCATTGCCAACGCAACAGCACTCAGTTTTAGCACTACCATTTTTGCAACTGTCTCTGCCTGGTTGTTCCTTGGAGAGAAACTTCGATGGCGAAGATCCGCAGCAATTGCCGTTGGGTTAATTGGTATCTATGTGGTATTACGACCAACAGCTGACGGATTTAATCAATACGCATTGCTCGTTCTAGTGACATCGCTGGCTTGGGGATTGTCTCTGACCATTGTAAAAGAACTTTCGAAAACAGAGTCAGCAACCAGCATTGTCAGCTGGATGGGGATAAGTTTGGTTGCATTATCTATCTGGCCTGCTCTGGCGGTGTGGCAAACACCTAATGTTGAGCAATTTATCTACTTATTCTTGATTGGTGGTTTGGCTACTGCGGGTCACCTGTTAATGACGATGGCAATAAAAATGGCAGAAACTTCCCTTGTAATGTCTGTCGATTTCGGAAGGCTTATCTGGACAGCGCTAATTGGCGCCTATTTCTTCGGCGAGATCCTCGACCTATGGACCTTTGTTGGCGCAGCCATTATATTTCTGGCTGGCTGGTATATCGTATTTCGTGAATCGCGAATGACTGACCAACCTGATCCTCGCGAGTTTGGCCGTTAGGGTTAGATGCCTTTTTGCAAAAATAGCGCATGCCCACTTGTGTCATCAAGCGTATAGGCTTCAAAACCAAAGCGAGAATAGGAACGGCGCGCTCGATCATTGCCCGTTAGTACTTCCAATGTAATTTTGCAGGCCCCGGCTTGGCGCGCGTGCTCTTCGACAAAACTCAGTATTTGCTGTCCAATACCACTGCCACGTGATTGTGGGAGCACTGCAAGATCGTGAATATTAACAATAGGCTTGCACGCAAAGGTGGACAGTGTCGTGAAACAGTTTGCTAATGCCACAGGGTTACCCGTCTGAAATCCAATCACTGAAAATGCACCGGGTGTGGCCGCCATGGTCGCTGGCAAATGCTCCTTAGCAAACGCTGATAATGGCGCCGCGCCGCCCATAGGATCTTCTGCGTAAGCATCCAGTAGATAAACCACGGCCGACCTATCTTCCGGGTTGCTCCAGTCTGCCATACGGATAACTAAATCGCTGTCTGTTGAATCACTCACGAGAAAATTCCTACATAAGGTCCATTGAACACTATCAATATCGACGGATGTTGATTACGCTCGCATTAGTTTAACATCCAACAAGTTTAAACGGCTTAGCCTTTATTTTTAGCCGCATTATTTTGTCGGCGCAGTTCAAGCAACCGCTCACGAATTCGAATTTCCAAGCCACGCTCTACTGGCTCATAAAAACGTTGTGTTTCAAGTGTGTCTGGAAAATAGTTCGCACCCGCAGCAAAGCCATCTGCTTCGTCGTGGGCATATCGATAACCCTCACCATGACCCAACTCTTGCATCAATTTAGTCGGAGCGTTTTGCAAGCTCGCCGGTACGGGTTGATTTCCAGACTCACGCACAAACGACATAGCCGCTTTATAGGCGTTGTACACTGCATTACTTTTCGGTGCACAGCTCATGAAAATAATGGCATGTGCAATAGCAAGTTCACCTTCGGGGCTACCCAGTCGTGAATACGCATCCCAAGCGTACAAGGCATGCTCTGCTGCTCGTGGGTCAGCGTTACCTATGTCCTCAGATGCAAAGCGCAATACGCGTCTTGCAACATACAGAGGGTCGCAACCTCCATCAATCATACGGCAGAACCAATACAGAGCGGCATCCGGATCAGAACCACGCATGGACTTATGTAGCGCTGAAATTTGATCGTAAAAATGATCACCACCTTTGTCAAACTGCCGGAAAGAGTCGCGAGTCACTTCCTGAATTACGCGCTCATCGATAACGTTTCTACCGTCTTCCATTCTCGCGCAATCGGCAGCCAACTCCAGTAGCACTAACGCATGTCGTGCATCACCGTTTGCAGTTGCCGCTAAAAGATCACGATAAGACTCCTGCATAACAATCTGCCGATCACCAAGCCCCCGTTCCGGATCTCTCAGCGCTTTGTCGATGATGGCTCTGATATCGTCTGTCTGAAGGTGCTTCAAGACATACACACGCACTCTGGACAACAACGCATTGTTCAACTCAAAGGAAGGATTTTCCGTTGTGGCTCCAACAAAAAACAGAGTGCCGTCCTCGATATGTGGCAAGAAAGCATCTTGTTGTGACTTGTTGAAGCGATGCACTTCATCAACAAAAAGTACACTTCTTTGACCCGAAGTATGCAAACGATCACGGGCTTCTGATACTTTCTCGCGAATATCTTTTACACCCGCAAGTACCGCGGAAATGCTCATGAAGTGCGCATCGCAATGTAACGCAATCATGCGAGCCAACGTGGTTTTTCCGGTGCCTGGCGGCCCCCAGAAAATCATTGAATGCAGACGATTACGCTCTAGAGCTTGCCGCAGCGTACTGTCCGGGCCCAACAAATGGGATTGACCAAAGAACTCGGACAGTTCTCGGGGCCGAAGCCTATCGGCCAGAGGACGAACTGAATCGTCAGCGGCAAACAGCTGACCGCTACTACTCATCGAATCCGATTACGTCTACGCCATCAGGAACAATAAATTCAAACAGTGAGTCAGAGAGTTCTACGCCTGTTTTAAACTCAGTAAATATAATTTGTGTGGCCTGTCCAAAATTGTCACGTAGTTCCATAGCAGCCAAGCCGTCAGCATTAAGGCCTATGAACACTTGCTCAAAATCCGAGGAATCGGCCTTTGGCGTCAGTTCAACCCAATTTATACCCTCGGCACTGCCAAGCTCCTGTATTTCAAACGAATCGTCCAAAGGCGCAGCTCGCATGAGTAAAACCAGCGGCGTACCTGCAATACGATCACTGATGGTATTGACGGTGACTTGCTCAAGATCTTTATCGTACATCCAGATCCGCTCACCATCCGCCACTATTTGCTGTTCTTCTGGAGCGAAGTAAGTCCACACAAATTTACCGGGGCGCTTTAACTGAATGGTGCCAATCAATTTCTGTAGTGGCTCAGAGTTCGAGTCATAGAGGGTTTGTTCAAAGTCCGCTTCAAACGTCTCGACATCCTGTATGAAAGACTCCAGTTGGTCCAGAGCAACACCTGAGTAAACGACAGGGGATATCAGGAGCATCACAACGCCTGAACTGTGCCACAGCCACTTTTTTATCCAAGGAATTGAGTTTGAGTTCATGTATCGATCCTGAGCAATTGCGTCCTAGTTGTCCATCCATTGTACTTGACGCCCAATTGGGACCGAAGTTCGATTGAAATCAAAGTGTCACACTAACCCGGAGGCGGCGCTATTACCTCGCGGGTACCGCTAGATGTCACCTGGCTGACCACACCAGCCGCCTCCATCTCTTCAACCATTCTCGCCGCACGGTTATAGCCGATCTTCAATCTTCGCTGAACATAGGATATTGATGCTTTTCTCGACTCCAGCACAATAGATACAGCTTGATCATAGAGGACGTCTGATTCTCCTCCACTACCTTCAGTATCGCCTCCAGAGAGGCCGGGGATCATCGCAGTGTTCTCCTGCAATATTTCCTCGATGTAATTCGGTTCACCAGTTTGCTTAATATGAGCGATAACGTTCTGTACTTCATGATCATCAACAAAGGCACCATGTACCCGGACTGGCAGTGCAGTACCAGGTGGCAGATACAGCATGTCACCATTTCCCAGCAGCGACTCGGCACCGCCCTGATCAAGAATGGTACGAGAATCGATTTTAGAAGATACTTGAAAGGCAATTCGTGTTGGCACGTTGGCCTTGATCAATCCGGTAATGACATCCACCGACGGACGCTGAGTCGCCAGTATCAGGTGAATACCCGCAGCTCTTGCCTTTTGAGCAATTCGGGCGATCAGTTCTTCAGCCTTTTTGCCAACCTGCATCATCATGTCAGCAAATTCATCGACTACCACAACGATGAAGGGCATCGGCTCAAGCGTGGGAGGCGCAGCAGTGGGTGTCAGAGACAATTCGGCCTGATAAAGAGGATCAACGATAGGCGTGCCCGCTTTTATTGCCTCATTAACTTTCTTGTTATAGCCAGCAATATTTCTAACTTTCAGAGCAGCCATGACGGTGTAACGGCGCTCCATTTCCCCCACACACCAACGCAATGCGTTTGCGGCTTCTTTCATATCCGTGACAACGGGTGCCAACAAATGTGGAATGCCATCGTAGACATTCAGTTCGAGCATCTTGGGATCAATCAGTATCAAGCGCACGTCTTTGGCGGTTGCTTTATATAACAGACTAATCAGCATTGAATTGACTGCCACCGATTTACCAGAGCCAGTCGTACCTGCAACGAGCAAGTGAGGCATACGGCCCAGATCAGCAGTCACTGACTGTCCGCTGATATCTTTGCCCAAGGCCAGAGTCAACGGTGATTGCTTTTCGATGTACTGCTCTGACTGCAGCATTTCTGTCAACTGAACGACCTCACGGTGATCATTCGGTACTTCAATACCAATAGTGGATTTTCCAGCAATGACTTCAACAACCCGGACGCTTACCAGCGACATTGAACGCGCAATGTCCTGGGACAGCCCTGTAATACGACTGGCCTTGATACCCGGAGCCAATTGCATTTCAAAGCGTGTAATTACAGGCCCTGGATGAACAGCTACAACCTCTACTGTAATTCTGAATTCAGCTAACTTCTCCTCGAGTAATCGAGACAAGGCTTCAAGATCACTATCGGAAAATCCTGGGCGTTGTGGTTCTGGTGCGTCCAGCAACGACAATGGTGGCAAGTCAGAATCTGGTACATCAAGAAACAATTTGGCCTGTTTCTGATCAGCAATCCGAGGCTTGATAGCAATTTTCTTTTTTCGCCCAGCTGGATCGATCGTTGGTAACACCTTGATGTGTTCGGGTGCTGCGGCTGGAACTTTTACTATGGATTTACCGAGTATTATTGTTTCTGCGTTTGTGCCATCCAATTTGTCGATAGCCGCCGCTGCCGCTAAGTCAATTCGTGCAGATTCGTCTGAAACATCCATCAACAGAGCATCATCGATTGACTCGCCCATCGTATCCATTCGATGAGCCCCTGTGCGAGCGTTACCCAATTGACTTGCCGCACCCTTAGCAGCACTCTGCGCTAGGCCTGCCGACGATTTTGCTTTTTCGCGGGCCATGGCCAACGCTGCAGCCAATCCGGTTTGCGGAGGACTATCGGCATCAATATCAAGCAATGGATCGAGCTCAGGCACCTTAACCGATCCACCCAAGCGTTCCCAAAGTGACTTGTTTGGACCTCTGACCTCGGGTTCGTCCTCTTCGGTGTACATAGATTGCAACCGTTGCTCCCTTGCGATATCAGCCGCTTTGATTTTGGCGTTTTCGCGCTGGTTTTCAAACAGCGAGAGGAATCCGCCACTGAGTTTTTCGAAAACGCCGACAACAAGCGCACCAAGCGATTCGATCAGCTGCATCCATGATGTACCAAATGCCAATGTCATACTGCTAAAGAAGACCGTTAATAGCAGTAAGGTCGTCCCCAAATGATGCATAAAACTAACAAGGCGCCAAGCCACCGCCGTTCCAAGAATTCCACCACCATAGATGCTCTGAGGTAATGAGCCTTCAGGAACGTTGAAATGCAAATCCGCCATTCCACTAGCGCTGAGTAGCATCAATGCGACACCAATGATTCGGACAAATACGAACGGTCGGTAGGCACCAGGTCGTCGGCGATGATCACGAAACAGTAACCAACCGCTGACCCCGATAACCAAAGGGATAAGGTACGCCATAAATCCAAACAGCGAAAATGTCACGTCCGCAAACCAGGCCCCTACTCGGCCCACACTGTTTTGTATGTTTGCTCCACCACCGGTACTGGACCATCCAGGATCGTTTACGTCGAACGATGTTAGTGACAACACAGCGGTAATTGCGGCGAACGCACAAACTATGGCTCCCACCTCTCGAAAAAGGCGCCCCATGTGCCCCAACGCCTGTGTGTTGGCTAAACTGGCGGTTGCCGCCGCTCGATTTCTCGCCGCAGTCTGTTTGACAGCAGCTTTACCCTTTGTAAGAGACCCTGACGTGGCTGTTCGTCGCGATGTCGTCGCCCGCGTACTAGTAACGCGCCCAGCAGACTTGCTGTTGGCGGCAGTCGCCTTACGAGTCGGCGCTTTTTTGCGGGCAGCCGCTGCGCGCTTTTTGGTTGCTTGAGCCAAAAAAACCTTTCCTGCAATCAATAGTCCATAGCGCTATTGCCATTGCATTTTAGAAATACAAGAGAGCACGCCGAACTATAAAGTGTAGCAGACGATGCAAACAGTTCTTGCAGCTACTACGCGGTTTGCAGGTACTATTCGTTGCTATTCATGCACAAACTAAGGAACACTGTTTTCTCATGTCCGATACGCAACATTTCAAGCTGCTCATTATTGGTTCTGGACCCGCTGGATACACCGCAGCGGTCTATGCGGCCCGCGCCAACCTTCATCCTGTCCTGATTGCAGGCATGGAACCCGGGGGCCAATTAACTACAACGACTGATGTGGACAATTGGCCAGCCGACGCGATGGGGGTCCAAGGACCTGAACTCATGGAACGTTTCAAACAACATGCAGAACGATTTGATACTCAGATCATCAGCGATCACATTCAATCAGTTGATTTTTCAGTACGCCCGCTACAACTCAGTGGTGACAACGGTCGCTACACCTGCGACTCACTTATTATTGCAACTGGGGCCAGTGCCAAATACCTGGGACTGCCTTCTGAAGAAGCCTTTAAGGGGCGTGGTGTATCGGCATGCGCAACATGCGACGGTTTTTTCTACCGTCAGCGTAAAGTCGCTGTTATCGGTGGTGGTAACACCGCTGTTGAAGAAGCGCTCTATCTTTCCAATATTTGCAGCGAAGTCATACTAGTCCATCGCCGCGATTCCCTTAGAGCCGAAAAAATTCTGCAGGATCGTCTGTTCGAAAAAGAAAAGAGTGGCAACGTTCGTATTGTCTGGAACCACAACCTGGATGAGGTCCTGGGAGACGATAGTGGTGTTACAGGAATGCGTATTAAGGAAGTCGATTCTGACTCTACTGAAACCATCGAACTGCACGGCGTATTCATCGCCATCGGACACAGCCCGAATACAGGTTTATTCACTGATCAACTCACTATGCAAGACGGTTATCTGCATGTTGAGGGGGGCGCGCAGGGCAATGCCACCGCCACCAGTGTGCCTGGCGTGTTCGCAGCTGGTGACGTCATGGATCATGTCTATCGACAAGCCATCACCTCAGCCGGCACAGGCTGTATGGCCGCTCTGGATGCTGAGCGATATCTCGAGGCAACTGCTTCAAAGGCCTAGCTGACAAATCTAACGACTACAAAATTCGTATAGTCGCCATGACATCCAATTTGCAGATTGAAATACGCGATTCCCTGGCCGATATTGAGGTTGATGCCTGGAACGGCCTAAACGACGATGGGAATCCGTTCCTGCGTCATGAATTTCTACATTCCCTTCAGGCAACCGGGTGCTTGGGCGAAGCCACTGGCTGGTATCCACGCTATTTCCTACTCTGGTTAGAGATAGACGGTGGCAACGAACTGATTGCAGCGGTGCCCACTTATATAAAGACAAATTCTTATGGTGAGTTTGTCTTTGATTTTGCGTGGGCTGAAGCTTATCAAAATAACCAACTCGACTATTATCCCAAGCTTGTATCCAGCATTCCGTTTACACCAGCGACAGGACGCAGACTGCTGATTCGAGCTGATCAGCCCTATGAAGAAACGTTAGAACTACTGTCCTCAGCCATCCGACAGTTTGCCGATGGTGAAGAATTCTCAGGCGTTCACTACCTTTTTGTGACCAAAGCCGAAAGCGATGCACTAACCGCAACAGATCATCTTAAGCGTATGGATTGTCAGTATCACTGGCAAAACGAAGACTATACGGATTTTGATGATTTTCTGTCTCGCTGCACGTCAAAACGTCGCAAAACCCTACGCCGCGAGAGACGCCATGTTCATGATGCCGGATTACGACTGGAGCAACGACTCGGCGACACCTTAAGTGAAAAGGAATGGCGCTGGGTACACAGGTTCTACCAATCAACGTTTGATCGGAAGTGGGGAAACCCTTCACTGACTCAGGATTTCTTCGAGCGTGTTGGCAGACTTATGGGAAAGAACATGTTGATTGTGTTTGCCTACGACAAAACGGATGAGCAGCCCGAGTGGCCAGTGGCGTGCTCCATCATGTTTATTGGTGAGACGACACTTTATGGTCGATTCTGGGGCTGCCGAGCTGAATACAACTCCTTGCATTTTGAAGCCTGCTATTATCAAGGTATTGAGTACTGTATCAATCACAGCATTAAGAGCTTCGAACCTGGCGCTCAAGGTGAACACAAGATTACACGCGGATTCATCCCAACCCTTACCTATTCAGCCCATCACATTAAACACCCCGGATTTCGTGATGCAATTACAAAGTATCTCGATCAAGAACGCCAGCATGTAGAACTAAGATGCACAGGACTCACCGATTTGCTACCTTTTAAATCCGAATCGATTTCACTGTGATTGCTTAATGCCCATTCCGTTTCTGGCCCATGACGACGATGTGACCCCGTTCCCATCGGTCTGTACGGCTCTGATCGAACCGAATGGTTTGCTGATGGCTGGGGGGAATTTGAGTCCAAAGCGGTTGATTGCTGCTTATCGACACGGCGTGTTTCCTTGGTTCGAAGCCGGCGATCCCATCCTGTGGTGGTCTCCTGACCCACGATGCGTTATTCGAGCGGACGACATCCGGATTACTCGCAGCCTGTCTAAAACGATTCGAAACGGGACATTCCGTATTACTGAGAATCAAGCTTATAGACAGGTCATGACACGCTGTGCCGCCCCACGCCCCGGAAGCACAGGAACCTGGGTGACAGATGACATGATTGATGCGTACTGCCGACTCAATCATATGGGCGTCGCCCACTCGGTTGAAATCTGGCAAGGTGAGGAGTTGGTCGGTGGGCTTTACGGTATACAGATGGGTAGCGTCTTTATCGGGGAGTCCATGTTTTCTAACGCCCGAGACGCATCCAAGGTTGCATTAGTGCACTTGGCTCAATGTAAAAAATACCGACTGATTGACTGCCAATTGGAAACTGCCCATCTGAATAGCATGGGTGCCGTGTGCATTAAACGTGAAACATACATCGAGCTACTCGATGAGATGGGAAATCCTGGCGCTAACTCCCCCGATGTGACGGAAGCTAGCGCTTAAAACTATTTTATAAATGCGCTAAGATTGCGGCCTTTACGGCTTCCAGCTCAGCTGGCACTGTCTGCACGGCTTCCTGCCCACGAATAGCGATGTCCGGATCCTTAAGGCCATGTCCGGTTAGTGTGCATGTGATCACACTACCCGCAGGTATTCGCCCCGCTTTGATATCACGCAACGCCCCGCACAGGGAGACCGCAGATGCCGGCTCGCAGAACACACCTTCTTTCCTGGCCAATAGGCTTTGAGTCGCCAGTAATTCTTCGTCGCTGACCTCATCGAACCAGCCACCCGATTCGTTGACAGCGGCATGTGCAAGATCCCAGCTTTGTGGGTTACCAATACGAATTGCCGTTGCCAGAGTTTCTGGATCTTTGACAGGCTCATCGCGTAGAAAAGGGGCGGCACCATCGGCTTGATAGCCGACCATAATAGGACGCTTATCGGTCATGGGATTATCAAGGTAAGGGCAATCACCATTACACAGTGTGCAGGACGCCGTATTCTCACCGCACGCCTCACTAAATCCAATCCAATAGCCCGAAATATTGCCAGCGTTTCCTACAGGGATGCAGTGATAGTCAGGGGCTCGACCCAATGCTTCAACAATTTCAAATGCCGCCGTTTTTTGACCTTGTAGACGGTAGGGATTAATGGAATTAACAATGGCCACCGGCGCTTCACCAGCAACTTCCTTGACCAGACGCATACCATCATCAAAGTTGCCTTTGATTTGCAGCACAACCGCACCATGTGCAATAGCCTGAGCCAGCTTGCCCATCGGAATCTTGCCTTCTGGGATCAACACAAACGCGGTTATACCTGCACGAGCCGCATAAGCTGCAGCCGCTGCCGATGTGTTGCCGGTTGAGGCACACACAATAGCCTTGGCGCCCTCTTCTACCGCCTTGGTCACAGCCATGGTCATACCACGGTCCTTGAAAGAAGCCGTTGGGTTAAGACCCTCATATTTCACATAGATCTCGCCCTCAAAGCCTATATCTTTAGGGATATTGATGAGCTTGATGAGCGGCGTATCACCCTCATTCAAAGACACGATGGGGGTATTTTCATCGACGGGAAGTCGATTTTTGTACCGATCGATCAGGCCTTTGTAATGGGCAGGACGACTAGAACTTGCAGACATGATTGAAAACCTTGGACCCACTCGGGTCGATCGCTAAGTTTATTAAATCGGAAAGATACGCAGGATATGATAAATCACAAAGACTCGACGCGTATTCGGGTTACCGGTTTCATTATGGTATTTAGAGCCTGAATTTGCTCAATAGCTTGCTCAATCAACCCTTCTTTAACGATACCGGTCAATAGAATAATAGGGACAGTCACGCACGCATTGCCAGAGGCAGCAGTTAGGTCTGGCTCCTTTTGTAAGATAGCTTCAATACTGATACCCAGATTGCCGAATATCCCGCTCACTGTCGCCATGACACCAGGTTGATCCAAAGCCTGCAACCGCAAATAATTTGCGCAAACAAAGTCCTTTGCCTGCAGTATTTCTAGTAACTCAAGTGCGTCAGGTTGAAACCCAAGAGTAGGCACTCGGTGCAAAGGATCTGTACCGATAGTACGGACCACATCTATTATGTCTGCAACTAGCGATGAGCCTGTAGGCTCTGAACCTGCGCCTGGACCATAATAAAGCGTTGAACCGACAGCATCACCTTGAACCACTATCGCGTTCATCACACCGTTAACATTAGCCAGAAGTCGCTTTTCTGGAATAAGCGTTGGGTGGACTCGAAGTTCAACACCCTCGTTGCGTCGACGGGCCACACCCAGATGCTTGATTCGATAACCCAGCTCGTCAGCAAACTCAACGTCTTCACGACTAATTTTACTAATACCTTCCGTGTACACACCGTTGAAGGAGAGCGGCATACCAAAGGCAACCGAGGCCATAATGGTCAATTTATGTGCAGCATCGATTCCTTCGACGTCAAAAGTAGGGTCTGCCTCTGCGTATCCGAGCGCCTGCGCCTCGGCTAGCACATCTTCAAAAGTGCGACCTTTTTCTGCCATTTCACTGAGAATGAAATTCCCAGTGCCGTTTATGATTCCAGCCAGCCATTCAATTTTATTAGCAGCCAAACCTTCACGAAGTGCTTTGATGATAGGAATACCGCCAGCAACCGAGGATTCAAAGGCCACACACACGCCCTTATCGCAAGCTTTGTCGATTAAGTCATTACCATGTATGGCTATCAACGCCTTGTTGGCAGTGATCACGTGTTTGCCGTTGTCGATTGCTGTATGCAACAACGATAGTGCAGGCTCATCGCCACCAATCGCCTCGCAAATGATGTCAATATCGGGGTCGGTAACCAAGCTTTGCGCATCGGTGGTCACATCAATTCCAAGCTTGAGAGCCTCAGCTTTGCCCTGATTTCTAACAGCAGCTCGGGTGACAAGAATTGAGCGACCGGTACGTCTCTGAATTTCACTTGCATTACGAATCAAGATATTCGCTACGCCCTGCCCAACTGTTCCCAAGCCCAGCAGGCCAATATTTACCGGTTTCAAAAAAATCTCCTGACAATTTTAAGCGCCAACAGGTATTCAGTCGGCGTCGACAGGCTATTATAGCGTTATGAAAATGCATCTAGAAACTTCTGACCAAAACCTGATCAGCAACTACGGCAAAGGTGTCCTGAGCGTAAACGGTCAGGATTTTCATCAGAACATTTTGATTACCAAAACCCGAGTGGTTGAAGACTGGTTCAGCGGGGATATCAAGGACCTTACCCTCGCAGACTTCGACCCTCTATTCGATGACTTCGAAGCTGAAAGGCCAGAAATCGTTGTATTTGGCTCAGGACATTTGCATATTTTCCCAGATTTTTCTCTGATGGCCGAACTCAAACAGCGTGGTATTGCATTGGAAGTCATGAACACTCGAGCAGCCTGCAGAACTTACAGTGTTCTAGTGAGCGAATACCGGCCAGTTGCAGCAGCACTACTGCAAATAACAGATCCATAACACTCGAACAGACTCACAAGCTCTTCACCTGATCACCTGTTGCATAATTTCAGATCATGTAACAGGTTACTCTGAAAATTTTTCCCACCGTAAGATACCTCAATATTCAATTTACTGCATGATACGTGACTAATCACGTATTATGCATGATATGAAACAAACAGCACACACGACAAGGGAAGCGCAGGTCTTCAGCCTTTTGCATGCGGCAACACGAATAGAAAAAAAGCTAGATCAAGCTCTTTCGTGCACTCGGGGTATTAGCTTTACCGAATACCACCTACTAAAACAGCTGCATTCTTTACATAGCAGCTCAGCTACCCGAGTCGATCTCGCAAGAGCTGTCCGATTGACACCTTCGGCAGTTACCCGCGCACTAAAACCATTAGAAAAAATGGGTATGGTGCAAACGGAGAAAAGTGATCGGGATGCCAGACGCAGCATGGCTTCACTAACGGACGCCGGAGTAGACGTTCTGCAGGATGCAGACGGGATCGTTAGCGATGCAATTGCAGAATTACCGCAGACCGATAATTCATCAGAATCATGGCTAGCCATGATCGACACACTAGCAAACCACTAAAACAAACAAAGGCGCCAATAGCGCCTTTGTTTGTTTTATGGCTGGGGTTACATAAAATCGCATTTTACGTAACCCCAGCTCTTATCAATTGGACAACACGTTTAAGCCATGAACAAATTTTCAGCAGAATAGCCACTGCCTTCCAGGATTCTTCGTAACCGCTTTAGCGCTTCCATCTGAATTTGACGAACTCGCTCACGAGTCACTCCAAGCTCCTGCCCAACTTCTTCCAAAGTGCATTTCTCGTGGCCGTGGAGACCAAATCGCCTGACCAACACTTCACGTTGCTTGGATTCAAGTTTCAATAGCCAATCATTAATGTTCGAATTTACCGTCTCATCCTGAAGCACCATGGATGGATCAACGTTATTTTCATCTGGGATGATGTCGAGCAAAGGACGCTCGCCGTCTTTGCCAATGGCAACATCAACCGAGGTTACGCGATCACGCAGACCCAACAATCTGATGACATCTTCAACAGGCCGTTCGGTCAGCGCTGCAATATCTTCAGCTGTTGGCTCTCTATCCAGCGATTGCTGTAACCGTCTTTCGGCCTTGATATAGACATTCATCTCTTTAACAACATGAATGGGTAATCGAATAGTTCGCGTTTGATTCATCAAGCCACGCTCGATGGTTTGTCGAATCCACCAAGTTGCGTAAGTTGAGAAGCGAAAGCCACGTTCAGGATCAAATTTTTCCACGGAATGGATCAGACCCAGATTACCTTCCTCAATCAGGTCTAGCAACGCTAGGCCGCGATTCATATAGCGACGTGCAATCTTAACGACCAGACGCAAATTGCATTCGATCATCTTAGCCCGTGATTTTTCACAGCCCTTCTGCGCCAGACGGGTATAACTCTTTTCCTCATCTGCAGTCAGAAGCTCTGAATGCTCAATTTCTTTCAGATAGAGCCGAGTGGCGTCCATCTCTTTACGTGAGAGATCGCGCAATTTACTTGCGGTGATCTTTTCACTCGGCTCGCCTCCTTCTTCCGTGGCGGTCGTTGTAGTAGATGAACCACTGCTGACGCTTCTCCGGTTCCATCCGGAGCGTTCGTCAGTGGCCATCGTAAAGTTTCCCCAATGTTGTGTCATGTGACACTCTCGCTTTTTTTTATATATTAAAGGAACTTAGCGCAACTTGCTAACGCAAATCCACCGGTTTAACGAACATTGTAACCCTTAGGTGGTTACGCCATGCAGCACGTTATACTGCGGCGAATTACCGCGCAGACAAGAACTCCATAGGATTCAATGAATTACCGTCTCGACGAACTTCGAAACGTAGAACTGACTCTTTCTGCGTATTTGCACCCAGTGTTGCAATTGGATCACCCGCTCTTACGGTGTCATCTTCCGCAACATACAAATCACGTGTATGCGAGTAGGCTGTCAACAGACTATTCTTGTGTCGCACAATTACAAGATTACCTGCACCGCTAGGATCCTTGCCAGAATAAGCTACCGTGCCATCCAGGACGGCAACTACCGGTTGCCCAGGCACACCTGCGATATCAACACCGTGACGATCTTCCGTATCGGGGGCATAACCTCGCGCAATCTGCCCTTGCGTTGGCCAAACCCAATTGCCACCTGAGACAGTCTCTCGCCGAACATCGCGTCTAGCCAGGGTCACATCGCTGTTATGAATATATTCTTCTTCTACGATTTCCTGCTGCGCGTAAGTAATGGGTTCCATCACTCCCGCACGCATAACTCTGTCTCCAGCCGCTGCCCCGGAGCCCAGCAAGGAACTATCACTTAGTACCGAACCGTTTTGGCCATAGACAGCTTGCCTGGCTGATGCAGCTTCATCAATTGGCACCGCCCTTGGCATATATACAGGTTGGGAGGTAGCAACCTCATTTCTGTTCGTGCCCGATGTTCCTGAAGCCACGCCACCGCGCATGACACTAGCTGCAGAGTATGAATGAGCCTGAGATCGATAGCCGGCTTGCTGGCTCGGTGTGCGTATATTAAGCCGCGAACCTACCAGCATCTGCTGTCCAACACCCGGATTCAAGCTGGCCAATTCAGTAGGAGACAAACGATAGCGAAAAGCAATACTCTCGATAGTCTCACCCGCACGAACGATGTACGTATCTGAGCCCAGTTCAAGGCTTTGCAGTCGTGAGTCTATTGCAGACATCGATTGGCAGGCTGCTGCGGAGAGAGCCAAAAAACCAATACAGCAAGCTCGAGGCAATTGCTTCATCGATCACTCAGAAAACGATTCTAAGACATAGAATCTGTTGTATTAACGCACCAAGATGCGTTCGCGTTTTAAGAGTGTAGTAGGCAACTCAGGACTTACCAGAGAGAAATGGCACAAATTTGACATCACTCTCTTCGCGGTAAGTAAAGCCAGTTTTGGTACGAGTAATTATCGTAAGAGCTTGTGCACCATCCTGTCCGCCAACCGGCACAATCATTCGCCCGCCGATAGCCAACTGCTCCAATAAAGGCATGGGCACTCTGGTAGGTGCTGCGGTCACCATTATTGCGTCGAAAGATCCGTGGCTTGCCCAGCCCCAGCTTCCATCGCTATAACGAGTATGAATATTTCTATACTGCAGCGCTTTAAAACGCTTTCGCGCTTTGTCCAGCAAGCTTCGAATACGCTCAACAGTAAACACGACATCAACGAGTTGTGAAAGAACCGCAGCTTGATAACCAGAGCCAGTACCCACTTCTAAAACCCGACCGACAGGACCTTCATCCAACAATATTTCAGTCATTCTCGCAACGGCGTAAGGTTGAGAAATAGTTTGGCCTTCACCTATCGGTAAGGCAACATCTTCATAGGCGCGAGTGGAAATCGCTTCATCTACAAACAAATGCCTTGGCACTGTTGCAAGCACTTGAAGGAGATTTTCGTTCTCAATCCCACGATCAATAAGACGCCGAATCATCCGTGTTCGAGTTCGCTGTGACGTAAAACCAATACCAGCTATTTGATGAGCACTGGCGATCAAGATATTTTCTCCAACCAATCGGCAACAGGCGCGACACTTTCACGCTTGGTCAAATCTATTTGTAACGGAGTGACGGATACAAAACCATCACGCACTGCACTGAAATCTGTTCCCGGCCCGTCGTCTGCTATATCGCCAGCAGCCCCGATCCAAAAGATGGTGCCTCCACGGGGGCTGAGCTGGCGAATTGCGCTTTTGGACGGATGACGTGTACCTAGCCGAGTTGCGCGAAATCCCTTAATGGAATCAAAATCAGTATCCGGTACGTTAACGTTCAGGATTGTGTCTGAGGGCAATGGCACCGCTTTGAGCTGAGCGACCAGTGTTGCGGCGACACGCGCAGCTGCCGCATAGTGAGTTGGCTCATGACTGGCCATTGACACGGCAATAGCCGGGTGTCCTAAGTGACGCCCTTCCATCGCAGCAGCAACCGTCCCCGAGTACAAAACATCATCACCCATGTTCGGACCGTCATTGATGCCACTGACTACCATGTCAGCGTCTTCGTCAAGCAAGCCATTCAAAGCAATGTTAACGCAGTCCGTTGGCGTTCCTTCCAAGGAATACACATTGGGCTCATGTTGAACGGCAGACACTGGATGAGACAGCGTAAGCGAATTACTGGCCCCACTTCTGTTTCTGTCGGGCGCGACAATTGTTGCTGTCCCCAACTGCTGCATGGCAGCGTATAAGGCGCGAATACCGGGTGAAAGGTAGCCGTCATCGTTGGAGATAAGAATCCGCATGGAGTATTTGATTTACAAGACTGGAAAGTTGACCTGTTTAAATCTAGTCTGACTTACAGGTTAAGCAACACATTATTTGTCTTGAACACCCACCGAATTGCAGAAAACGTGAATTTCACCTCATAAAAATGGTCTGGTAAACTCAAATTCGGTGTACCACTCACCCCAAGAGACTCTTCGTATACTGCCGTGCCCATCATCAAAAGCCAATTTTCACCCTCGTGGTTGTTAAAAAACACCCATGCTCAAACAGTTCTTGCCTCCAAAATCTTCAAACCTGTAAGATTTGAGACGAATCGTGAGCGTATCGAAATGCCCGACGGTGATTTCGTAGACATCGAGCAACCTACGGTACGCTCACAACATGTCGTTGCCCTTTTCCATGGTTTAGCCGGGTGTGTTGAAAGCCCCTATATTCAAGGAGCGCTCGCCACTTTGACTGCTCGCGGCTTCCACCCGATACTGATGCACTGGCGCGGTAGTAGCGGTGAACCGAACCGTTTGACCCGGGCCTACCACTCTGGCGCCAGTGATGATATCCAATGGTTTATTGATTATCTGGCAGCTCGCTTCGCAGGTGCAAATCTGTATGCTATTGGGTACTCACTGGGTGGAAACGCACTATTGAAGTACCTCGGAGAACAAGGAACAGCCTCACCATTGACAGGGGCAATGTCTGTATCGCCTCCTCTGGTGCTAGCCGAAGGTGCAACCAAATTGAATACCGGAGTTGCTCGAATTTACCAGCGGTACTTGCTGGATCTTTTAAGGACACAACACGAAAAAAAGCGCCTCCTCTATCCTGAATTAAATCTTCCAGTTGCAAGCTCTGCTCTAAATACCTTCTGGAAATTTGACGATGCCTTGACTGCACCACTGCACGGCTACGCGGATGTAAACGATTACTACGACCGGTGTAGTGCTCGACAGTTTTTGCCTACTATCAGCACACCAACACACATTTTAAGTGCTCGTGACGATCCTTTTTTCACCCCAGCCATTCTGCCCGATGAACACGAGCTCTCAAACAGCACAGTATTGGAAATCTCAGATCATGGTGGACATGTGGGTTTTTTACAAAAAGGGAAACGCTGGTTGGACGAGCATGTCGCAAACAAAATGGATGATTTCAAGCGCGACGCGAATTGATCATTCTCGCCAGCCACGGAGCGTCAGCCTTCACTTGTTGAAGCCAACATATTGAGGCAGGATCAATATTAAATGACATCGCGTCACTCAACGACCAATTTAGGCAAAGACACAATATCGCCCTAATCGTGCCGCCATGAGCTACCACCATCGTTGCAGAATCGATCTGTGAGTCGAGCCCTTGCTCCCAGTCCTTCAGCCATTGACTACACCGTTGAACTTGCTCATCAAAGCTCTCCCCATTGGGCGGTGATCGATTAACCCAATCCTCCCCCCAATGACGCATGGTCTGCTCGTAGTCCTGATGCACCTCATCCCAGGTCATACCTTCCCAATCACCAAAATCGAGCTCCACTAGGCGTGAATCAATACAAACTTCTGGTAACCGATGGTTGGATACCGCCGACAAACCAGCCCTTAAGATGGAAGACGTTTGCCTTGTACGCTGCAGTGGACTGCAGTACCAGTGACTAAACGAGGTCTCCGTGTTGTAGGTCTGACCGAGCGTGGTCACAGCGGCCTCACCGGTGTCAGAAAGAGGAATATCGGACCGACCTGCTACCCCACCTGTCTGAGACCAGATGGTATGCCCGTGCCTAACAAGGAAGATATTTTTCATTGTAAGTGCGCCAACACTACGACTAAAACGACGAGCTCCACTACCTGATTGGCAGCTCCCAAACAGTCTCCAGTGATGCCACCGAAGGCCTGTTTGAAACGTTGCGCACAGATCACAGCCGTTACCCAGACAATGGGAACAAGCGCGAAAATAATAAGCGATGACATCCAGACAAGGGGGAGCAGAAGAAGGATTGCAATAACGGTGCTTTCGATCAGGCGTTTTTGTGTAACGCCATCGGCCACCACTTTGTTGGTAGTTTCTGGACGTGCATATTGCTCTGTGGCCATTAACCAGACACTGCTCCAACGACTCAGAATGTGCGCACTAACTAATGCGACAACGCAATGACTGACGCTGATAGACAGAAGTTCGGTAAGAATCAGAAATTTACTCAACACCAGAAGTATTAACGCCATCGCGCCGTAGGTCCCTACCCGACTGTCTCGCATAATTTCAAGCTTTCGATCCACATCAAATGCACCCGCGCTATCAGCAACATCGGCAAGACCATCTTCGTGAAAAGCTCCTGTCATTCTCACACCT
>JBLIIE010000016.1:0-51188 GCA_047634635.1 Granulosicoccus sp. | reverse complement strand
TAGTATGTCTAAATAGTTTTGTATGAAAAACTGAGTATTGACAGTTGGCGTCTGTATTCGGATCAGGTACACGAACCCGAGCGTGGTTACCAAATAACCCAAGTGCAATACTTCGAAAAGATCGCTGCTTCTCGTTCCCAACGTACGTTGATCGTCTGAAAGGTAGTACACCGCTGCCAGGGCCAGCAGCAAGATCAATCGATATTGATTGAATAGCGTCAGAGCTGACCAGTCTGGCGTATTAGCGACACTGCTGCTGTGAATTACGCGAGTTGGGGCAGGTGTTTGATTCAAGGTTTGCTGTTGTTGTGCGTGGGTACCCATGCAAACGCAAATTTCAGACCATAGCCGTCCCCTTGCCGTGGGTCTAGTGTGCCACGCAATACCCGCGGCAGGAACTGCTTAGAAGACGAGTTATAAGCTTCTAATTCAATCAGTTACGACTGGAAGAATGCTTTAAAGGCACACTGCTCAACCATTTTTCGATTTGCTCAATTCAGCATGCTCTGGATCGGTCGCACGTAGCACCCGTAAAGTATCAGCTTGCCGATCCTGCTGGCCCAGGGATTTGAAGGCATTGGCCAACAATGCCAAAGCATCAGGAACGTGATTAGAGCCGTCAAAATGCTCAAGTAGGTAATTTACTCGATTGACCACGGCTACCATGGCGCCTCGCTGGAAGTAAAACTGAGCGGTAATCAACTCGTGACGGGCCATTTCATTCCTCAGATAGACCATCCTTTCCAATGCATCCGGAGAATACGCACTCTCTGGGAATCGCCGAACCAGCGTATCAAAGTCGGCAAAAGAGGCGCTGAGCCATTTCTGGTTCACTTTAGCCATATCTCGCGGGAATATTCTCTCCATAGCTGATCCACCACGTGAAAAATGCGAAATACCCTTGATGTAGTAGGCGTAATCAATGTTGTCGCTTCGCGGGTACAGTTTAATGAAACGGTCGGCGGCGTTGATGGCGCTATCAAATTCATCTTCTTTTAGATAGGCATACGCTACGTCCAGCTGAGCCTGCTGTGTATAACTCCCGAAGGGGTAACGCGCTCCCAGAGTTTCAAATGTGGCGATGGCTGTCAGGAAATCTCCCTGATTAAGGGCCCTCTTAGCTGCTTTGTATAGCTGTTCAGCGGTGCCTTGGCCAACGCGTATGGGTTCGTCAGAGGCACATCCGGTTAAAAATCCACCAGAAATGCCGATTCCGGCTGTCGCTATCGCAAGTATGCGTAAGAACTTAAGTATCATTGGAAAAGTATAGCGTAGCTTGACGGCTACAGCCCTAGTGAGGGGCCTTACAATCACTTAATATGTTGGAGATATTCTAATTACAGGTAACACTGGAAGCGCTGGTTCCGACGAAACGTCTCGGGATAACGACAATCAGACTCAATTTCGAGTGGAGAGTGAATGGGCTGGAAAGCGGCTAGACGCGGTAGCGGCCATGCTTTTCCCCAGTTATTCCAGAGGACGACTACAAAGTTGGCTGGTGGACGGTTATCTGACCATTGATGGTCGGGTAGGCAGAAAAAAAGACAAAGTTGTGGGTGGCGAACTGCTTACATTGCAGTTGCCGGCTGATCTGTTAGCCGAAACCATGGCTGACGCCTCAGGGAATCCGTTATCTTCGGTTTTGGCTGAAGCTATCGAATTACCCATTGTTTTTGAAGATGAGCACATTATTGTCATCAACAAGCCGGCAGGGCTTGTCATGCATCCGGCCCCTGGCAATCGGCATGGCACCTTGATGAATGGCCTTTTGCACCACGATCCACAGCTATACACCGTGCCCAGAGCAGGTATTGTTCATCGGCTGGATAAGGACACATCGGGTTTGTGTGTTGTGGCAAAGACCCTGGAGTCGCATACCCATTTGGTTCGTCAACTGCAGGCGCGCGAAATGGGGCGTCGATACACTGCTGTCGTAATCGGAGATGTGCCACTAAACGGGACTGTCAACGCGCCCATTGGCCGTCATCCAAGAGATCGGCAACGTATGGCAGTCAATGAGCACGGTAAGGAGGCCATCACGCACTATGAGTGTGATGAGCGTTATTTGGGCTGCGCTCGAGTCTCAGTAAAGCTGGAAACAGGTCGAACCCATCAAATTCGGGTTCACATGACCCATATTGGCCACTCTTTGGTGGGCGATCCGGATTATGGTCGTCGATTAGCCGTGTTGCCTAGGCAGGTTGCCGATGTGCCCGCAGTGGCAGACTTTACTCGCCAGGCCCTTCATGCGCACCGGCTAGAACTGATTCATCCAGGTTCAGAGGAATACATGATCTTTGATGCAGAGATACCTGACGATATGGTTTACCTGATGGAGGAATTGCGGTTAGTGGCTGATCATGCCTCACGCAATGAGTCGAATAATGATCGATGAGGCAGATGAGGTTTCCAGTACACCTACTTATGCGTCAATTACAACCTT
The DNA here is from genome assembly GCA_047634635.1 of Granulosicoccus sp. Classification (GTDB taxonomy): domain Bacteria; phylum Pseudomonadota; class Gammaproteobacteria; order Granulosicoccales; family Granulosicoccaceae; genus Granulosicoccus. The sequence continues at coordinate 48,745 of JBLIIE010000016.1, read as the reverse complement.
GGTACCTGATTGGGCAGTGTCTTCACGTGTTACAGCGTTCACAACGACACGTTTGGGTGGAGTCAGCCAGGCGCCATACGATTCGCTCAATCTGGGTTTGCATGTCAACGACGAGCGCGTAGCGGTCCAGGAAAATCGACGCCGCTTACAGGATTCTTTCGCGTTGCCATCCAATCCGTGCTGGTTGAATCAGACTCATAGTGCTGACGTAGTTAATCTATCGGCTGAGGGCGATAGCTCTCAATACAGGACTGAAGGTTTCTCTAGCATCGTTACATCAGATGGCACTCATTCAGCGGACGGTGCCTGCACAGACATTGTGGATACCGTCTTGGCTGTTTTGACGGCTGATTGTCTGCCAGTGGTTATATCCGATACTGAGGGTTCCAGTGTTGCGGTTATACATGCAGGTTGGCGTGGTCTGGCAGCAGGCATACTCGATAACGCCTTGGCAGCTTTTGATCCACATACCGAGTTACATGCATGGATGGGGCCTGCCATAGGGCCTTCGGCATTCGAGGTTGGTGAGGATGTCCTTGAAGCATTTGTCGAACGCAACGCCCTACATCAATCATTATTCAGCCCCAGATCTACGAAAGGCAAGTACTTGGCAGATATATATGGCTTGGCTCGTGCAGAATTAAATGCATCTCGCAGCGTCACTGTCACCGGTGGGAATTACTGCACGTACTCTCAGGCGAACTGGTTTCATTCTTACCGTCGAGACGGTGTGAAAACTGGACGAATGGCCACAGTTGCGTGGATCAGCAAAGCGTAAATCTACTGGTTGAATTGAGCGCTATTAGCACTACTTTAAGATGATCTAAAGTTCTGTGATGGTCTCGAGGGGAATCCGATGAGAATGGACAAACTAACCAGTAAGTTTCAGCTGGCACTACAAGATGCACAGTCGTTGGCTGTAGGAAGTGATCATCAATTCATTGAGCCTGCTCATTTGATGATCGCCATGCTCGATCAGGATGGCAGTGGTGTAAAGCCCTTGCTGGCTCAATCGGGTGTGAATGTTAATGGGCTGCGTGCTGGTTTGGACCAAGTTCTAGAGCGGCTGGCAAAAGTTGAAGGCGGCGGGGGACAGATGCATGTGTCCAATGAGCTTAGTCGTTTGCTAAATTTGACTGACAAGGCTGCTCAGTCAAGAGGTGATCAGTACATCTCCTCCGAGCTGTTTGTTGTTGCGGCTCTTGAGGAGAAAAAAAATTCTATTGCTGATCTTATGCTCAGCCATGGTGCAAATCTGAAGGCCATTAATAAAACCATTGAAGAAGTTCATGGTGGGCCTGTCAACGATCCGAACGCAGAAGAGAACCGAAAGGCGCTAGAAAAATACACGATTGATTTAACTGAGCGCGCTAAACAAGGCAAGGTTGACCCTGTCATCGGGCGTGACGATGAAATTCGTCGGGCCATTCAGGTATTGCAGCGTCGAACCAAAAATAATCCCGTTTTCATTGGTGAACCCGGTGTAGGTAAAACTGCGCTTGTTGAAGGCTTGGCGCAACGGATTGTGGATGGTGAGGTGCCTGAGGGCATGAAGAACAAACGGGTACTTTCTCTGGATATGGGTGCTTTGATTGCAGGTGCCAAATTTCGCGGAGAGTTTGAAGAACGCTTGAAGTCGGTGTTGAGTGATCTTTCCAAGCAAGAGGGACAAGTGATTCTGTTCATCGATGAAATTCATACCATGGTTGGTGCGGGTAAAGCTGACGGTGCCATGGATGCTGGCAATATGCTTAAACCAGCTCTGGCGCGTGGTGAGCTTCATTGCATCGGTGCGACTACACTTGATGAATATCGTCAGTATGTGGAAAAAGATGCAGCGCTTGAAAGACGATTTCAGAAAATAATTGTTGATGAGCCCAGCGTGGAAGATACGATCGCAATATTACGTGGGCTAAAGGAACGCTATGAAGTACACCATGGCGTTGAAATCACTGATCCTGCCATTGTTGCTGCGGCCACATTGTCTCATCGCTACATTAGTGACCGACAGTTGCCAGACAAAGCGATTGATTTGATTGATGAAGCAGCGTCCCATATTCGTATGGAAATCGATTCGAAGCCAGAAAAGCTTGATCGACTGGAGCGTCGAGTCATTCAGTTAAAAATTGAACGCGTGGCATTGATCAAGGAAACCGACGATGCGTCCATCCAGCGATTGTCGACTTTAAATGGCGATATTGTTGAATTTGAAAAGGAATATGCTGATCTGGAGGAAGTCTGGAATGCGGAAAAAGCTATTGTGCAGAATGCTGCGGGAATTAAAGAAGAGCTGGAGCGTGTGCGGTTAGACCTGGAATCTGCGCGTCGGGCGGGTGATCTTGCTCGTATGTCGGAGTTGCAATATGGAAAAATACCGCCACTGGAAAAATCTTTAGCCGAAGCCATAGAGTCAACAGGTGATCGGGAAATGACATTGCTGCGAACCAATGTCACTGCAGATGAAATAGCGGAAGTGGTTGCGAAATGGACGGGAATCCCTGTCAACAAAATGATGGAAGGCGAGAAGGACAAATTGCTACGCATGGAGCAAGAAGTATCCAAGCGTGTTGTTGGTCAATATGAAGCCGTCGAAGCGGTGTCTGATGCAATTCGACGGTCGCGAGCCGGTTTGTCCGATCCTAACCGACCGATAGGCTCTTTCCTGTTTCTCGGTCCTACCGGTGTGGGTAAAACAGAGCTGACGAAAGCGTTGGCAGAATTCATGTTTGATACAGACGACGCGTTGGTTCGCGTTGATATGTCTGAGTTCATGGAGAAACACTCTGTGGCAAGGCTCATCGGTGCACCTCCAGGTTATGTCGGTTATGAGGAAGGCGGGTATTTGACAGAAGCTGTCCGTAGGAAACCGTATTCTGTGATCTTGCTAGATGAAGTGGAAAAGGCACACGTTGATGTCTTTAATGTTCTGTTACAGGTGCTTGATGATGGTCGACTGACTGATGGGCAGGGCCGTACGGTGGATTTCAGAAACACAGTTATTGTCATGACGTCGAACTTGGGAAGCCATGTCATTCAGGAGCTTTCAGGATCAGATAACTACGAACAGATGAAGCAGTCTGTGATGGGAATTGTCGGACAGCACTTTCGGCCGGAATTTATCAACCGCGTGGATGAGTCAGTCGTCTTCAAGCCACTATCCAGAGAGAACATCCGCATGATTGCGGACATTCAAGTAAGTCATCTGGCAAAACGTCTGGCGGATAAACAGCTGGAGTTAGTCATTACTGATACCGCGCTAGATCAACTTGGTGAGGCGGGTTTTGATCCTGTCTATGGTGCCCGTCCGTTGAAGCGTGAGATACAGCAGCAGATCGAAAATCCGCTGGCACAGCTAATTTTGGGTGGAAAGTTCAGCAACGGTGATACCGTTTTTGTCGATGCTTCAGATGGCAAGCTGGTATTCGGAAATAAAGAAGTCGGCGCAGCCGCAGTCGTGGACGAAGATGCAGGCGCTGGTCTAGGCGTTGTTCATTAAAGATCAATGGGGAAGGGCCGCAAAGTTGGCCCTTATCTATACATTAGCGACTTGAACAACGATGCCGGTGACGTTGTCTGTGCCGCCTCTGCGTAGAGCCAATGCGACTGATCTGTCTAACGCTTGACGTGGTGCCGGTGCCGCAAGGTTGGCTTCAACCTCAGTGGGTTTTACGTCCTTGAACAAGCCGTCGCTGCACAGTAAAAAACGGTCACCATCCTCAAGGTCTACTTGGCGCACCTGAATTTCTATTTGATCTGCAACGCCTATTGCACGAGTAATGACATTGGATGAGGGGTGGTTTTCAGCCTCATCTGCGGTTAGCTCACCGAGTCGGTGGAGTTCCTGAACCAAACTATGATCATCGGTAAGCTGTGAAAATTCTCCTTGACGGCTTCGGTAGATTCGACTGTCGCCTGCCCACAGAACATAGGCGCTTTCGTCGTGCAGATAGAGTGCAGCTACTGTGCTTCCCATGACTTGACCGTTAGAGGCTTTTCGACAGGCCTCATTGGCAGCTGCTAAGCGGTTTAGCAAATCGTTTAAATTTTCTTCAGCATTGCCCGATGCGACGAATTCGTACATATTTTCGATGACGAGTTGGCTCGCACGGTCACCGCGACTATGACCTCCCATGCCATCTGCGACGACCCATAAGGATTGTTCGCGAGCATCCAGAAAGGAGTCTTCGTTAACTTTGCGCACATGTCCGAGTTCGCTCGCAGCGCAGGAAAACCAGCGCGTTGGATCGATGGAATGCTCAGTGCCGGAGGGTTCTGCAGATTCCGTTGCAGATGGGGTCGTAGATTCTTGCATTAGCCTTACATAGGTTATTCAGCTGGGTAGTATAGCCGTGCTGGGCACCATTAATGTTGTGCTGCAGCACAGTAATGGTACGGCTTTTTCATCGAACGGCTCTGCTACACTGAGAACTCCCAACTCACATCTAGAAGTAGCATCATGAAGGTACGTACCCGATTCGCTCCAAGCCCGACAGGCTATTTGCATATCGGCGGTGCCAGAACGGCACTTTTTTGCTATTTGTTTGCCCGTAAACATGGTGGCGAGTTCATCCTGCGGGTTGAGGACACTGACCAGGCGCGTTCTACTGATGAGTCAGTTGAGGCCATCTTGCAGGGCATGGAATGGTTAGGGCTGGAGTATGACGAAGGCCCTTATTTTCAAACTCAACGGTTCGATCGTTACCGTGAGGTGGTGCAGCAGTTAATGGATAGTGGGCATGCCTATCATTGCTACAGCACGCCAGAGGAGCTGGACATCATGCGAGAAGAGGCGACGGCACGTAAAGAGAAGCCGCGATACAACGGTTTTTGGCGTGATAGAACAGATTCGCCACCAGAAGGCGTCAAGCCGGTTGTGCGTTTTAAAAACCCGTTAAGTGGCAAAGTGACAATCGATGATGCGGTAAAAGGCCCTATCGTGATTGATAACAGCGAATTGGATGATCTGGTTATCATGCGCTCCGACGGCACGCCAACCTACAACCTGACCGTGGTTGTTGATGATATGGACATGGACATTACGCATATCATTCGCGGCGACGACCACATTAACAACACGCCCCGACAAATCAACATACTTGAAGCACTGGGAGCTGAAAGACCAGTCTACGCCCACCTGCCCATGATTCTGGGTGAGGACGGCAAGCGAATGTCCAAGCGTCACGGTGCTGTGAGTGTCATGCAATATCAGGCTGATGGCTATTTACCGGAAGCTTTGTTGAACTATCTAGTGCGTTTGGGCTGGTCGCATCAGGATCAGGAACTGTTCACATCAGCTGAAATGCGCGATTTGTTTACGCTCGAAGCCGTGAATCGTTCAGGTTCTGTTTTTGATGACAAAAAGCTGGAGTGGGTGAGTCAACAATATTTACAGAGTACCGATGCTGAGCGTTTGGCCACTGCGTTGCTACCCTACTTGGCTGATAAAGGGATATCCGTGGATGGCGGTGCTCCGTTGGCATCGGTTGCTAACTTACTGCGTGACCGTGCAAAGAATCTGGTAGAAATGGCTGAGGCTTCACGCTATTTCTATCAAGCTCCCACAAATTATGATGAAAAAGCCCGTGCCAAGCAGTTCAAGCAGGCAACAGCTGATGTTCTTCAGAGTGCGGCCAGTGGACTTGCGCAGAGTAGTGAATGGAGTGCAGAAAACATCCAGTCAGTGCTGGATAGCTGTGTAGAAACTCTAGGCATTGGCTTTGGCAAATTAGGGCAACCTCTACGACTGGCGATTACAGGTGGAACGCAATCGCCCTCGTTGGCAGACACGTTGGCGCTGATCAATAAGGCCGACGTATTACATCGGATGGATGCTGCTATCGCAGTTTGTAAAGATGCGCCAGCCTGACAGTCAATGATTGCTTGGGTGGTCAGATGCTGACCACTTTCAACTATAAGCTGGGTAGTAAACGAATCAGGCCAGCTGCAGCTAGAGCCATAAGAAGGATCAAACAGAACCGTTTGTAAGCTGATTCAAGAAAGGGTCTGAAAAACAACGTACCGAGCAAGACTCCTGCGATGGTCACCGGTGCCAGAATGAGTCCGCGAGCAAGAGATAGCGAATTCAGAAAACCACTGAGCGAAAGCCAGAATCCCCCTGCGAACATACTTAGAAAGAGGTACATGACCAAAGTGGCCCGCATGCGTGCTGCGGGTGCCCTCTGTGATAGGACGTATAGCGCTACGACCATGCCGCCTACACTAGCGATCCCTGTCACAACACCGGAAATAATACCGGCGATATACAGGCCAAGTCGAGTAGTCAGAAAGGATGGGCTTCGCTTAAACAACTGCATGAGTGCCAGACTTAGAATTACGCAAAGAGCTAATAGGCGAGATATATCTGCTGAGACGTGGGCTGTGATGTACAGGCCGACAGGCGTGCCGATCGCGCCACCGATAGCAAGTCCCCAAGCAATGGCTTTGTCCGCAAGCATGACACCGTTTTTAATCATCAGCAGTCCAGCAACAGCTTCAAGAATGAAGCAAATCGGAATTAGTGAAATAGGAGGGATGATTAGCGCCAGGCCTGTCATCGTCAGTGCTGACAGAGCAAACCCTGAAAACCCTCGAATAACGCCTGCGATAAAAACCACAGAGAATGCGATTAACGTTTCCTGGGCGCTTAATTCGAGTAGGTTTTGCAGGTATTCGAGCATGCTTCAAGTACCTGATGCGAGACAGAGAGGTAAGATTGAGATCATTAAATTCTCCACGATTTGCTTAAGGAGAGGCAGTAATGCTGAAAGTTTGGTCCGTTTGCTTATCGTTTGTGATTTACAGCGACTGGTGCGAGCTCGCATTATGCGGGCATTCGAGGCTGCAGGCATGGCATAACAATTATATTCTGCGACAGCCAATTATGATGCGAGTGATCAAAAGCTGCCGTTCCACTGGATCAATGCGGCGCACTGTTAGTTTGCCTAACGCATTGTTTGCAACGATTAGCAAGGTCACAACCAGATTGCCGGTTGTGTGTTCATTTGGATTTTTATTTGGAGTGACGTGGGCAAATACCCAGTAGTTGTCGCCATTAGCAGAAAGGTTATTGATATAGGCAAATATTTCGTGCCCACTCTCTAAAATTCTCCAAAATGCAACGTGGCATTTCAGGATGCCGAATTATATTGTGTTGCTGTCCTATGCAGTCACTTTCATTCAATCAAGCTGTTGTATGTCGCAAGTAGGGCGGCAGTTAGTGGTTAATACTTCCTAAGAACTAAAAGTTGCATTTATGTTTTAGTTTTTCATGATTTTTTTGAAAAATAATTCAGCAATTTTATCAATCGACGCAATAGTATTATTCAATTACAGCGTAACATTATCGCTCAAAAACATATCGATTTGACTGCAATTATTGTCTCTACAAGCAACGCGTTTTGGCATTCGTGTGAATATATTAGATTCGTAGAATTTGAATGTCAGCTAAGTCAGGTACAGTTTTCCTACCCTGGAATATAATCGCCAATATGAGAACGTAGTTTTTCTGCTGTAGTAGGCATTTTGTTCATATAGCACTTCACGAAGTCATATTGACTAGCGCGCTCTTTGCCTTTGCTATTATCTGATGATGTGATCATCACGAACACAATGGCATTACAGCCGCCACTCTTCTCTCGCATTTTTTTAAACGCATCCAAGAATTCAAAACCATTCATGCACGGAATGTTGATGTCGAGGAAAACAATAGCGGGTGGAAAACCTTTTCCTTAACGATATACATGCCTAAATCAGTGCCATTGGCACGGTTGCGAGGGTACGGTCATGCATATTCCTCGATTCTCTAATTTATACTCAGATCATCCCCTATGCTTGACAAGGGGTGTCGTCGGCTAACTCGTACGTCGGAGCAAAATTGAAGCCACCTTGGAAGCGGTAATATCTATAGACGCCCATCAAATGTATGTGATCGACAGCAGGCTTTTAACCCAAAGCCAGGTTTTCCATGATCTAGACTGGCAGTGCGACGTGTGAAAACACTCGAGCTGGGTTTGCAATGCGCACCGTTGAAATCATGATGTGAATTTCTTCTGCAGTTTATTCCAATGGAATCTACAGGTTCTTGAGCATGTTTCAATCAGCTAAGGCACTATAGTGGCAGGTCCAGCGATTGAGAATATGCCCGCTTGTTTACAAAGGAAAACACATCATGCTAAAAATCTGGTCGGTCTATTTATCAGGTGAAATTCACAGTGATTGGCGGGAGCGCATCATGCAGGCTTCTGAGGTCGCTGATTTACCGTTGCAGTTTTATTCTGCAATTACTAATCACGATGCTAGTGATGCTGCTGGAGACTTTCTGCGGCCTGCAGAACCTGGGTTCTGGCGTGATCATCAGTCTTCAAAAGTTAATGGCATTCGGACGCGAACACAGATCAAGAACTGTGACGTGGCGGTCATTCGTTTTGGCAGCCAGTATAAACAATGGAATGCCGCTTTTGATGCAGGTTACTGCGCAGCCCTAGGCAAGCCCTATATTACCCTGCACGATGCTGATATTATTCACCCGTTGAAAGAAGTGAATGCCGATGCCATGGCCTGGGCTGAAACGCCAGAGCATGTGGTTGAAATTCTACGCTATGTAACGGGTACTCCCGATGCTGCGGGTTGTGTGTCTGCAGGCGAATGAGTAGTTCTGCCGCAGAACTGCAAGCGCGACACGATGCAGCCCAAAGCATAGTGGCTACAGCTGCTGAACACGCACTTGAATTATTCCGCGAGGGCGACTTGCTGGATATCGAGGTCAAAGGGTTGCAGGATTGGGTGTCCAACGCCGACAAATCTGTTGAAGATCTGATAAGAGCCGCGCTGGGCGAGCTATTTCCCAACGACGGTATCATTGGTGAAGAGCATGCCAACAAACAAGGATCTTCGGCCTTTACCTGGGTGATCGATCCAATTGATGGCACGACCAATTTCGTGAACAGCACACCGGGTTGGTGTGTGGTGCTCGCCTGTGTGGAGGATGATCAGACAGTTATTGCTGCTATCTGTGATCCTATCTCCAGCGAAACGTATACGGCAATAAAGGGCCAGGGGGCAAGACTTAATGGCGTGACGATCCGCTGTAGTCCCTTAGACTCTCTGGACAAAGGAACCCTTGGGGTAGGGCACAGTACGCGTGTGCCTGCAGGTCAAACCATTCGAATGGTCGATGCTCTATTAACGGCAAACGGTCTGTTCCGTCGAAGTGGTTCTGGTGCGTTGGATCTGGCTTATGTCGCGGCAGGGCGTTTGCTAGGTTATGTAGAACCGCATATGAATGCCTGGGATTGTCTGGCTTCGATGCTGCTCATTGAAGAAGCTGGTGGTACGGTTGAGCCCTTCGATATGTCAACCATGCTGGCGTCTGGTGGACGAGTCATTGTAGCCGGGCCTAATATCTATACAGAGGTGCGGCAGATGGCTGTGTCTGCTTACGAGCAAGCCTAGCCGTAATTGGTTTATGCGGTATTGCAACTATATTAGAACGATTTACTCGCCCCACAAATGCAGGGCGGGCGCTTCACGTTTCACTTGATAAGTGAGAAGATGAGTTCACTTTGAATACCTAAGAGTCACCGTTATGTCCACATTGGAATGTGTCCAGTTTTCTTATGGGTCCGATAACTATGGGGTGTTGTTGCACGATAGCGCCTCGGGTGGAACAGCCTGTATTGATGCTGGAGATGCAGACGCTACTCTGCAAGCATTGGATGCAAAGGGTTGGTCTCTAACTCATTTGTTAATCACCCATCATCACGGTGATCATACTGCGGGTTTGGTGGCTATCAAAACTAAAACTGGGTGTCATGTGATTGGTCCTGAGCCTGTATCCAAACCTATCGCAGGATTGGATGCTAATGTGACAGACGGTAGTGAATTCATGTTTGCTAATCGTGTTGTTAGTGTTTTGCATACGCCGGGACACACTATGGATATGGTCAATTACTATTTTTCTGAAGACAAGTTGGTATTCACTGGGGACACGCTGTTTTCCATGGGCTGTGGGCGACTCTTCGAAGGTGATGCGGTAATAATGCTTGAGAGTGTTGCTAAGCTAAACGCCTTGCCAGATGACACTCTGGTTTACTGTGCGCATGAATACACAGCTACCAATGCGCGCTTTGCTTTGGATGTTGACCCTGATAATACTGTCTTGCAACAGCGTGCCGAAGAGGTCACTGAGTTACGCTCTAAAAACCTTGCCACTGTGCCAAGTTTGCTGGGATTGGAGAAGCAGACCAATCCATTCCTGCGTACCAGTGATGCTGGCATACGTGAGACATTGGAGATGGTTGATGCCAGTGATGTTGCTGTTTTCGCCGCACTTAGAGAGCGGCGTAATCAGTACTAACGGCCTTGGACTACCTTACCAGCTAGCCCTTCTAGCTCTCACTTTAAAGATTGTAAATAGTTTGAGCGTAATAGAGAGCGAACGCCAATAGGACGAAGACCAATACAGGACGAATTTTGTTAAGCCAGTCCGGCAGGCGCGTGGCTGGAAGGATTAAAGTCGAACCTAGCGCGAGCAACACCACACCAGAGCCTAGAGCCATAGTGCCCCAGAATTCGCCGAAGTTTCTTGCGGCGAACCACAGCACGTTCCACAGTCCAGCTGCTGCTGCGATGACGCCAACGGTTCTCAGCAACCAGCTCGGCGCGAACCTGTTGGCAAGGCGGCTGGTAAACAATACTGTCAGCAGCATGCAGAGCGTTACAACCGTGCCCATTGGAATGTACATTGATGAAAACCTCTAGTGTGAAGTTCTGAATGGTACGACAGGGCGGGTGCTGACAGGGTGCTTCATAGGTGCTGTCAAATTTTTTGATAGAAGTTTTACCTCAAGCTTGACATGAAGCTCAGTAAACCTTAACCTTCGCATCCGATGTGGGGCTATAGCTCAGCTGGGAGAGCGGTTGCATGGCATGCAACAGGTCCGCGGTTCGATCCCGCGTAGCTCCACCATTATTTAATTCCAGCACGTTCGTTCACGTCTGGTACCCCGCTGAAATGGGTCTGTGAAGCCATTTCAGCGTCTGGTGTGACCAGCGGTTTTCGTCGACATCCGCTACTGATGCGGTGACAAGCTACGGTAACGGTCAAATAGTTCGATTCGATTGCCGCAGGCATCGCAGCTAGCAAATATCGCCTGATAGACACCGCTATAGAAAACGCTAAAGTGGTCGGGTCACAGCGTCGGTTGTCCGAGGGAGACGTGCTGTTTCTCGTTGTTACCTCCGCCTCTAAGTGCTGGCATTACGATTGCCAGATCGAGGGCACACGCCGTTCGCTCTCGTTGGGTATTTACCCCGCCCTTGTGCCGTTGGCACGTGCCCGAAAGAATCACGAGCAGGCTCGCTGATGGCTAAAAGTGGATGGGCTAGACCCCTTTGGAGGCTAGAGCTGCCGACCGAGCGGGGAAGAAACTTGCGCAGGCCTGTGAGGGGATCCATTACGCTGAAGCTTGTCAGTGAGCGTTGGTTATCCAAACAGTTGACGTGGGCACAGAGCCACCGGTGCAAGGTTGAGTTGCGTTTGAAGAACGACGTATACCCGAAAATTGGTTCGCGACCAATGGTGAGCTGACTACTCGTGAGATTGGTGACTGTCTGCACCTTGTCGAGGATCGTGGCGCTATTGAAAGCATTCATCATATTATGCATGCCCTCGGTCAGTGATTCCGATTTGAGATTCAGGAATGTTTACCGGACTATGACTCGGTATTGGTGCTGGAAGACGCGCTTGCGAAGTATGAGCGTGGACAATGTGTAGGTATCAAGCCTCGACCAATACGTTGGTTCAAATCACTGGAACCTAATGCGTGCAAAGCGTGGATTCACTGCCTCTGGATATTGATTTGTTTTCACTTAAGGATACGATCATGCAAACTGACTGTGGTGGTCAATGTGTTTCCAATACCAGCTTAAGGCCAATGGACTGGTCTCTAGTATGAGCGATAGGGGGAACTGCTACGATAAAGCCTATGCCGAAAGTTTATGCCACTCACTGAAATTCGAAGCAATCCACATTGAGAAGATAAAAACACGCGAACATTTGCTGGCATCTGTGTTTGGATACATCTAACTGGATTACAATCGTGATAGCGGCAATCTCCGATTGAAAACCAGAGTCCAATCAAATTTAAAATGGCACGAGCTGCATAACTGACTGTCCGGAAACGCTAGGGAGGTTAATTTGCTATTAGAGCATTTACTTAACTTTTTGATACCATAGATTGGTATATAGACTCACGTTTTGTTATCAGCGCCACGGTCATTTTTTGTTTTATTTTTATTACATTTGTGGATTTTATTACAGCAGTTTTAACTCTTGGATTGTTAGCCTTAGTGCTGATACTTTGATTATTGCGAAAGGACAATGGAAATAAATAGGCTGGTTATAACTTGAAAATTGCTCACTTAACATCAGTTCACCCTAGGTATGACACTAGAATCGTAAATATGTGTCGTTCATTGGCCAGGCACAATTATGAAGCACATTTAATTGTTGCGGATGGTAATGGTGATGAGAATATACATGGAATTGAGATCCATGATATTGGTGCAGAACATGGAGCAGTTTTATATCGAATGCCTATAAGGGTGTTTCGGGTATTTAAGAAGGCAAAGACACTTAATGCTGATGTATACCACTTCCATGACCCTGAATTGATGTTCGCAGGTATTCTTTTAAAGATGTTCAGGTTTAATGTTGTTTTTGATGTGCATGAAGACCTGCCTAGACAAATAATGAGGAAATACTATATACCGGCTTTTATTCGAAAACTTGTATCATTTGCATCTAAGATTGCAGAATGGTTGACAGCAAATATTGTTGACGCGGTTGTTACTGTTACACCCCATTTAGTTGAGAAATTTAAATACGCTAACGTATATGAAATTAGAAATTATCCAGTATTGAGTGAGTTTGAAAAAGTTGAAGTACACAAGTCAAAGATTACCTATGTTGGCGCCATATCAAGAACTAGAGGCATCATGCAGATGACAGAGTCTTTTGCTCGTGGTGAGCATAGGCTTACACTGGTCGGGCGTTTTCAGCCAGCATCGTTACAGCAGGAAGCTGAGTGCTTAGATGGTTGGAGTCAGGTTGACTATTTAGGCTGGCAATCAAGAGAGCAAGTTTCTAGTTTGTTGGCATCATCGTCTATTGGCTTGGTTTTATTGCAGCCAACGGGAGATTATGAAGATGCATTCCCTGTTAAGTTATTCGAGTATATGGCGGCTGGTGTTGCAGTAATTGCATCCGATTTTCCTTTGTGGCGATCAATTATTGAGTCAGAAAATGTAGGGGTTTGTGTTAACCCCAACGACACTCAAGCTATTTCTGGTGCTATTGAAGAATTACTGAATGACCCTGAGCGAATAAAACTGATGGGGAGGAATGGGGTTTCGGCAACCGTTAATCGGTATAATTGGGAAACTCAAGAGAGGGTGCTGTTCAAACTATACGATGACATTGTCGGCTAATGGAAAGATGCGAAGGTGCCAATCGCCGTGCAGTTGGAAGGAGGGGTAGTTAAGTAGGGCATTGTTAATACGCTGGTTCTCTTCAAAACATACAGGTAGAAAGTATGCACGTATTATATATACATCAATATTACACGACGCCAATTTCCAGTGGTGGTGTTAGGTCTTATCATATTTCGAAGTCCTTAGTCGAGGCCGGGCACAATGTTGAAATCATAACAACGTCTGCTTTTTCGCCTAAAAGTTGGGTTTTAGGGGTGGGATGGAATATTAAATTTGTCGATGGTGTCAAAGTAAATGTATTAAATCTATCTTATTCAAATAAGATGGGTTTTTTCATGCGGATTTGGACGTTTATTCTTTTCTCACTACGGGCAACATTAAAGGCCTGCCAGACAAAATGTGATGTTATTTACGCAACCAGTACACCTTTGACAATTGCTATTCCCGGGGTGCTGGCATCTAAGTATCATAAGGTGCCTATGGTATTTGAAGTGAGAGATCTTTGGCCCGAAATACCAATAGCGTTGAAGGCGTTAAAGTCTCCGATGACAATTTATTTGGCTAGAAAGCTAGAGCAATGGGCCTATAAAAATTCAAAGCGTATAGTTGCGCTTTCACCTGGCATGGCTGATGGGGTAGCTAAATTAGGATACCCTAAAGATGCGATTTCGATTATTCCCAACTTTAGTGATGTCGATATGTTTAGTGATGCTTCTCCTCATGACTTCAGGGTTCAGAATCAATGGCTGGCTGAGCGGCGTTTAGTTGTTTACACTGGAACCTTTGGAAAAGTTAACGGCTTAGCGTATTTGGTTGAAGTTGCTTCAGCGATGTTACATATTGATTCTACGGTATGCTTTGTCCTCATCGGGGATGGGGCTGAAAAGAATGATCTAGAGAATTTGGCGATTAAAAGAGGTGTTTTAAATACAAACCTTTATTTTCTGCCGCCCGTCAGTAAATGTGAATTACCCAACGTATTAGCCGCATCCGATATATGTGTGTCAACGGTACTTCCTGTGCCGGAGCTTTGGCATAATTCAGCAAATAAGTTTTTTGATGCATTGGCCGCAGGTAAGCCAGTTGCCATTAATCATTATGGTTGGCAGGCTGATGCGATTAATGATGAGGGAATTGGGGTTGTGATGAATCCTGAAAGCCCTAAGGATGGAGCATTGAGTTTGTCTAATGCGTTGTCTGATAACAAGTGGTTAGCTGACGCTGGTAGGAAAGCAACAGAGTTGGCACGTAATAAATATTCCTTAAAAAAATTAGTAAGTAGTGTTGAAGTGGTATTAAAAAATTCATTAGTAGGATGATGTGAGGAGAGGCAATCTCTCGCTTATTAATTCCTCAGATACTTCTAACATGCACGTGTACCTGAGTTCCAAGTAATAATTGAAAATTATCGTTGGATGTAATTACGGGAATCATTATACTCGATTGTCATATAAGTAAACATTATCTGACGAATGGAGTTTCTGTTAATTGTAGCCCCGTGACTGATGAGAACTAAAATAACTAGGCGGCCAGTGGTGTTATCAGGTTCCAGCAGTTCCCGACCAGTAATAGAATAACGGTACATTCGCTAAGGAGGGATTCTTTCGCACGATAGGTCGTGCTTCCCAGTTTGAAAGCTCGCCTGGTTCGGTGTTCTGGGTATTGTAGAATTTATCAAGGTTTTTTGTTTAGTGCAGTTTGGTGTAAGTGGTAGCTCATGATCCTTATACCGCTGGTTAGAGAACAGCGGCACCCGATCTGACATCCAAAGAGATTGTCTTACGCTACTAGTCTCTGGCAGATATCGAGCGTAGTTTTTGTGTCTTGAAATCCGAACTGGAGATCGGCCCGGTGTTTCATAGACTCCCCGATCGTATCTGTGCCTATGCGTCAATCTGTTTTATGGCGCTGATTATTCATCGCATTATCCGCCAAAGGCTAAAAGATTCCAGTGGTTTATTCTCCTCAGAAAGAGCGTTGGAAACCCTACGTCGAATAAAGCGTCACCGCATCACGCTCAATGACAAAACCCACACTGGCATCAGCACGTTGTCCGATGAACAGGGCGAGCTACTAGGCTCGCTGAATGTCGACAAACCGAACGAATCTAAGCAGCTATCGCTGTTGAAGTAGCAACTTTAAAATATAATCACATTTAAATCAATAACATAGATCTGCAAGTGTTTAACTCAGGGGGGGGCACTCAGATGCTGTGCGAGGTGTTGGATTTCAAGGCGAATCTTGCCGCCCTGTGCCCTGGCCAATAGTCAATCTGACGCGGACATTGGATCGCAACAGCCGACAACCCCTGGTTGACTTAATCTGGTCGTCGCATGAAGTTGCGAGAGCAGGAGATGAGTCAGATTGCCCCCCCCAACGTTCAATCTGGATGTGAGTCGCTCACCATGCATTTGGACGGCAGCGCGTAATCCGATACCGCTCCGATTCCGCACTAATATGGCGCGCACTAAGGGCATTCGTACTCGGTCCGTGCAAACGGATTGACGGGCGTACTTATCTAACAGCTGTAACTTCATATGAGTTTTCCACTCCGCTGGAGAGTGTGTAGTATTACGGTGTGATTTACGCAGTTGATCAAAGCCTGGCCAGGATGCAGGGTCAGCATATAGGTTCGCGGTAGCAGAGCAAAACCTGAGTACTTAATTACATAATTCTAATGGGAGAGAACATGAGAAATATTGAAACGTTAATTCTGGCTGGCCTAATGGCCACGACTAGCGCGGCTGCCTCTGCAGAGACGCTGCGTTGGGCGCGTGCCGGGGACAGCTTGACAATGGACCCGCATTCGCAGAATGAAGGTCCCACTCACGCATTGGCGCAGCAAATTTATGAGCCACTAATTTCACCTGACATGCAGGCGAAGCCAATTCCTGCTCTGGCAACAAGTTGGGCTGTCAAAGCAGACAACCCGAACGTCTGGGTATTCAATCTTCGAGAAGGTGTAAAATTTCACGGGGGCGAAGACTTCACTGCCGAAGATGTAGTGTTTTCTTTCAACCGCGCGAAGATGGAAGGCTCGGATATGAAGGAGCTGATAGTCAGCGTTAAGGAGATTCGCGCTATCGATGACTACACCGTAGAAATCGAGACTGATGGCCCAAACCCGATAATGCCCAACAACCTCACTAACCTATTCATGATGGACAAGGGTTGGGCTGAGGCTAATGACTCTGCAAAACCTGCTGAATTTGATGATGGCGAAGAAACATTTGCTGTGCGCAACGCAAACGGTACAGGTGCCTTCATGCTGGAGAGTCGTGAGCCGGACATTAAGACAGTACTCAAGGCCAACCCAAACTACTGGGGCAAAGACGAATTCCCATTAGTGTTAACAGAAATCATCTATACGCCTATTCAGAATGCAGCAACCCGTGTTGCGGCTTTGCTATCTGGCGAAGTTGACCTGATTCAAGACGTGCCAGTTCAAGATCTGGTTCGCGTAGCTGGCACTGACGGACTCACTATCAACAACGCTGCTCAAAACCGTACGATTTTCTTCGGTATTAACTCTGGTGCTGCAGATCTTGAGAACGACAACGTTGAAGGCAAAAATCCGTTTGCAGACCTTCGTGTACGTCAGGCAATGAATATGGCTATCGATCGTGATGCCATCAAACAAGTGGTTATGCGAGGCCAATCTGCTCCCACTGGTGTCATTATTCCGCCTTTTGTTAATGGCTGGACGGAAGCATTAGACGCCTACCCTAAGGTTGACGTTGCTGCAGCCAAACAGTTGATGGTTGATGCAGGCTATGCGGAAGGATTTGAAGTGACTTTGCATTGTCCGAACGATCGATATATCAACGACGAAGCGATCTGTCAGGCTGCTGTAGGCATGATGAGTAAAATCGGAATTAACGCTAATTTGGTTGCTCAGTCTAAAGCGCAACATTTTCCACTAATCTCTGGCAGAACGACTGACTTCTATCTGCTGGGATGGGGTGTGCCGACATTTGACTCAGAGTATGTGTTCAACTTTTTAGTGCATTCAACCACTGAAGATCGTGGATCCTGGAACGGCTCACAATTCTCTAATGCTGATACAGATGCGCAAATTCAATCGTTAGCCTCCGAGGTTGATCTGGATGTACGCAACGCTACCATCGCTGCTATCTGGAAGACAATTCAGGATGAGCAGGTGTATCTGCCAATTCACAATCAAGTGTTGAACTGGGGCATGAAATCGAATATTGATTTTCCAGTGCAGCCTGAAGATCAGCCACACTTTAAATTCTTGAAGATGTCCAAGTAAGTCGTTTTACGCGGGGACTTTAAGTCCCCGCATACTCAAAATAATAAAAAGATGCGGTCCAGACCATGCTTGCATATGTGATACGCAGAATTTTTCAATCTATCATCGTTCTCCTTATGGTGGGGCTCGTTGCGTTCTCGATGTTTCGCTTTATTGGCGATCCGGTTGAAAATCTGCTTGGCCAGGAACGCACACAAGCTGATATCGAGCGAGTTCGTGATCAACTGGGTTTGAACGACCCCTTCCCCATTCAGTATTTTAATTTCCTGAGCAATACAATCCAGGGTGATTTTGGCATTAGCTATAGACAAGGTCGCGCCGTTAGCGAAATCATTGTTGAACGAGCCCCTGCAACTCTGGAGCTAGCAGGTGTATCCGCTATCCTGGCTATTGTGTTCGGCGTTGGGCTGGGTGTCTTTACTGCTATTCGCAGAGATGGTTTTCTGGCAAACGTGATCATGACTACCTCTTTGATCGGGGTGTCACTGCCCACCTTTTTGATCGGAATTCTATTGATTTACGTGTTCTCGGTTGAGCTTGGCTGGTTACCTAGTTTTGGGCGTGGTGAAACTGTAAAAATAGGCTGGTGGACAACGGGTTTCCTGACATCAAGCGGGCTTAAGGCGATCATACTTCCGGCAATCACATTGGGCTTGTACCAGATGACTCTGATCATGCGACTGGTTCGTGCCGAGATGCTAGAGGTACTGCGTACGGATTACGTCAAGTTTGCACGTGCTCGTGGCCTTACAGAACGCAGCATTAATTATGGACATGCGCTGAAAAATACTATGGTGCCTGTGATCACAGTGACAGGCCTTCAGATTGGCTCCATTATCGCATTCGCAATTATCACTGAAACGGTTTTCCAGTGGCCAGGGGTCGGATTGCTGTTTATCAACGCCGTACAGTTTGTTGATATACCTGTAATGGCAGCGTATCTCATGCTGATTTCAGTGATGTTCGTTATGATCAATCTGATTGTTGACCTTTTGTATTTTGTCATTGACCCACGGCTATCCGCTGATGCGTCATCACGAGGCCATTGATCGTGAGTAACATCTCCACTTTTCTAGCGTCTGATTTTTTCTATAAATTTCGCCGGTCACCTGTGGCGCTAGGTGCATTCGTAGTTGCAATGGTCATGGTGCTATCGGCAATCTTTGCACCTCTTCTGGCCACTCAAAATCCGTTTGATCCCAGTACACTCAACCTGATGAACGGATTTTCCCAGCCCGGTGTGCCCAATCAATTTACCGACGAGACCTTTTTTCTGGGTACTGACGATCAAGGCCGTGATGTCTATTCCACCATTTTGTATGGTCTGCGTATCTCGCTGTTTGTCGGATTCTCGGCGGTACTGTTTGCCATGGTGTTGGGGGCGACTCTTGGTCTCATAGCCGGCTATACCGGTGGCCGTACTGACACCATTATCATGCGTATTGCGGATATACAGCTCACCTTCCCCTCGATTCTTGTCGCGCTGCTAATCTTCGGAATTGCTAAAGGTATAACGCCACCTTCGTATCGAGATGAAGTTGCGATCTGGGTGCTGATCTTTGCGATTGGCTTATCCGATTGGGTTCAGTTTGCGCGTGTAGTGCGCGGTGCCACACTGGTCGAGCGTAATAAGGAATATGTGCAGGCGGCAAGACTAATCGGGCGTAAGCCCATGGGGATAATGTTGAAACATATCCTACCCAACACTCTGGGTCCTGTGCTGGTTATCGCAACCATTTCACTGGCTCTGGCCATCATCGCAGAAGCTACCCTGTCATTTCTAGGTGTTGGTGCGCCCCCTACGCAGCCATCACTGGGTACGTTGATCCGAATTGGTCAGGGTTTTCTATTTTCTGGCGAATACTGGATTCTATTTTATCCAGCGGCAACACTGCTTACGCTGGCCTTGTCCGTTAATCTGCTGGGTGATTGGCTGCGTGATGCGCTTAATCCGAAATTGAAATAGGCGGCACTCATTATGACAACTCCGCTCCTTTCGGTTAAAGATCTGGTTATTGAATTTCCTACCAGACATGGCCCTTTGACGGCTATCAGTGGTGTAAGTTTTGATCTTGCACCAGGTGAAATTCTCGGTGTTGTGGGCGAATCTGGTGCGGGGAAATCACTGACGGGTTCCGCTATCATCGGGCTACTCGATGCGCCTGGACGGCTCGTTTCTGGTGAAGTGTGGCTACGAGGCCGACGCATCGATACATTGCGAGGCGAAGACATGCGCGCTATTCGTGGTAAGCAGATAGGTATGGTGTTTCAGGATCCCCTGACATCACTTAACCCGCTTTATACCATCGCCGAACAACTCATCGAGACAATCAGAACGCATCTGAAAATGTCTGAAAAAGAGGCTCGTAAGCGTGCAACCAAATTACTTGATGATGTCGGAATCCCTGCAGCAGCTCGTCGCATTGATGACTATCCGCATCAATTTTCTGGGGGAATGCGCCAACGAGTGGTCATCGCACTGGCACTCGCCGCTGAGCCTGAGCTTGTTATTGCTGATGAACCGACAACGGCGCTCGATGTATCCGTGCAGGCTCAGATAATCGATGTGCTAAAAGAACAATGCTCGCAGCGTGGTGCCTCCATCATTCTCATAACTCATGATATGGGCGTAATAGCTGAAGCTGCGGACCGTGTTGCCGTGATGTACTCAGGTCGCATAGCTGAGATAGGCCCGGTTAAAGACATCATCCAGAATGCGATGCATCCTTACACAGTTGGTCTGATGGGTTCTATCCCAACACTGTCGCAGGAGGCGGCGCGGCTTGTGCAAATTCCCGGTTCCATGCCTCGCCTTGGGGCGATCCCCGTTGGTTGCGCATTTAACCCGCGCTGTGAGCGCACATTCGATAAATGCTGCATAGATCGTCCTGACCTTATAGCCGTAGGCACTCACAAGGTTTCTTGTTGGCTTTACGATGAAAATGCCATGAAGGGCGTAAAAAAATGAACCTGCCCAATTCAAAACCTTTAATTGAAGTGAACGGTCTCACGTGTGAATTCGACGTATCGAAACCGTGGTTGAATCGCGTTATTGAACGCGAACCGAAACAGTATTTACGCGCTGTTGATAATGTGACTTTTAAAATCGTCAAGGGCGAGACACTGGCCCTTGTAGGTGAGTCTGGTTCTGGAAAATCTACAATCGCAAAAATGCTTGTCGGCCTACAGAAGCCATCAGAAGGTACAGTGATGTTTGATGGCCATGTTATGCAGATGGATACCTCAGATGAGATGCAGGTTCTGCGCAAGCGCTTCCAGATGATCTTCCAGAGTCCTTATGCAAGTCTAAATCCTCGATGGAAAGTGGGCGATATTATTGCAGAGCCAATGACAGTACTGGCAATAGAGCGCGAACGCTCTCAGATAAAAAAACGTGTAGATGAACTACTGGAGCAGGTGGGACTATCACCCGCTGATGCGAAAAAGTTCCCGCACGAATTCTCTGGTGGCCAACGTCAACGCATCGCGATCGCACGCGCACTCTCGGCCAATCCTGAGTTTATTGTTTGCGATGAGCCAACCTCTGCATTGGATGTTTCCGTCCAGGCGCAAATACTGAACCTGATGCGCGATCTGCAAGATGAATTGGGGCTTACCTACTTATTCATCAGTCATGATTTGTCGGTGGTACGCCATATGGCAAACCGCATAGGAGTTCTCTATCTCGGTGCGCTTGTCGAAATAGCGGAAAGCAAAACACTATTTTCCAATCCGAAGCATCCCTATACCCGGATGCTGCTTGATGCGGTTCCAGACCTTGAAATGACAGGCAGAGAACGCAAACAAGTGGAGGGCGAAATTCCTAATCCGATTAATCCGCCATCTGGTTGTACCTTCCATCCAAGATGCCCGTTTGTCAGCGATCGATGCAAACGAGAAGTGCCCAAACTACAAGTATACGGAACGGGAGTAGCTGCGTGCCATGCTGTGGAAGAGGGAAGAATTGGGTAATGAGTCTGCTTGAAGTGCTTCGGTTGCCATCAATCCAATAGGAACACATTAGCTGGCCTGTAATTGGCCCAAAACCTAGGTATGACATATACGGTATGTAAGATGATCTGCCGTCACGTTTCGAATCCGTGGTTAATGCCAACGTTAAATACTTACTAGGAGCCTCTTTTGCCGAGCTCGATCCAGTCAGTCACTGACTTTACTCGTTTAGCGGTAACAAACCAGTCGGAGGATCTGATGTTCAGACTTGAGGCGAACGAGAATCAGGACGAGACAGAACTCTTTGGTATAAACGTATTTAAAGTGCGTGAGCTCATCGAGTCACCTGTTCGCAACATCAAGGATGACAAACGCTTCAACGGTATTCCTATGATGATGCACTCGTCGTTGTCAGCAGATGAGAACATTCGCATTGGGATGAAAGCCGGTGCTGACAGTTACATGCCTAAACGGCGTCCGATGGAATTTATAGCGCAACTCGTCAAGCTCATTAATGAGGCTGCCAGTAAAGCTAGGGCTGAGGCTGCTTAAAACGAACCGGTAGGAGTCAATAACAAAAAAGCCTTCGCCAATTTCGTAGACATTTTTGGCATCCCAGGTGCAGACGCACAATTTATCCAGCCGTCAAACCTTGTACTCGACAATTTTGTGGTTCTGCGCACTACGGTGGAGCAGTGGCGTTCAGCTTTGTCTAAGCTCTTGTATAAGGAATTCCATCAGCTGACGCGTGCGATAAGGCAGGTATCTGGAAACTGGGTACAACATGTAGACACCACGACGATTGGGACTGAAGTCAGGCAGCAATTGCGTCAGGGCACCCTCGTTGAGTGACTCTCTGACAAGGAAGTCAGGAAGTCTTACGATGCCGTGGCCTTGCTGTGCTGCATTTAATAAAAACCCTCCATCTTGCGAATTTAAGTTGGCATGAAGTGCAACCAAACTTACCTTTCCAGACTTAGATGTGAATTTCCATTTAGGCTGTTTGGCAAAACCGAATTGAAGAATTCTGTGTGCTTTCAGATCCTCGGGATTACGAATTTCCGGGTTGGAGGCAATGTAGCAAGGGCTTGCGCAAAACAGATGTTGTGTCTGGCATAAACGACGCGCGATCAAAGACGAGTCTTGTAATTCAGATATCCGAATCACCAGATCGAAGTTCTCTCCAACGATATCAACAATACGGTCGCTGAATTCAATGTTCAGATGCACATCTGGGTGCATGCTGGAGAATGTAAAAATGGCGTCGTTTAAAGCAGCTTTACCAAAATACAACGGCACGGAAATACGAATCTCGCCAGTCAGCTTTTGATCTTCAGCACGTATTTCTGATTCGAACTCATCGTAGCTGGACAGAATTTCCTTGCCTCGTTCATAGAACTGTCTGCCAGCCTCTGTAACGCCCCATTGGCGCGTCGTACGCACAATCAGGGCTGTTTGCAGTCGCTCTTCCAGTAAAGAGAGCTTTCTACTCATGGCAGACTTGGCTATTCCAGCTTGTTTAGCAGCATTGCTGATACTTTCCTGCTCGACGATTTGCACGAAAGCCCGTAGATCTTCTAGTTGTCCCATGGTGTTCGAAATATTAGAACAGAAAATTTAATTTAACCTATCTGTTCAAAAAATTGCTACAGCCTTTGATAGGTTTTATCAGACAGTCAGGCCATGCCTATGAAAACGATTATTGCTGACAACAAGCCCACTGTGGTGACTTTAAACAAAGGCGAGGAATATTTCTTATGTGCTTGCGGAAAATCAGGCGATCAACCGCTTTGTGATGGGTCACATGTGGGCAGCTCATTTAAACCGATGTCTTTTACGGCTGAAGAAGATGGAGAGGTCTATCTTTGTGAATGTAAGCACAGTGGCAACTTTCCACATTGTGACGGTACCCAAAAGCAGTTAAGGTTAAATATCGGAAGTCCGAGGGATCCCAGAAGGGACATCAGCCATATCTTCAAGGATCTTTCAACGGTTGCTGATTTCAAACGATTTGCTGACCGTGTGCGGGAAATTTCTGGTGGGACTCCGATTGGCTTCAAACTTAGCGCTAATCGTATAGAGCGAGATATCCAGTTTGCATTGGATGCTAGTGCTGACGACATCATTCTGGATGGTCGTGGAGGGGGTACAGGCGCTGCTCCGGAAATCTTCAGAGACCATATCAGTGTCCCCAACCATTCCGGCACTGGCAAGAGCAGGTCGCTATCTTGACCAGCAAGGTGCCAGTGGTCGAGTGACTCTGATAATTACAGGCGGTTTACGTGTTCCCTTAGATTTTGTAAAGGCTATGGCACTTGGAGCCGATGGCGTTGCTGTGTCCAATAGCGCCATGCAGTCCATCGGTTGTGTTTCTGCGTGGATGTGTAATTCCAATAACTGTCCGACAGGCATTGCCACGCAAAAAGCGGATCTTCGACAACGATTGAATGTTGATAAATCGTCAGTTCAGCTCAACAATTTCTTCAGTGCATGGGTGGAGCTCATGCAGGTAATGGCACGCGCCTGTGGACATGATGTGCTTAAACAATTTGAACACAGAGATCTGGCGACATGGCATCGCGACATGGCGATGTTGTCAGGAGCTCTCTATTCAGGCTTTGGTGACGTGCATAGATAATGCTTGCTTGAATATTCAGTCATGCAGGATTTATACAGTTGAAATTAATAGCAAGATAACATTGGAATCGCTATGGGCTTATTAGTAGAAGGGAAGTGGCAAATTTGTCAGAAAAAAGGCCCACTTCACAAACTGGGTGACAGCGGATGGGACCGCAGGGCCATCGGGTGCCGACGGATTCAAAGCTGAGCAGGGTAGATACCATTTTTATGTGTCGTTGGCGTGTCCTTGGGCACATCGGACAATGATTTTCAGAGCTTTAAAACAGCTGGGAAATTCGATTACGGTTTCGGTAGTCAACTCTTTTATGGGAGATGAGGGTTGGACATTTAAACCGGGTGTTGGAGTTATTCCAGACACGGTGAATAACACAGAACATGTTTATGAATTCTACACGCAAGCTTTAAATGATTACACCGGCAGAGTAACCGTACCCATTCTTTGGGATAGCAGCGGAAAACCATAGTGAGCAATGAATCTGCTGACATCATTCGTATGTTGAATAGCGCTTTTGATCAAGTGGGTGCTACTACCAATGACTTTTATCCCTTAGCGTTACATGCCGAGATTGATCGAATTAATGAGCGTGTCTATCACGGTTTAAACAATGGTGTCTATCGAGCAGGATCTGCCACCACGCAGGTTGCCTACGAGGAGGCTGTTAAAGAGGTGTTCAACACACTGAACGAGATGGAAGATATTCTTTCAAAGCAGCGTTACCTGACAGGAGAGCAGTTAACTGAAGCTGACTGGCGGGCATTTACAACGCTTATACAATTTGATGCCGTGTATGTGGGACATTTCAAATGTAACCACAGACGCATTGTGGACTACCCTGCGCTGTCCAATTATGTGCTAGAGCTCTATCAGCAGCTTGGTGTCGCTGTTACCGTGGATATTGAATACATCAAAGCCCACTACTACGCGTCCCACGAGTCAATCAATCCGAAACGTATCGTACCGACGGGCCCACTACTGGATTTTCATGCACCGCATGACCGTTAATGATTATCCTGCGTTTGAACCAGAAAGTGGTTATCTGACTGACAAGATACGCACACATTATATTGATAGTGCGATTGAGTAAAAATTGTTACCAGCGTCTGCGCATCGAATGGCGCTTGTCTGGTCATTGATTGCGTCTAATGACCAGTCTAAACCCATTCAATGTGGATAGTTGTGATGGGAGGAGGACACCAAGATCGTGGCGGTGAATAACGATTAAACTTTCACCATACACACAGTGTATTTGAATTGATGAATGAGCGAGGTGCCAAGCGTTGGGCTGAACTGATGGCACAAACATTGAACGAAACCGAAGTCGACTTCACTGAAGATGTGCGAGTTAGGCCTGCGGCAAATACTTTTTTAGGTTATTTCATGAGTAGATAAGCCACCGCTTTTAAATTCGATAGTCACTCAACTTTTGGAGAGACTAATCCTGCCTTTAAGAGAAGAATAAATTTTTTAAACCTATCTTCTGATGACATAGAGACGTAACCTGAAGATGAATTGAGAGATGAGCATCAAGCGTGTGGTATCGATAGCAGGTGATACGACAGTAAGGGTGCATTGGTGAATAAAGCGTTGAGTCTCTAGGGTTTGAGTTTTTGTGGTGACAGTCTTATTGATTGTCTGATGTGTTCGAAATGCAGAAATACCCCTTGAATTTTTCTATCGTAACCTTAATTTAACTTTGTGATCGAGGTCTCTAGCAGAGTCGGTCGCATTAACTTATTGCTTCTTTTGGAGAATACTGTAATGAAGATTGATTTAACTCCGCTCTATGCTAATACCGTAGGTTTTGATCGATTCGGATCCCTATTAGACGCAGCTCTAAGCAGTGATCGGCAGTCAGCCGGTTATCCGCCTTACGATATCGAATTGGTGGGTGAAAACAAATACTCAATAACCTTGGCTGTCGCAGGTTTTATGGAAAGTGAGGTTGATGTTCAAGTTGAAAAAGGTGTGCTTACCATCAGTGGTAAAAAGGAAGAGTCGCAAAAAGACTCCCGTTATCTGCACAGGGGTATTGCTACACGCTCATTCGAGCGCAAGTTTAACTTGGCAGATCACGTTGAAGTAGTGAACGCACAGCTGGATAATGGCTTGCTCAAGGTGTCACTTGTTAAGGAAATTCCGGAGGCTATGAAGCCGAGGAAGATTCCAGTGGGTAGTTCCTCCGCAGCAATAGAGAGTTCGGTTGAGGTTTAACCTCCCTTGATACTCAGTTAGTAGAACGGCGTCTTTATGGCGCCGTTTTTTTTGACTAAAGTTCACCCGCTGTAGGCTGTCTTACGGTAATCTGATTAAAGCTGTATAAATAATCAGTATAAAAATTATGAACAATGAGCAACAGGTTTTTTTGGAGAAACTTGCCTCACGCATTCCTCGACTGTTCGAGGTTATTCGGCAGGGCAATATAAAAAGCGAGTACATCATAGGTATACGCCGAATCGGTCAGCGCCATGTACGATTGAAAATCGTTGCGGAGGTGGTAGACGCTGGAGCTAACCCTCTTGCTTCGCATAGTACATTGAGTTCAGTAGACGTATCGGCCCAAAACGATCTAGAGCCAGGGATTGCTGCAGTTGGCAAAGAAATCGAACCAGCTTCTAGGCGACGGCAATCCAGAAAGCGATAAGGCTATGCATTAGTTGACGTACTGAAAATGAAAAAGGGGCTCCTTTCGGAACCCCTCAGTTACTGCACAAGTCACATCCAGTCGAGATTTAGATGTATTCGTACTTGTCCTTGTCTGTCCAGCCACGATTGATAAGAAAAAGCACAATACCGAGGACTAAAATAGAGACAGCTGCATAGAAAAGCGCTCCATTATCACTTTGACCCTCGTGTAGCACTTCAATTCCCAGCGGTGATACTAGGTGGAAAAACACTGCACCTGCCATAACTGCCGATGCCATTAATCCACCGAACATGTGGAATCGTCTTCGAGTAACACCGAAATATGAGCCATTGAGCTTCGAAATGACCCATAGCAAGGCTGGCAACAACAATACAAAAGCGGTGAATAACTCGAAACCGCCAATTACATAACCACCAAAGTCCGTGAATAAACCACCGATGGTTTTTCCAAAGAAAGTTCCCAGCCAATCTCCAATTGTGCCGAAAATGTGCTGAGTATCAGGGTGCTTGGTGAATTTATAGGGAAGCGAGCCCAAAAAGATGTAGCACATCCAGATAACAGATACCCAAGAGAATAGGGGGCGTATATATTTCATGATACTAATTTACCGGCTTAGAGATACGGCAGTAGACTAGCACGCCCCTCATTAGTTGCATTAACCAGATTGCCAATTTAGCCAAATCGTTCATGTTCGATGAATTTGTCGGCTACTCGCAGGTAATCGATTTCGTACGATTCATCCGCCAACTCCGCTTTTATCCGCTCCACCTTCGCCTTATCAAAGCGCCTATTGCTGACGAGCGAACGCTTTGCTGGTGTTTTAATAACTTCTGCGTTCACGTCTTCTTCGAAAAGATCGGGTTTTGAAAGCACTGTTATCTGATCAACCTCAGCTGGTGAATCAGCGTGTTTCTCAAAGGCAGCTGTCAAAATGTGATTTTCATCCCCTTTTCTGGAACGAGCACGGCTTTTAGTCGTGCGTGTGGATTTTTTATGCTTGTTGCGAATATTTTCAAGCTGTAGGACATTGCTGTCCCTCTTACCGCTCTCGGGTAGATCCATTGTACACATCCTCTATCGTAATCCTTTAGTAGCTACAAGATTGTAAGTACCGGATTATTCTTGTTTTTATGTTTTACATCGGTCTGCTCAAATCATGATTTCGTTGGACCTTGTGGGCACCCGAGGATGCAGTCCGTCAAGCCATGGCCGAGCAGGTACTGAATGGGATCGGCTCAGTTTCAACTTAATGTAACGTTTAATGGTGGTAGCTACGGACAGGTCACAAAGCATTTGGACTTGATTCACGCCTAGTATGCGCCGATAGTGTCATACAGCACGGATTTTCGTCAGAAAACTGCCGCGACAATATCAATGCAAGTCAAAGCTAGAGGGTTGAGAGAAAAAGTTTAAAAATTTGTTCGTCAAATCTTTGTCTTCTTGAAACTGTCTTCTATCCTTTTGGAAGTCCTTTTATCTTTCGACAAGGCCGCATAGCGGAGAGCGTCTATATGAGCGTGAAAAAAGAAATCCGAAAAGTTCTAATTGTTGACCAAGATGCTGATAGTTCTCAGCGCCTGTCTCATCAGTTACAGTTTATCGACTACGATACAAAAACACTCAGCTCTCCCGAGCTTTTGGATAGTCTTGGTGACCTGGCTATTTACAGCAGCATCCTAATTGCTAATTTCCACGGCATTGTGGCCTGGGCAGAAGGGCTGCGTGCGAAACATGAGGACTGTCCGCCATTGGTTCTTTTGTTAGGCAATCAACCGGCTGATATTTCCCAACAGGAAATAGATCAAAATTTCGTGGGTTGTTTGAAAGCAGATATCCGTTACGCATCATTGTCTGACCTGTTACATAAATCTAAGGTGCGCGGTACAGCTAATACAACGCCGAGCAAGGAAGGAACCCAGAACCCTGAACTATTTAGATCTTTGGTAGGGAACAGCCGTTCGGTGCAACGTGTTCGCAAGATGGTTGATCAAGTCTCCCCAACAGAGGCTACAGTTCTGATTCTTGGTGAGTCCGGAACGGGTAAAGAGGTTGTAGCTCGTAACATTCATTACTACTCGAACCGTCGAAACAAGCCTTTTGTGCCAATCAACTGCGGCGCAATCCCTAGCGAGCTTCTTGAAAGCGAATTGTTTGGGCATGAGAAGGGGTCGTTCACGGGAGCTGTAGGGACGCGTCAGGGGCGGTTCGAGTTAGCAGAGGGCGGAACGATCTTTCTAGACGAAATTGGTGATATGCCTCTGAACATGCAAGTCAAATTGCTGCGTGTTATCCAGGAGAGATCATTCGAACGTGTGGGTAGTAATAAAAGCATAAAGAGTGATGTCAGAATTATTGCTGCTACGCACAGGGAGTTGGAAGTACTAATAGAGGACGGTCGCTTCCGTGAAGATCTTTACTACCGACTCAATGTATTTCCTATTGAGATGCCACCACTGAGTAGCAGAGTAGAAGATCTGCCGTTACTGGTTAACGAGCTTATTACCCGCCTTGAGCACGAAAAAAAGTCATCTGTGCGACTGACACCTGCAGCAATGATGGCATTATGTAATTACGAATGGCCAGGTAACGTGCGTGAGCTTGCCAATTTGATGGAACGACTCACCATTCTTCATCCTTATGGTGTTGTTGATGCTGCGGATCTACCACCAAAGATGGCTCCACACGGCAGAGCGCTGAGTGAGAGACGCGAAGGAAACGAAATTAATGCCGGTACATCCATGCCATTGGTTTCGGGTATGCCACAGGTTGCGTTAAACAATAAGCCACGTTTGCCAAGAGAGGGTGTTGATCTGAAGCAGCATCTAACTGACATAGAAATCAGTTTGATTGAACAAGCCTTAGATGAATGCTCAGGCGTTGTTGCTCATGCTGCTAATAGACTTAAGATACGCCGCACTACACTTGTAGAGAAGATGCGTAAGTACAGCATACAAAGGCCTGAAGAGGTTTCTTGATTTGAAAGCGGTAGCCAGCTAACAGCTACCGCATTTTCTTTGAATCACGCCACAGTTTCGTCTAAATTGCGGCGCATATCCCAAAACGAGTGTTTGACAGTATTTCACGTTTCTTGAGAAACGTTATTCATCGATCTGTGGTTCGAGACTTGCTCCGTACAACTCCTATAACCGTTGCACTTCACGCAGCTTTTCATAGGGAAAAGCAGTGGTGTAACGTTCTTTCGAGGAATGAGTCTTTTGATGTCTGTTTTTTATACTCTCAAGCAACACACTGCCGGGACTACCCACTGGTGATGTTGCCTGCCCCAAGCTACCAGACAGAGTCCCTTAATCCAGTTCAAACCATAGCGGTTGCTGGTGGAAAAGGTGGTGTTGGTAAATCCATTGTTGCAGTTAACCTTGCGACCGCCTTGGGGAATTCAAATCATGATGTGTTACTTGTCGATGGTGATTTTGATTTTGGTAATGTTGATCGACTCTTAAACCTTCGCCCTAAGTTTGGATTGCAAGAAGTTATTAGCGGGTCTCGTCGACTTGAAGAGGTGATATTGCAGGGCCCTCGTGGTGTATCTGTTATTCCTAGTGCCAGTGGCAGGATGGAAATGGCGCGTATGTCACAGATTGAACATGCAAGTCTCATTGGACTCTTCAGTGACCTACCTACCCCTGCCGATACCCTTATCGTAGACATAGCAACTGGACTCTCTGAGAGTGTAATGAGTTTTTGTAGTGCAGCAAGGGAAGTCATTATTGTTGTCGTTGACGAACCTACTGCGGTACAAGATGCGCTCACAACGATTCGGGTATTAAATGAGCATTGTCATGTTAATCGGTTTCGCGTAGTTGCTAACAGGACTAGTTCTTCGCAGCACGGCATTGATCTTTATGCATCGCTGTTACGATTAACCGATCGTTATCTAGATGTATTGCTGGATTTTTGCGGGTCTATTCCGTTTGATCCACGATTGAAACAAGCAGTGTGTCAGCAAAGGACTGTAGTTGAAGCTTTTCCAAGATCGCCAGCAGCATTGGCCTTTCGGAAATTGGGCGCAAGAGTCGCTCGCTGGCCTCAACCACAGACGCCTTGCGGGCATATAGAATTTTTCGTAGAGCGGTTGATACAAGCCGACGCTGGTACACGGTGAGAAAATTTTCAGTATGAATGCACACGCGATGTACAACGAAGTAACTACAGTAGACCCAGACGGTCTGGTTGCTGCAAATGCAAATCTGGTTAAACGTATAGCATTTCACCTGATGAATCGGTTGCCACCTAGTGTGCAAGCCGAGGATCTAATTCAGGCAGGAATGATTGGTTTACTGGAAGCTGCCCGTCACTATGATCCTTCTCAAGGTGCAAGCTTTGAAACCTATGCAGGCATTCGAGTGCGCGGTGCGATGCTGGATGAAATTCGTCGTTCAGATTGGACTCCTCGCTCTGTTCACCGCAAGTCGCGTGAGGCTGCTGAAGTGTTACGCAATGAGGAACAATCGAGTGGGCGAGGGGCAAAGGCCAAGAAGGTGGCCGACAAGCTGGGTATTGAATTGTCTGCCTATCATCTGATACTCACAGAAAGCTCAGCGGCTCACGTATTCAGTTTTGACCAGCCAGATGAACATACTGGCGAGACCATTGCGCTACCTCAAAGCGCGGAAGTGAGTCCAAGCCAACAAGTGGAATACCAGTCTTTCAGAGAAGCCCTAGCAGCCTCGATTAAAAATCTACCAGAGCGCGAGGGATTAGTTATGTCTTTGTACTACGACGATGATCTGAACTTACGGGAAATTGGTGACATTTTAGGAGTTAGTGAATCTCGGGTTTGTCAGATTCATGGTCAGGCGCTGGTTCGACTCAAAGCGCGCATGACGGAATGGACAAAAAAGTAGGTAGATATCCCTATGGTGACGGACGAATCACAGTGGTATGTTCAAAAAGGTTCCAGAGTGCAAGGGCCTTTCTCAACAACTGAAGTAGGTCGGTTCTTGTTGCTCGGACGTGTGCGCAACACTGACCGGGTCAGTCGGGACGGCGAACTTTGGGAACCGGTCACCCAGGTTCCTGAGCTGATCCCTGAAGAATTATTGAATCTGCAATCAGACGAAGGCTGGAATCAGTTTCTGAAGGTCCGTACTGATGAAGACGAACGCAAGCTTGAATTAGCGGCTGTATCGGAACGAAGAACGATTCCGGATCCTGCTCCTGTGGCTATTCGAAACGAATGGTCAGCGCCGGCAAGTCCGGCGGTTCAAAGCATTCTGCCATGGTCACTATTAGGCATCACACTCGCTGCCTTAAGTGTTGTTTTGTACCTGAATGCCAGTTCTGGTCTGATTTCCTGAGGCAGTGCCGGGCTCTTGGTCCGCTGCTTGCTACATATCCATTATCTTGTCAACTGGGGTGGGTTCTATGCCCGTTCTTAGTGCTAAAAAATCCGCAGTAACTTCCCATTCCGCATTGCGTGAGCAACGCCTGGACGTTCAACTGCGGCAATTGGAATTTAATGCCCTCCTGCATCGTAAACTTGATCTGGAGCGTTTGTTCGAGTGTTTGCTAACCGAAGGTCAGAGTTTTGTCCTGTTTGATGGACTACAGTTTTTGGCAGCGGAGCATGGTGCCGACATCATGCTGGGCTTTTCGAGGCAGCATAGGCAGCGCTTTGAGTTAAAACTTGGTCAGCGCAGTCTGGGTGAAGTGGTTCTGATGCGAGCCAAACCGTTTAGTCCACGAGATGAGCGAGAGTCTGAAAGACTAGTAGAGAGTCTTGTGTATCCGCTGGACAACGCCTTGGAACATCATAAAGTGTCCATGAGGGCTACGACCGATGCTGCTACTGGATTGCGAAATCAACGAGCCATGGACGAGCTTCTACCCCGAGAAATCAGGCTTGCTCGACGTGTTGAGCAGCCACTGTCTGTCATTCTGATTTCAGTCGACTATTTGGAATCGATTAGTGAGCACCATGGCTCACAAGTGGGTGAGCAGGCCTGGCAATCGGTTGCTGAAACCCTGGCAGCACGGTTGCGAGAAAGTGACTTGATCTTTCGCACCGAAAGTGACGAATTTTGTATTGTTCTCAATCAAACTGATTTAGACGGTGCGTTGGCGTTGGCTGAAAGGTTGCGGCAAGAAGTTGACCGTTGCGTCAGTTATGACAATGTCCAGTTTGTATTGACGGCTAGTGCAGGTGTAACAGAACTTGGTGCAACTGATGAGGCCGTTAGCTTATTGGGACGATCAAGTGATGCGTTGATGCTTGCCCGTACATCTGGACGTAATCAGGTGAGGGCGTTGGCACCGGAAGAGCTAACGACTGGAAATGACCCGACAGCTGCGTAAAGACCAAAAGAGCCTTGTGCAAATACACCAATTGCTAACAAATTCATATTTTATACGTCTTAGATCAAATTATTTACTCAACCTTGTGCCATTGGTAAAAAGTTTCGGGTAGAATACGCCACTCGGAGGCGCTGGTTATCCAGCACATCAATGTCCCCTTCGTCTAGTGGCCTAGGACACCGCCCTTTCACGGCGGTAACAGGGGTTCGAGTCCCCTAGGGGACGCCACCTTCGTTTTATGGATCACACACCTACCGGTGCCGTTATGATGGCATCTGGTCGGATGTGGTGTGATCCTCGGCGTCTTCCCTATCTGATTAGCCCACTAGCAACGCGACCCCAAGCCCAATCTTGAGAGTTGCCATAACATTGCCACTAAGTTCAAAACCCATGTCGCGGCAGAGCATCCTGCTTGTGAAGTTCTATTTGGTCAAAAATAGATCGCGCTTCAATTAAGCAGTTACAGGTTGCCAAGGGTTTTGCTGATCTTTTTGGCTGCTCGTTTGCCGCTGTTATACGCACCGCTGACAAGCGCAGAGTGACCTCGGCCCATCGCTTCGCCGGCAAAAAACAACCTATCGCCCACGGGTGCTTCCAGAACCTTTCTAACTCCATAATGTCCAGGTTTCACGGCAGCATATGCGCCCATAGCGAGTGGGTCATTAGCCCAGTCGGTTCTGAAGCCTTTGATGAAATGCTTACGCGCATCAGAGCCTACAAGTCTTATCAGTTCCTCCATTGCGAAATCGACGGTGACCGTAGGGTCTTCGCTGGAGAGGTCCCAGCCTAATTGCCCGCCAATGTTGCCGAACAAATAGTCATGCCCACACGGCCATGCGATGAAGTAGCAGGCCCGCGCTGGCATTTTGTTTGAAACTTGGTACGTTACCCAATTGTTTTCACCAAGGCCTAGTTTTGCGCCATCGAACATCATGGGAACTTTGACCAACAGTCCCATCGGCAATGCGTGTACGGCCTCCAACTTGGCCTCGGGCAGCGTGGGTGAAAACTTAATTGCACCTGCGGCCAGTACACCAGTAGATACTGTGATGAGACATGCTTTGGCGCTGATTGTGCCGTCATTTGTTTCGACGCGCACGCCGTCGCCACTCCAGTCGATGTGGGTTACAGATGTATTCAATTTGACGGGTAGCCCCTCGGCCTTGGTAGCGACCACTGCTCCCAGGCCTTCGCGGACGAAGTAACTTGGTTGATCGCTCTCTCCGTACCAGTCATCCAGTGTGGAGATCTGGTTGAAATCGACACCGTAGTCCATCGGCCCCAGCCAGGATTGCACGGCACCTGCCCAGGGAAGATTATCAGGAATGACCGCTGAGGCTGGTACGTCTTGACCTTTGCGCGCGGCTTTGTTCATAGCTTTGTGGATCGCTTTGCTGTTTTTGGCAAAGTCGATGTAGTCCTGTTCGTCAGCGCGAGACCCATCGTTGCGAAACAAACTAGTGTCAGCATTTGTATGCTCCACAAGGTTAAAGCCCTTCGAACGTGCGACTTTTGTGTATGGGTTCTTGTCTGCGCCTGATACCCAAGATGCACCCATATCGACCGGTACACCAAAGCTGTCGCTCTGTGTCCAAGCTCGACCGCCTACACGATTTGCCGCCTCCAGCACGACAACAGATCGCCCTTCTTTGATCAACCGCCTTGCCGCACCAAGACCTGCTGATCCAGCACCCACGACGATAACATCTGGATTGCTTGGGATCTGATCATTGAGCTGTAGTGGCGACATGGTGCGG
This sequence comes from Granulosicoccus sp., assembly GCA_047634635.1. GTDB lineage: Bacteria > Pseudomonadota > Gammaproteobacteria > Granulosicoccales > Granulosicoccaceae > Granulosicoccus. The sequence continues at coordinate 13,673 of JBLIIE010000016.1, read as the reverse complement.
TTCCGGAGTGAAGTGTCTACAAGTAGGGGGCGTTAGGAGGCTATTCTCGGACGGCTTCCAAGGCTGTTGGTTAGTCTTCGTAATCCACAGCGGCAAAAAATTTTCGAATGTAATGCGGTACATGCCAACTGCATTGCGTTCCCTTAGGTACAAAGAATGCGTCGCCTGCGATGAAGGTTTGGCTAATGCCGCCCGGTTCTCGGATAGTGACCTCGCCTGCGACCATCTGCACTAACTCATGCGAAGGGAAGGGCTCCATATCGCCCTCGAACGCCTGACAATCCCACAGGCCAACGGTCATTGATCCATCATCGTTGGTGAAGTACTCCCGCTGACGTTCTATTGCGGCATCGCCGTTGGAGGGCAGGGTATCGTCATCGGTCAGCTCAGCCGTTGGATCGATCACGATAACACCACCGTCAGCAGTTGCGATTTTGGGTGTGTCAGATTCGGGGTGGAGCAAGGTCAGGTAGAATTTCTTGAGGTATCCCTCCTGCTTCCAGCTCACTGGAATTCCGTTGCGAAATGCGACGAGCTGGCCCTGATCGGCAGAAACGCCGTTTTCATTACTGTCTAGCATTGAGAATGCGCCTTCAACGACCACGATAAACTCGTCGCCAGGGTAGGGGCCAAATGCCTCTTGCATTGATGTCGTGTCCCAAATACCTACATTAAGGCCACGTTTGTTGTCGCTAAAATAGACGTGAACATTTTGGTTTGGAAGCGGCGATTGGAAGTCATCTGAATCCAGATCCATCGGGCTCAATCCGTTTGGTCCGTTCTCTGTCATTCGGATAATGTGCGGGGTATTTGCCATGATGATCTGATCCATTATTTAGGTGAATTCTGCTAGCTACTTTGTGCACCTTTGCTCATGTTGTTGTCTTACCTTACATTAAAATTTATCGAATGAATAAACATTCAGTTGAATGTGTTCTTTTAAGATTATGTGTTGAAGATGAAACTGGCGCCTAAATTGGTAGTGATGCCAAAAATGAAAAGATTGCCCAAATTTTTAATGAATTTGATGCTTATTTTGGTGATTCCCTAAATTGCCTCGACTGTGATAATGTGGCGGAAAGTTATAAATGAATGGGCATTCATTCAGTGCTACATCGCACCAAATGAATGACGCTGTCGACACGAAAGCTGGGCAATAAATTCTGGGGTGCGCGCCCGAACTTGAACCGGAGGAGACGTAAATGGACATCATTGATCAACTTAACGCAGTAAAAACGGGCAAGCTGTCCCGGCGTGCGTTTCAGAAGTCTTTGCTGGGGCTTGGCGTCGGCATCATGGCGACACCGTTCATTCCGAAACGTGCAATCGCACAGAATGAGCAGGGTTCTCTTTTTACCTGGGGTGGATATGACGTTCCCGATCTATACGGTGCTTATGAGTTAGCAAATGGCGTTCTGCCTGAGTTTGCCGTATTTGGTGGTGCCGAAGATGCACTCACGCGGATGCGCAGCGGATTTGTCGTTGATGTGGCGCATCCCTGTAATTCCGATCTAGTGCGCTGGGTCCAGAGTGGATTGTTTCAGCCCGTTGATACCTCACGTTTGTCCAACTGGGATGATGTGATGCCGGAGCTGGTTTCGATGGAAGGTAACGCGGCTGAGAACGGTCGGCCGTGGTTGGTGCCATTTGACTGGGGTGGAACCTCGGTGACTTATCGCACTGACTTAGTCGATGTTGAAGGTGAGGAGAGCTGGGACATTCTTTGGGATGAACGTTATGCGGGTCAGATAGGTATGCTGGCCTCTGGCGGTGATGCATGGTGGTCCGCAGCAATTAAAGCCGGCGTTGCATTTGAGGACATCAAGTCAGAGGCCGCTTTTGTGCGCATTGCTAAAGTTCTTCGGCAGCAACGTCCGCTGGTTCGCTTTTATACCGATGACACCACAACGCTTGGGCAGGCTTTGTCGTCTGGCGAGTTGGTTGCTGCGATGACGTGGAACAGCACGGCAGTAGAGTTGCAGTATGAAGAAATCCCCGTTCGGTTTGCCCAGCCGAAAGAGGGTGCCCTGACATGGGTATGTGGTTTGATGATGCACCGTGATGCTCCCAATCCAGATCGCGCTTACGAGATTATTGATTCGATGCTAAGCGTTGAGGCTGGCGAGTTCATGATCGGCTCTTATGGTTATGGCCATTCCAATCGTCGTTCATTCGAGCAATTCACGGCTGAGGAACTGCAGGCGCTTGGCCTGAGTGCAACTCCAGCGGATATCCTAAATGCTGGGCACTTTATGATCCCGCAAGAGCAGGATTGGGAAAGCCGGATGAACGAGACCTACGAGATGATCAAGGCAGGTTTCTAGGTAGATGCTTTGCCGACACTACTCCCACCGTTTGTCATGTCCTAATGGGTTAGATGGTCCGTTTGGGAATCAGCAATTGTGATTTCGACGGATACAGCCGTGAAGCCTGCTGATGCGCGCCGCAGCGGTATCGCAAGATGGTTCCGCCGCAGTGAAGCTGCTCAAGGCTTCGCGCTTATGTCGCCGGCTTTGCTTGTGTTGATCATTGGCATCGCCGTGCCATTTGTGATCCTTGTAACTATGAGCCTTTGGACTCGCGATGGGTTTGGCTTCGACACAGCGCTGACGTTGAAAAACTATCTGCGCGTTGGGACTGAGCCGATTTTTGGCGCTTTGCTGGAGCGCTCCTTCCGGGTGTCAGGCATCGCGACCGTGTGCACTGTCCTGCTGTGTTATCCAATGGCCTACTACGTTGCTTTTCATGTGCATCGCAACAAGATGCTGTGGATCGTGCTGATGACTTTGCCGTTTTGGACCAGCTATTTACTTCGAGTTTTCGCCTGGCGGGTGATTTTGGGATATGAGGGTGTAATCAATTCAGGTTTGCAGTCGATAGGATTCATCGAGGCACCCTTAGAATTTCTACTGTATAGCCAAACAGCGGTCATTATCACATTGGCGCATGCCTGGGCGGCGTTCGCAATTCTCCCTTTGTACGTTTCGTTAGAAAAAATTGACAAATCATTGCTAGAAGCCGCAACCGATTTGGGCGACGGACCTGTACGACGCTTTTTTCGCATCACCTTGCCACTTTCCATGCCGGGAGTGGTCTCGGCTTGTTTTTTAATCTTCATTCCCACCGCTGGCGACTATATAACCCCAGCTCTTCTAGGTGGTCCGGACGGAGTGATGATCGGCAACCTTATTCAATTGCAGTTCGGTCCAGTGAACAATTGGCCGATGGGTGCTGCGCTTTCTATCGTGCTGATGCTGTGGATAGGTGCACTTTCCCTCGTGTTTTTGTTCATAACGCACATAACCAAAAGAAGGTTAGTGTGATGAAAGGCACGTATATCAAGCAGCCTAATCGAACTCTGCAAATATATGCATGCCTGTTTCTGTTCGTGCTCTATCTGCCGGTGTTGTTCATTCCGCTGTTTAGTTTTAACGATTCGATATACGTGCGTTTCCCGATGCAGGGTTTTACGTTTAATTGGTATGTAAACCTTTGGACGCGTGACTCCGTTTGGGCCGTACTTGCTAATAGCATCAAAGTTGGTTTCTGGGTGTCTATAGTGTCAACCGCACTGGGCATTGTGCTGGCCCGTGCTATCACGCGTTATCGCTTGCCAGGTCAAAGCGCGATTATTATGTTTGCCATGTTGCCGCTTGTTGTTCCGGGCATCATCTTTGGTGTTGCACTAATGGTTTTGGTCAACCGCCTTGACATTCCGCTTTCGCTATACACGGTTGGGCTTGGGCACCTGATTATTTGCCTGCCGTTTGCTATTGCGACGCTGCTGCCGCGCTTTGAAGGGTTTGATCGATCGGTTGAGGAGGCGTCGGCTGACTTGGGTGAAAACGGTTGGTGGACGTTTTGGCGGATCACTTTCCCGATGGTTGCACCCGGTATTGTTGCCAGTCTGCTTTTGACGTTCACAATCTCTTTTGACGAATTCATCATGACATTCTTTTTGTCAGGCACAGACACAACCCTTCCGATCTATATTTGGACGCAGTTGCGCTTTCCACGGGAATTCCCAACAGTGCTGGCAATGTCTTCGATTATTCTGGCGCTATCTTTCGTTTTGGTCTTTATTGCACTTTGGATCGGACGTATGGGTATTGTGCGTGAGCACACACAAGAAACTAAGCAGGGAGTTTGACCGCATGACTAATAGCGATGCATTCATCTCGATCCGCGATGTTGGAAAATCTTTCGGACACTTCCGCGCAATTGACAACGTTTCGATCGATATCCGCCACGGCGAATTTTTCTCGCTTTTGGGCGCTTCGGGCTGTGGTAAAACCACGCTTCTACGGATGTTGGCAGGATTGGAAAGTGTGACAACTGGTGAAATTTTCATTAACAATCAGGCAATGTCAGATGTGCCGCCACATCATCGTCCAGTAAATATGGTGTTTCAAAACTACGCTATTTTCCCGCACTTGAATGTCGCCAAGAACATTGGGTACGGCTTGCGAAAGTTAAAACTAACCCGTGCCAAGCAAGACGAGATGGTCGATGAAATGCTTGATCTTATGCAACTCACAGGCTATGGCAATCGTCGTGCGAATCAACTTTCAGGTGGGCAGCGGCAGAGGATCGCACTTGCGCGTGCGTTGATTCTGAAGCCGAAGGTATTGCTGCTGGATGAACCACTTGGCGCGCTTGATAAGCAGTTGCGCGAGCAAATGCAGATAGAGCTAAGGCGTTTGCAACGATCCATTGGCATCACCTTTGTTTTCGTGACCCATGATCAGGAAGAGGCGCTGACACTTTCTGATCGTATCGCGGTGATGTCCAGTGGCAAGGTCCTTCAAGTGGATACGCCTGCCGCACTCTATGAGGGTCCACAGACCCGTGATGTTGCAAGCTTTATTGGCAATATGAATTTTCTGGAAGCGCGCGTGATAGGTCCTGTTCATGGACATGTGCGTCTGGATGTGCAGGGCATTGGCATGCTCGAGGTTCCTGCGCAGGGGGCTGGGCTTGCAGAAGGTGACGCTGTCTGCGTCGCTATACGCCCAGAGAAGCTGACATTGCATGAGATCGCGCCAACCGGATCTGATGCGGCAGTGCAGGGTACTGTTGAATTGACGTCGTATCTGGGTGAGCGTAGCCACTTTCATGTGCGTGTTCCAGGGTGTGAAACTGCAATAGCAGTTTCATCACAGAACAATCGCATACAACACGCTGGCACTTCGACTGAGGGTCGTCCTGTTTGGATGACTTGGGAAAAAGATGCACTGATAGTGCTTGAAGGTAAGGTCTTATGAATCCTCGAACTCAAACAAAACCAATGCCCAAACCTAAGACAAAGCGTCGGACGGCGCCAAAAGAGGTGCGCCGCCTTCAGTTGATCGAAGCCACCGTTGATTGCATCGCTGAACGTGGAATTTCGGGCACGACGATGGCAGCGATCACAGGCCGTGCTGGATTGTCTATGGGCATTGTCAGCTTGCACTTTGAAAGTAAAGAGAACCTGCTGAACGCAACACTGACCCATTTGTCACAAGAGGTGCGTAGCACCTGGGCTGGAGTCATAAAAGACCAGACTATAGAGGCCCCAGAGAGGCTGTGGGCTGTTGCTATGTCCAGCTTTGACACGCGCATTTTCAACCCAATCAAGATTGCTGTTTGGTTCGCCTACTTTGGCGAGGCCCGCTACCGAGTGTTGTATCGCCAAATCGTGGAATCCTTTGATGATGAGCGTGCAGATGTCATGGAAGCGCTGTGTGAGAGCCTAACTGCTCACGAAACAGACAACGATCTTGGTGCGGCGGCAATCACAAATTCCATCGAAAGCCTCGGTGATGGGCTTTGGCTGAATGCCATGCTTTACCCCGAAACTTTCACGCGTGACTATTGCCTGTCCCAGATGGCAAGTTTCTTAGGGGCGATCTTTCCAGCCCATTTTGGTAAGCCACAAGCGGGTAGCTCAGCATGAATCCAATGTCGTTCTCTCGGCGTGGTTTTCTGGCTGGAGCTGCTAGCAGCTTATTGTTGCCAACGATACTACCGACCACTGCACGTGCGCAGCCAACGTCACCTGATGTGATTGTCATTGGTGCTGGGGCGGCAGGCATAGCGGCTGCGCGGCGAGTGATCGCTGGCGGCAAGACGGTCGTAGTCATCGAAGCGTCCGATCGCATTGGTGGGCGTGCATTCACCGAAAGTGACAGCTTTGGTCTGCCGTTTGATCATGGCTGTTCATGGTTGCAGGGCCCTCCAGGGTTACCGCATGTCGACCTTGCCAAGGAGATGGGTTTCGGATTGGTCGATCATAATAACGCTGAAGATGTTTTCTACGTAGGTGATCGGCCTGCGACACGTGTAGAACAACGCGATTACGATCGTGCGTTCGAACAGATCGAGGCGCGTCTTTACGGCATTGGTGACGTATCGGCATTGTCGCGGCTTCCGCAGAATCTTACCTACTCAGCCGTTGCCCAAAGCTGGATTGGCCCAATGGATTTTGGTGTTGATTTCGCTGACCTATCCACAGGTGACGTGAATTCCTATGGAAGTTACGCATATAACTACCTGGTACGCGAAGGACTTGGAACTTTAGTCGCAGCACATGGACAAGGGGTGCCAATCCGTACCGGTGTTGCTGCAACTGTTATTGATTGGAGCGGAAAGGGCGTGCGTGTGGAAACCACTGACGGCACCATCCACGCGAGGGCTTGTATTGTCACAGTTTCGACAGGGGTACTGGCATCGCGAGCGATCCGTTTTCTACCTGAGTTGCCCGTTGAGAAGGTCCAGGCGATTGATGATGTGCCGATGGGCCTTTTGACCAAGATCGCACTGCAATTTGATGGTGAGCGGTTTGGTTTAACTGAAAATGATTTTCTCACTTATGCGGTTCCTAACGAAGCACCTGCTGAAGCGTGCTATTTCCTGACGTGGCCTGCTGGTTTCGACATCGCTGTTGGGTATGTCGGTGGGGATTTTGGCTGGGAGTTGTCTGGTGTGAGCGAGGCTGAGGCCGTAGATTTTGCGTTGGGTGAATTTGTAAACATGATGGGCAGCCGCGCCCACAAACACTTCGTGAAAGGCTTGATGACGGATTGGGCAACGAATCCGCTGACACTTGGCGCCTATGCTGCAGCACGTCCTGGTCGTTTTGATGCGCGCAAGGCACTAGCTACAACACTGGGCGATCGTGTGTTTTTTGCTGGTGAAGCTGTCGCGGGTCGTTACAAGGCCTTGCTCTCAGGAGCGCATCTCAGTGGTGATTCTGTCGGTGGAGAGGTTGTTGCAGTTCTCGGTGGCCCCGTGGTTTGTGGGTCTTGTGAAGCGCGCGCCGTTCAACGTCAGCGCATGTTAGAGGTTGATTAGACATGAACAAACAAATCGTAGCACCGCCCTCCACTAATTTGCGTGACCCTCGTTACGATATTCTTTTCGAGCCGGTCCAGATAGGGCCAGTCCAGACACGCAACCGCTTCTACCAGGTGCCACATTGCAACGGCATGGGCCATCAATACCCGTCATCGATGGCAGAGATGCGTGGTATTAAAGCTGAAGGTGGATGGGGCGTCATTTGTACCGAGCAGGTGGAGATTCACCATACCTCTGAACTAAGCCCGGTGATCGAAGGAAGATTGTGGGACGACCGTGACATACCTGTGTTGCGCAAGATGACGGACAAGATCCACGAGCACGGTAGCTTGGCAGGGATAGAACCTTGCTACGATGGCCTTGCCACACCCAATCGCTATAGTCGTGAAATTCCGATGGGACCGTCCGCTCGCCCGGTAAGCTATCTCGATCCAGTGCAGGCGCGAGCAATGGACATGAAAGATATTCGTAATCTGCGCCGTTGGTATGTGGATGCCGCGAAGCGTGCGAAACAAGCAGGTTTTGACATCATCTATGTCTATGCCGGTCATGATTTAAATGCACTGTCACACTTTTTGTCACGTCGTTGGAACGATCGTACTGATGACTATGGCGGCAGACTCGAAAACCGAGTGCGTTTGTTGCGTGAAGTGTTGACTGATACCAAGGAGGCGGTAGGCGACACATGTGCTGTAGCAGTGCGCTTTGGCGTCGAAGAAATGCTCGGTGATGAGGGTATTTCCTGTGAAGGAGAGGGCCGTGATGTGGTTGAGATGTTGGCCGATATCCCAGACCTATGGGACGTCAATTTAAGCGACTGGGACAATGATTCAATGACCTCACGGTTTGCGACCCAAGGATTTCAAAACAGCTATGTATCGTTCGTAAAAAAAGTGACTAATAAGCCGGTTGTGGGTGTGGGTCGCTATACCTCCCCTGACGCTATGGTGTCATTGATCCGTTCAGGCGCCCTCGACTTGATTGGTGCGGCGCGACCGTCAATTGCCGACCCTTTCTTGCCCAAGAAAGTCGAAGAAGGTCGTATCGATGATATTCGCGAGTGCATTGGTTGCAATATTTGCGTTACGGGTGATTTTCTGGCTACGCCTATTCGCTGCACGCAGAATCCGACGATGGGCGAAGAGTGGCGTAAGGGCTGGCATCCTGAATATATCCCTGAGCGGCATGCTGAAGAAAGTGTGCTTATCGTGGGCGCTGGGCCGGCAGGATTAGAGGCTTCACGGGCACTGGGTCAGCGTGGTTATGACGTGACGCTAGCTGAGGCCGGAACGGTGCTTGGTGGCCGTGTCCTCATTGAGGCGGCTCAACCAGGCTTGTCTGAATGGAAGCGTGTTGCGGATTACAGGAGCTACCAGATAAGTCAGATGGCCAATGTAGCAACCTACCTAGAGAGCCGATTGAGTGCTGAGCAGGTCTTGGAATTTGAGGCCGATCATGTGGTCATCGCGACAGGTTCACGCTGGTGCGACAGCGGAATCGGACGTGCACATCATTTGCCAATTCCACGCAAGGGTGGGGTGAATGTGGTCACACCTGATGCGATCATGCAAGGTACTGATGTTATCGGCCCAGTGGTGATTTTCGATGATGATCATTACTACATGGGTGGTCTGATTGCTGAAAAACTGCGCCTGGCTGGTCATGATGTCACACTGGTGACGCCCGCTGGAGATGCCTCACATTTTACCCACAATACACTGGAGCAGCATCGTATTCAGAAACGCCTGATTGAACTTGGCGTAACCATTACTACGCTGAATCAAGTGTCTGGCCTTGATGTTGGACGCGCCACACTGGCCTGTATCTATACCAAAGTCGAACACGATATCGAGTGTGGCACCTTCGTGCCTGTCACGATGCGTCAGCCTATCGACTCGCTATATCACGATGTGCATGAGTTGATTGAAGCTGGTATTTCTGCGGGTCCTGGTCCTGGCCCCAAAACCCTTATCCGCGTGGGTGACTGTCTTGCCCCCGGCACCATCGCGGCTGCAGTTTATTCCGGCCATCGCTATGCTCGTGAGTTGGATGAGCCGGTAACTGACACCGTCCCGTTTAAGCGTGAGTTGCCACAACTTGCTGATTACTGATCCTAGAGAAAAGAATAGAACTCATGTCCCGCGACCCTAGATACGACATCCTTTTTGAGCCTCTCAAGATTGGCCCGGTGACGACGAAGAATCGTTTTTACCAAGTGCCGCATTGCACTGGCATGGGATATCTTCGGCCACAGACATTAGCGCACATGCGGCGCATGAAGGCTGAAGGCGGCTGGGGTGTGATCTGCACCGAGTACAACTCTATCCACCCAACGTCCGATGATCTGCCACATGTGTCAGCCTCGCTTTGGGACAATAGCGATATCCGCGCGCACTCGATGATGACGGATATGGTGCATGAGTATGGGTCACTAGCAGGCGCAGAGCTTTGGTATTCTGGTGCCCGTTCTGCCAACCTCATGACGCGACTGCCGTCGATGGACGTGACGTCCATGCCGAATCTGGCGGGCATGCCTTTTCAGACGAAGGCGATGGATAAGACCGACATTCGCAATCTACGTCGCTGGCATAAGAAAGCCGCCTTGCGCGCGCGCGATGCAGGTTTTGATGTGGTCTATGTCTATGCGACCCACGGGTATATGTTGGATAATTTTCTTGATCCTGTTGCTAATACGCGCTGCGATGAATACGGTGGCAGCTTAGAAAACCGCGTACGCCTGACCCGCGAATTGATTGAAGAAACCAAAGACGCTGTTGGCGATCATTGTGCCGTTGCCGTTCGTTTCAAATCCGATGAGAAGATTGGTGAGGATGGCAAGCCTGAATATGGCGAGCGCCGCGAGATGTTCGAAAGGCTTGCTGAACTACCAGACCTGTGGGACATTAATATCTCTGACTATTCGCTTGAGATGGGTGTTTCGCGATTTACCAAAGAAGCTTCGCTAGAGCCATATATGGAATGGGTGAAATCGGTAACAACGAAACCTGTGGTTACCGTTGGCAGGTTTACCTCACCTGACACGATGGTCAGTCAGATCAAACGCGGGATTGTCGATCTGATTGGTGCGGCGCGTCCATCCATCGCTGATCCTTTCTTGCCAAAGAAGATCGAGGAAGGTCGGTTTGAAGATATTCGCGAATGTATTGGCTGTAATATTTGTTATTCCGGTGACAGTACTGGCACACCGATCCGGTGCACCCAAAACCCCACGATGGGTGAAGAATGGCGCAAGGGATGGCACCCTGAGAAGGCCGCACCTGCTAGCTCCGATGCTAGCGTGCTGATTGTGGGTGCAGGGCCTGCAGGCTTGGAAGCTGCCCGTGTACTTGGCTTGCGTGGCTACAACGTGATGCTCGCCGAAGCGACTCGTGAACTAGGTGGTCGCGTTACTCGTGAGGCGGGTTTGCCGGGGATGAGTGAATACATTCGTGTGCGCGATTACCGCGAGCAGCAACTGCTGAAACTCACCAACGTTAGCGTTTTCCGCGAAAGCCGCATGAGTGCAGACGATGTCTTCTTGGTTCAGGCACAACACGTTGCCATTGCCACTGGTGCGAGGTGGAAGCGCGAGAGGTTTGACGGCAAGGCCTATGTGTCAGTCACCAGCAATGAGGCTGAGGTATTCACGCCTGACGACATTATGGAAGGCCGTTTGCCAGACGGCTCCACTGTTGTATTTGACGGTGACAATTACTACATGGCGGGTGTCATCGCTGAGGCGGTGGTCAAAACCGGCCAAGCGGTCACCTATGTGACTGAAAGCGACAGCGTCTCGGCGTGGGCTGGGATGACGTCGGAACGCTGGCGTATACGCACGCATCTGATGAAGATGGGCGTAAAGATTGTAACTGCCCACGCGCTGACTGAATTTGACGGTAGGGCTGCAAAGCTTGTTTGTGAATACACCGCTCAAGAGCAGAGCTTACCTGCAAAGGCTGTCGTAATGGTCACGCAGCGAACGCAAAATAGCGATCTCTATGATGAACTGCTAGCGACAGTTGAAGGCGATGTTACCAAGCTGCCTTTCAGTCTCAAGCTCATTGGCGATGCTGAAGCGCCTGCCATTATCGCCGCTGCAGTTTATGCGGGTCATCGATATGCCACCGAGGTGGACGAGGTCATCGATATTGATAATCCGATGAAGCACGACCGTCCTGATGTGGGTGTGAAGCTACCTGAGCTTTCTGCAACGTTGGACGGTGCTTCGCAGAATACTGAAACGGTCGATGCAAAGTATCTTGAAACGTTAAAAAAATATTACGAAGAGGAGGTTGTAGGCGAGGCATGGTTCCGCGCTTTAGCTGATCTGTTTGGCGGTGCCCGCCGTGAAAAAATGCTTCGACTCGCTGCTGTCGAACAGCACGTCGCAGCCATCGTCTATCCCTTGATTGAGTTCCATGGTTTGACCATCAAACCTGTTGAGGAATTGTACGAAGAAGGCCGACGGCTTGCTCGTGATGGCACACAGGATTGGGATGGGCTAATTGCCTACATGCGTAACGACTTCCCGCAGTTCATTGTCGACTTTGAGGCACTTGAGGCAATGGCGCCGCTTGACGATGTTTTGATTCTTAAGCGGATGACCGAGCATGAGGTTGCAGCAATCGCGTTTCTTGAGCGTGAAGCAGCCGGGGAATTAAACAGCATGGCACCGTTGGACTCATTTCTTGCGCACCCTTCCACTACAGCGAAATGCGCGTAACCCAAGTTCTTTATTGTCAAAGAACATGGCCGTAAAAATTGTCTGATTAGCCGAATGACCAACAGGAAAATAACGATAAACACTTACAGATCCATTGCCAATCGTTTGAAACTGCCTTCTGCCTTCTGCCTTCTGCCTTCTGCCTTCTGCCTTCTGCCTTCTGCCTTCTGCCTTCTGGCATCTTCATCGACGGAGTCTATCAAGTGGCCATTAGTGGAAAATCTTTGCGACCAAAAATCCTTTTAATGGCGAGGTGATCGCAAGCATTTCGGCTTGTGACAGTAATGATGTAGATGCTGCTGTGGCCTCTGCCCGAGCTGCGTTCGAAAGTGGTGTTTGGTCTGCACTACACCCAACAGAGCGAAAACTAGTATTAGTAAAGCTTGCCGATCTGATCATTGAAAACGTCGAGGAACTGGCGGTGATGGAATCGCTGGACGCCGGTAAACCTATCGCAGATTGCCTCGAAATTGATGTACCCGAGACGGCGAATTGCATTCGCTGGCATGGCGAGGCGCAGGATAGGCTTTACGATCAAATTGCACCCACATCGCCGGATGCAGTAGCCATGATCGTGCGCGAGCCAGTGGGTGTTGTTGCGGCTGTGCTGCCTTGGAATTTTCCGTTATTGATGACGGCATGGAAGATAGGGCCAGCGCTTGCCACTGGCAATTCTGTCGTAGTTAAACCGGCTGAAGATACCAGCCTGACTGCACTTCGTCTCGCCGAACTGGCGATAGAGGCTGGTGTGCTACCCGGTGTACTGAACGGTGTAACGGGTATGGGCGCAGATGTTGGCGAACCACTGGGTCGTCATATGGATGTGGATGCGCTGACTTTCACAGGTTCCACAGCGACTGGCCGCCGGTTCCTTGAATACTCAGCTCAAAGCAATATGAAGGAAGTCTGCCTTGAGATGGGTGGCAAATCCGCTGCTGTCGTTTTGAGTGACGCGAAGGATATTGAGCGTATTGCCGAAATTCAGGCCGCCGCAATTTTCTGGAATATGGGCGAGAACTGTACGGCGAACAGCCGGATTATCGCGCACAAAGATGTTTATGACGAGCTGGTTGCTGCAATGGCGGGACAGATCGAGGACTGGAAGCTGGGTGATCAGCTGGACCCTGAAACCCGCAATGGCCCACTGGTCAATGAAACACACTATGCGAAAGTCGCAGGTCTCGTCGAAACTGGTAAGGCGCAGGGCGCGCGTGTTGTTGCTGGTGGTGAGGGGGCCGGTGGGCTGATCTTCAAGCCAACCATCTTCGCTGACATTTTGCCTTCAATGGATATGTTCGGAAAGGAGATTTTTGGACCCGTTATTGGTATAACCCGCGCCGAAACTGATAGAGCCCGCTCTTGATTGCAGTGCTGTAAGCAGTGCAGAAGGTGGAGCGTATACCGACGGAAGTTATACGTGGACTATCGACTGACACTTCGTTTTCTATGAAACACAGCTACTTCAAAATACTAAAAGGCGATGGAGTATAAAAAGGGGACGGAGGGATTAAATTTAAATCCCTCCGTCCCCTTTTTTTACGCGCTCTGCGTGGCGTTGCGTGTCGGGATTACCTTACGTTTTTTAGAAAAACGTGCACCTAATACTAACAGGCAG
>JBLIIE010000015.1:0-51973 GCA_047634635.1 Granulosicoccus sp. | reverse complement strand
GGGCAGCCCCATTGACAGTCAACCACTTGATGGTAGTGGTCAGGATGGGCTGTATTTGTCGGTTTCATAACACCGAGGATCTCTTTATCAATGGTGGCTAAGCTAGTGGATTTGAAAACGGATCACACCTGCAGGGTTAATCCTAGCAAAAACCATGCGGCTTGTATTGTCAGGGTGTTTTTCCGAGTCATTGTTAGTTCACGTGTAGTTGTTATTCGGTTGAACGACAGGCTAAGCCGGATGCGTACTGCTTACAGCTAGTTGTTAATCAGTTGCTCGAAAATGTGTAATGTATTCAAAATCGGATCCCCTTTTTGGTGTTGGAGGATGGCTTGGTAATTCCATCTATGTAAGGAGGTGTAATTCGCGGTGTGACACATAGACGCGCCGCTACTGAGGGAAATTCAAACACTCGGGCGTTGAGTGATGTGAGTCACCTATACAAAATACTAGCCATAGGCCGGATTGACATTGCTCCGGATACCGGTATCAACGGACCTTACATGCTCAACAAGCCAGAGTGACAACGGTGATGAGTTGCGATCAGTAGTCGTGCGATTTAAAAAGTAAGTACCTTGTTTCGATACTGATATGGCTAATGCCGATCCAAATACGGGCGAGTCGCATAATCTATTTGCCGCGGAACTCAATTGCCTAGGAATTTCGGCTTACGTTTCTGGTTGAACGCCATTACACCCTCTCGACGGTCTTCTGTGGGAACCGTTCGGTTATAGGCTTCGATTTCAAATGCCAGTCCGTCACTCAGGCTCATTTGTAGGCCTTTGTGTATAGCCTGTTTGGCTTGTTTCACTGCAATAGGGGCATTGTTTGCAATAATATTTGCCGTCGTAAGCGTAGCTTGCAGCAATTCGTTCTGCGGGTATACTTTGTTTGCAAGCCCCCAGTTCAGAGCATCCTCGGCTGAAAATACCTGTCCTGTAAGAATCATTTCTTTAGCGCGTTTCTCGCCTATCGCACGAGCCAGAGTTTGTGTTCCACCTGCACCAGGAATGATACCGATACGCACCTCGGTCTGGGCAAATCGTGCATTGTCAGAAACGTAAATGAAATCAAGCGCCGCAGCAAGCTCGCAGCCGCCACCGTAAGCCGCACCATTGATGGCGCCAATGGTAGGCAATGGACACGCAATGATAGCTCTGATCATTCGCTCATACACCAAATGTTGAGCCTGCCACTTTTGGTCACTCATGGCTTTTCGTTCTTTCAGATCTCCACCAGCGCAAAATGATTTATCACCGGAACCTGTAAGGACGATAACCCGGGTGTCTGATAGCGTGGTTGCAAAGTCTTCGAAAACCGCGATGAGGTCCCAGGCCATTTTGGTGTTAAATGCGTTGGAAGCCTCAGGTCTATTTAGTGTAATGAGCTCCACATGCGCATCAATAGATTCTATTTGTAGTGTGTCCGTTGAAGTATGCATTCTGCTGTCTTATCGAGAAGGGGGTTACAAGGTGTGTTTGTAGGTGAGCGTGTTGTTTGCTACAGAGAGAGCTTCTGTGTCAACTTGGCTAGAAAATTCAGTCCCTGCTCAAGTTCGTCAGTTTCAATATACTCATCTGGCTTGTGTGCTCTGCTAATGCTTCCAGGGCCGAAAACAACGGTTGATAAACCGACACTGCTGAAGTAGCCGGCGTCAGTTCCAAAAGATACGACATCCCGGCTGTTCAGGCCTGTAATCTGGCTGACAAATTCGGCTGCCATTGCGGCATTTCTGTCGTCAAGTGCTGGCACAAGGACTTCAGTAATAATATTGATGTTGCAATCCGGGTGAATCGATTTCATCGCGGGCAGTAATTCTGTAAGGGCAAAATTGGTAATTTCCGAAATAATATGTTCGCCATCTTCACCTGGCATTGGGCGAAATTCCCAATTGAAATTGCATCTACCTGCGGTTGCATTTCGAGCGATGCCTCCCTCTATCGTACCAATATTAAACGTACAATAAGGCGGATCGAAAGCTGAATCGGGGTAAGGTTCTGAAGCTACTCGCTGGGCGATTGATTCGATTTTTTGTATGAGCTTAGAAGCGACTGTTATGGCGCTAACTCCCAACGTCGGATTGCACGAATGTACCTCGTAACCAACAATCTCTGTGCGCATTTCATAACCTCCTTTGTGGCCAGTAATCAGAGCCATATTTGTAGGTTCGCCGACAATTACTATGCTCGGTTTAAACGGATGTTTACGCATACTCTCTAATAGAACAGGCATACCTAGGCCACCGATTTCTTCGTCATAGGAAAAAGCTATGTGTATCGGTTTAACCAACTCAACAGACTGAAAAACCGGTACTGATCCGAGGACGCAGGCGAGAAAACCTTTCATGTCTACAGATCCGCGCCCATACAATCGAGTGCCTTTACGTGTGAGCACGAATGGATCAGTACTCCAATTCTGGCCGTGCACAGGAACAACGTCGGTATGACCATTCAGGATTACGCCACCGTCCACTTTTGGACCGATAGTGGCAAAAACATTGGCTCGACTGCCATCCTCGTCGCAGCTGAGCTCAGCTTCAATGCCGTAAGTGGATAAGTAGTCGCAGATGTACTCAACAATGTCGTGAGTAGGTTTTGCCGAAATGCTATCAAAACTGACTAAATGCGCCAGAATATCAATGGTGCTTGGCAACGAAGGGAGCATCAGTTTGCTAACTCTTGAGGAGACATAGTGAGACATTTGCCATCATTACACGGTTACTCAAGTAAGAGCGACAAAAACTATTGGCACTGAAATTGATGATCTGGCATGTAATGAATCCTGATTCTCTATGGAATTACTCGGAAATACGCATGCTTATTAAAATATCCTTAGCCGCAGCTGTACTGGTGTTATCGGGTTGTGGAAGTGATCCTGCTAGCACACCCATTCAAGGGGCTGCTACGCAGAGCGATGGACGTGAAACTCAGCTCGAGGTTCCATTACTATACGAAGAATTTGAGACGGAATCAGGGCTGCTTTACCAAGTCATGACCCCTGCGGGAGGACCCAAGCCTAGTGCTGGAAGTGTAGTGACGCTACATTACGTGGGTACACTCACAGACGGTACTATTTTCGATAGCTCTTACGCGAAAGGAGAGCCTGCTACCTTTGAGCTGACTAATACTATTGAAGGGTTCAAGGAGGGCGTGCAGTTAATGAGCGTTGGAAGCCGCTATCGATTTACTATACCGGCCTACCTAGCTTATGGCGAACAGGGCGTTGGTGAGATCATTGGCTCCGGCGATACACTAATTTTTGAAGTTGAATTGCTGGAAATTAATTCCAACTAACGGATTAGTTAGGAACTTTAGGGCACCAGCGGGCAACTTACAGGTATCTCAAAGACGTTCTCCCCATTCTGGATTGCCTGGCATACAACTGCTACAGTGAGGCGCCGTTCCATCTGAGTAGAGTAAAGCGACTTGAGCACTGTCACTGTTTCACTAGAAGAGATTGAATCTATAAGTCGTCAGGCTCTTGTAAACCACGGTGCCAACAATTGGATAGCCCAATCAGTTGCAGCCGCTGTGCGTGAGGCAGAGGCTAACGGGAATCTGATTTGTGGGCTTTATTACCTCGAGAGTTATTGTAAGCAACTCTCCAGCGGCCGAGTAAACGGGTCGATCGACCCCATAGTCAGCAAACCGAAAACTGCATGTGTTGCTGTTGATGCCGGTTTTGGCTTTGCCCAGCCGGCTTTCGAGCGAGGCCTGCCTGTGGCACTAGAAACCTTGAAAGAGACTGGGACGTGTTCACTCTCGATCTGTCATTCGCATACTTGCACCTCCCTAGGTTACTTTACTGAGCAGATTGCGCAGGCTGGCATGATTGGTATCGGTTTTACCAATGCCTCTGCAGTTGTTTCACCTCCGGGTGGAAATAAAGCTGTCATTGGAACGAATCCCATTGCGATGTCAATACCTGCCAAAATCGGTGGAGTCGCATTTCAGCTGGATCAAAGCACAAGTGCTGTGGCCTTGGGCAAAATAACTATGGCTGCGGCGGCTGGCGAATCAATACCGTTAGGGTGGGCGGTAGACGCTGATGGCAAGCCGACGACAGATGCAAAAGAGGCCTTAGCGGGCTCCTTGGTTTCAACTGGTGGCTATAAAGGTTTCGGTTTCGGACTAATGGCTGAAGTTCTGGCTGCGGCCGTCACGGGCAGCGTCAACTCTCTGGATGTCAAAGGACTCAAACTGCCAGAGGGTGCTCCACACGATTTAGGCCAGTTTTACTTTCTGATGGACCCGACTGCAGTGTCAGGCGATACTTTCTGGCAGAGGCTGGAACGAATCTCCGATGCGGTAAATGAGCAGCCGGAGGCACGTTTGCCAGGTAGTCAGCGGGTAGAGCGTAATTCTGTCATCATCAGTGAAGGAGTTTGGGCGCAGGCACTGGCGCTTGCGCATAGCCCTATCAGCTGAGCGTTAAGCTAGCCTGTATCCCGATAAGTTCTGTCATTCCCTATTCGCTGTGCAGCGCAGTTAAAGCACTTGCACATTCCAGCTTAGCTCGGGACATTTGTTGTAATCGCGTACTCACAAGGCAAAATATAAATGGAAATCAACGGTAAAAAAGCAATCGTTTTTGGCGGCACATCAGGTATCGGACTAGCCACGGTACAACAGCTGGTCGCACAAGGTGCTGAGGTTGTGGCACTGGGTCGGGACGAGGCAAAGGCATCAGTACTTCCAGCAGGCGCAACTTTCATTCAATGTGACGTGCGCAGTCGTGAATCATTACAGGCGTTCTACCAGAGCCAAGGCTCTTTTGACATTCTGGTTAGTGCTGCTACGGGTGGCTCTCGCGCTATTGGAAAGTTTGCTGAAATGGATATGGACGGTTACGCAAGTTCATTTGACAAGCTCTGGGGCTACACCAATGTAGTGCGTTTTGGTCTTGAGTATCTCAGCGATAGTGGCTGTGTTGTTCTGGTATCCGGATCACCCGCTCGCCGCTGTGGACCAGGTCAGGTGGCATTGTCCTCAGTGGGTGGCGCTATCGAAGCCTTTTCCAGGGCTGTGGCTAAGGAGATATCTCCAAAGCGTATCAACGTTATGTCACCAGGACTTATTGATACGCCAATGGTGATGTTACAAGGGCAGGAAAGAGATGCTCATTATGAACGTTTGACGGGTAATAACTTAGTGGGACGTGCTGGGACTTCAGACGAATGTGCACAAGGCATTCTGTTCCTTATTCAGAATGACTTTGTTACCGGAACAACGCTGGATGTAGATGGCGGTATTTTGTTGTCTTAACGGTACGTTTTGAGTTTCCTGTCTGTTTAAATGGAAAGAGCGCCACATAGCTGGTGCTCTTTCTAGGGCTCTAGCAGTAAAACACCTGTTATCTGCCGTACTACATCGGTTCGCAGCGCAGTGCTTGAACTCATTGCAGTTGAGTTCTTCGACTGTGAAACGAACAGCGATGCCGTAACTGCCGGCGCATTCAGGACGGCTGGAGCGTTTCTGTTGACAGTTTTCCACTGCGCAATAAAATGTGGATTGTCTAATCGAGGTGATCCATACGGGCGGACAAAACTCCAACGGTGCACATACTTGACGTAAAGGACAATACTTTCTACCGTATACATCATCGTAGGATCAAGGCATGAATAAGAACATTCTTATCGTTGGTGGTTCATCGGGACTGGGTCTTGATCTGGCAGAACATTATATATGGGAGGACCATAACGTTTGTGTTACCGGTCGCCATGATCCGATACTGGCGGGGGGACATACTGTGAACTTAACATCGACGATAACAGCCGGCATCTGGCTATTGATATTGACCAGGTTTTAGAAAAATTCCGAGCCATAAACACGTTAATTTATGCAGCTGGCTTTTGCCAAAGAGCACATATTGATGAATTGTCCGATTCGGCGATAGCACAAATGGCGAACGTAGGGCTTTTGGCACCCATGTTTCTCGTACAACGGCTTAAGAGCAGGTTGCATACCCCGCTAAAGGTCATATTAGTCACTTCGAGTTCTGAGTACACCCCACGTGAATTGGAATCAGTCTATTGCGCGACAAAGGCGGGACTGGGGATGTTTGGAGCATCATTGGTGAGGGACAAGAAAATAGGTAAAGTCCTTGTCGTTGCACCCTCTGGTATGAAAAGTACTTTTTGGCGAGATAGTGATGCCCATGTCGGTGGAATGCTCGAAGCACAATGGGTGGCTAAGCAGATTGTAGAGCTTTCAAGTGGCGCATTTAAATACAAGTATGCAAAGATACTGAGAAATCCAGAGCGGGTGGAAGTCGAAGAATGCCTGGATAACAATTTCGAACCTATTTGATATAAAAATACTCTGTTATTTTTAATATCCGCTAGGAGCGGCGTTTGAAAAATATGTCACAAGATTATTTTGATTGAATTGATCTTGCATCCATTCTTTCGTTTCAAGCACTTCACGCATGTGATTGGCTGCGTCCCAGATATCAACAAACCGCAAGAAGAGCGGTGTGATACCGAATCGCATGACATTAGGTTGCCGTAAATCACCACTAACTTTTCGGGTAATCATAGCCGTAATAACTGTTGGCCCAACCCTCCTTCAGGCATGTCTCAATATCAGCTAGCGCTTTTTTTGGCATAGAGCCGATAGAATTGCCGCACATGTATATGGCATCTTTATCTAGAGCAAACAATATTCGTTAAGACGCAAATGGATCCAGCAGATCGATCGCCTGTTCAACTTCTCTTGTGGGCAGTTCTGTCATGGCGTGTTGACTCTAATGATTGATTATCTGCAGCTCACCGGCTATCAGGAGCAGCTTTGATACGGGTAAGTTTGAGACGACTGATAATCTGTCAATGATCAGGTAGCTTGTCGAGCGTGGCTAAAGAAGTCAGCAATTTCTTGTGCATACAGTGACGTTTCGACCGAACTGTCCCGCATTGAGATACGTGCTAATGACGCTTCAGTGGAGTCGAGTTCTGAGCCTTCGAAATCATCAATGGCATCGTTGACGAATGGGTGTTGAAATTCTGGGTGGAACTGTACAGAACGGGCTGGGAAGTCGTAGTCCAATGCTGCGACTGGACAGTATGAGGAGGTGGCTGTGATGGTTGCTGAATTGGGCACTTCTACCACCTGGTCTCTGTGCATGGCGTGAGCCGTGTAGCTTCTACCCAGTTGTGTGTATTGCCGAACCCCAACAACGAATCCTTTGTCTGCCTTGACAGCTTTTCCGCCGTAAGCTTCTGCCATGATTTGATGTCCGAAGCAGATGCCAAATACTGGGATTTCAGCTTTACGTAATTGGCGTAGAAAACTTTTCAATGGCTCTATCCAATCAACATGATCATAAACACCTTTTTCAGATCCTGACAATATATAACCGTCAAAGGCTCGAGGTTCAGGAAGAGCCTCGCCGGTTGCTACACATATTGCCTTGAATACTGCTTCTTTAAAAGCTGGTGAAAGCCAGCGTTCGATGAGTTCTGGAGACGTACCATGTTGATCCAAAGTGGGATAGGGTGCACACAAGTCGAGGATGGCAATATTCATTGGACGTAGTCAATTAGTGTTCCATGGTTAGGGTGCGGTTGGCACTATACCCAGTGCAGTGAAGGTTGCGTCTTCGTTGCGTTTGATGATGACCATATCTCCGGAAGATGCGTATACGCCGGCAAAAGCAGAGATATTGACCTGGTGCGTCACTAATATGGTTGGAGTCTTCAGTGTCATATCTGACAACCATTGTTCTAATGCGAGAGTTTGCAGCTCGCTTCGGTCCCGGTTACGAAAAAATGAATTCAGGATGGGATTGTCTGTGGCGGTGTCAAACCCGAGCAAACTAGCAGTATCCTGGCAACGGCACCATTGGCTTGAGAATACCAGCGCCTGATCAATACCGCTATCGCGTAAAGTTTGACCAATATTGACCGCTTGAGTGCGTCCAGTTTCATTTAAGTTACGCTGAGTAGTACAGTCGGCGACATCAAAATCTGCTGGATCTCCTGTTCCTGGTGCAAGGGCGTGTCGCAATAACGCAAAATGGTTTTCTGTTGCTAGCGCTTCAAGCAGCGGATGTACATCCGCTGCTCTGACTAAGGAGGTTGTACCAATAAGGCATAGTACAATCAGTAATAACTTTCGTTGTAAAAATAGAGGCATTTTGGATTTACTCAACGTGATGAACGCACTGCATCTCGAATTTGGGCTACAGGTATACCAAGAATAGTAGACGCCTTGTTGAAATTTGGTGGGGGTCCACCGATCGCGTTCATTAGCGTTCGCTCTGAAACACCCAGTCTGTTTGCCGCGGCTGCAAAATCAGGCCGCCTCCTGTCAATGCCGTTACCACCTTGCACTGCAGTGCTGACCTCGACTTCTCCTTTTACGCAACGCTGAAAGTAGGGATACGAATCAGTGGCATAGTAGTGATAGATACCCGCTGGGAATTCTGGTGTGACGCCAACACGGCCGTTACACTCATCAAGATCCCCAGATCCATGGACGTATTCCCAGTCCTCCTTGAACGTGCCCAGGGGGTAGGTATCTGCAGACGGTCGCAACGCCAATGGGGAATCTAGCAATTGAAAGCTACCGATCATGGCCTTAATGGAGGACGTGGCGTCGTTAGCAACGCTGTGGCCATATCGAGCGTAGATCGGGAATCCATCGGCGGCCCAAGCAATGAGGGTAATTGTTGAACTATTGCCCCCAAGCATGGACACAAAGCCTTCTGGAATACCGTGATAGTGATACTCGCCTCCGGGTTGAACATGTGCGTTGTTCTCATCAGTTCCAAAATTGAACGAAGAAGGCCCTAGTGCTTCTATATGCCAATTTCCGCTTGGGTTAATCAAGCTGCAATTTGAACCGGAGTCATCACAGGAGCCCGCTGTGCTGGCATCTATTTTGATTCCATTAAGCACGTAGCCTTGTGCACCGCGTGGACCACCAAGTTGTGTTGCCGTCGATGTCTCAATTGGAATTAGTGGGAAAGTTACAGAAATATTCTGTTCGGAAATCTTAGTGGGATTGTTGTCGTTGGGGAACTCACCCACCGCATGATCCGGAAGACCGTTTGCTGTGAGCTTGCGAGTATTGTCGTTGCATGACCACTCAGATTTGCTGGTTGCATTAACAGACTCGGAACTGTTGAATGTACTTTGCGAATAATCGCATTCAATGCCGTCAATGGTGGTCTGTGCCTGAGTCATAGGACTTGAGAACAACCCGATTATCAGCAGGGTTATTGTGTATTTCATGGTTTTACTCGATGTTAATAGAGGTCCGCTTGTCTCGGATATTTACTTGCTCGCAGGCTCGTTCAATATCCACCTACAGAGCAAATGTGCAAAGAATTGGAAACTGTCTATTGGACAACGTGCGACGGGTGACAGTGCCTGTCAGCTTCTAGGTTCACTCTTAAAGTTAATGGTTTCGCATAAGTCCCTTTAAAGCGTACACCTCGCTCAGCAAGGCTAAACAGTGGTGGAGTAGCCCAATGTGTGTAAACCTTAACCGGGTTCGATAAATTCTCTGCTTCAAATCTACGCAATCAAGGCTTCGTAAAATCAGAGCTTCGGCTTTCAGAACTTCCCATATAATAACGCGTAACACTGTTAGAAAAAATCTGCTGCTTTAGCAAGTCTGCACAAGGAATACAATGACAATTGAACAGATAGAGACTCTAATTGTCGGCGCTGGACAAGCCGGTTTGGCGATGAGTGAGCACTTAGGGCTGGCTGGCAGACCACATCTGATACTGGAACGAGACCGGATTGTTGAACGCTGGCGTACATCTCGCTGGGATTCCCTAGTGGCCAACGGACCTGCCTGGCATGACAGGTTCCCAAGTTTGTTGTTTAAAGATATTGAACCAGACGCATTTCCAACCAAAGATGGCGTTGTTGAATATTTCACCACGTACGCAGAGCAAATTAATGCACCGATTCGGTGTGGTGTTGAAGTACTAAAAGTTTCAAAGAAGGCTGGGCGTCCTGGTTTTACCATAAAAACATCGCAAGGTTTGATCGATGCTGCCAACGTTGTTGCCGCAACTGGTCCATTTCAAACTCCCGTTATCCCGCCTGTTGTTCCCAAAACAGAGTCGATAGTTCAATTACATTCCAACGCTTATCGTAACCCTGAGCAATTACCAGACGGCGCTGTTCTGGTGGTTGGAGCCGGATCATCAGGTTCTCAAATAGCCGATGAATTGCTGCGCTCAGGAAAATCTGTATACCTATCGGTTGGGGCCCATGATCGGCCACCTCGCAAGTATCGTGGTAGAGATTTTGTGTGGTGGCTTGGCGTACTTGGAAAGTGGGATGCTGCGGCGCTGGCACCTGGTACAGAGCATGTGACTATTGCTGTTAGTGGTTCAAATGGTGGGAAAACAATTGATTTTCGACGATTCGCCGAAAGAGGAATGACTCTGGTGGGTCTGACTCAGAGTTTTAAAGGTGGCGTTATAAAGTTTGCACCAGATCTTCAGAAAAACATATGCTCAGGGGATGCCAACTACCTTTCCGTACTCGACGAAGCAGACGCTTATATAGCCCGTAATGGGCTGGACCTTCCCAAAGAACCCAACGCCAAGATCATCGATCCGGACCCAGACTGTATAAAGCATCCCATTCTCGAGCTGGATCTGGTAAGAGCGGATATCACGTCGATTATATGGGCAACCGGGTATGCGTGTGACTACAGCTGGTTGGATATCGATACTTTGGATGCAGCGGGAAAGCCTGTCCATCAGCGCGGAATATCTGACGAACCCGGTATTTACTTTCTGGGTCTACCCTGGCAATCCAGACGTGGATCATCGTTCATTTGGGGTGTGTGGCACGATGCTAAATACGTCGCAGAACACATTTGTAAACAGCGTGGTTACTGGGACTATCACGACAGTACTGTGAAATAGAGTTCACAGTAGATGGACCGTTGCTTTAGTCGTGTGCGACCTGAAAATGGTCATTTGTGCGTACTTTTGATGATCTTAAAACAAGTGGTAAATCGGCAATATCGTATATAAACAGGGGCTTAGTGTGTTGTTTGTGTTATCGGAAGAATATGTTGTTCTTGTTGATACTGCCTGAAAGTGTCACCCTATACCAGTATTGACAATCTCTGGAGGAGTGAAATTATGACTTTCAAAAAGAAAAACGGGCAAAAATTGCCTTCGCACATAACTGAGATGGCGCAAACTGTTAGCGGTTCTGAAAATGGCGTCACTCGCCGTGAGTTCCTGGCAATGGCCAGTATTTTCGGTGCTAGTGCGACCACCGCTTACGGCATGCTGGGTTTGACTGCACCATCAGTTGCTCACGCTGCGGCTCATGAGGAAATGGGCGGTACAGTTCGCTACCAGACCGAAGTTCGCCCATTGAAAGACCCTCGAACTTATGACTGGTCTCAAATTGCTAACTTTTCACGCGGTTGGTTGGAGTACTTGGTCGAGTACAATAATGACGCAACATTCACTGGTAAATTGCTCGAAAGCTGGGATGTTAGTGACGACGCTAAAACATACACACTGAATGTTCGTAGAGGTGTTAAGTGGAACAACGGTGACGATTTCACTGCCGAAGATGTTGCTCGAAATATTGCTGGTTGGTGTGATAAGAGTGTTGAAGGAAACTCCATGGCGGGTCGATTCGCAACTATTATCGATGAAACTTCAGGTCAGGCAATGGAAGGTGCTATCGAAGTTGTAGATAGCCACACAGTCAAGTTGAATCTGCCCATTCCTGATATTTCTTTTATCGCAGGCATGGCTGATTACCCAGCGGCCATTGTTCACAAAGACTACGATTCTGAGACAGAGCTGGAAGTGTATCTTGGCACGGGTGCCTATAAGCCTGAGTCATTGAAAGTGGGTGAGAAGGCAGTACTGGTTAGAAATACAGATCACATCTGGTGGAATGCCGGTAATGGGGCTTGGATGGATCGCATCGAATACATCGATTACGGCACAGAGCCAGCTTCTCATTTTGCTGCCATGGAATCTGATGAAGTCGATTTCATCTACAGCGCAGAAGGTGCAGAAATGATTGAGCTGATGGATACGCTGGAAGAGTTCGAAAGACATGATGTTGTTACAGCGGCGACCGTTGTTATTCGTCCGAATCAGTTAGCCGAAATAGATGGCAAAAAAATCTACGCTGACGTTCGAGTTCGTCGTGCGTTGGCCATGGCAGTTGACCCTGCTGTATGTCTTGAGCTTGGAGTCGGTGGATTAGGCACAATTGCAGAAAATCATCACGTGGGTCCAATGCATCCTGACTATGCGCCAATGCCTGCACAGAAAGTTGATCCAGAGGGTGCCAAGGCTCTGATGGACGAGGCCGGCATGGCGGATTATGAGCATGAGCTTCTGTCTATCGATGCTGGGTATCGTAAAGATACTACTGACGCTGTTGCCGACATGGTTCGTAAGGCTGGCATCAAGATCAAACGTACGGTTCTACCAGGATCAACCTTCTGGAATGATTGGGCAAAATACCCGTACTCGTCTACCAACTGGAACCATCGTCCACTGGGCGTTCAGATTCTAGCTTTGGCATATCGATCTGGCGAAGCCTGGAACGAGGCTGGTTTTGCAAATGAAGCTTTCGATACAGCATTAACAGCAGCTCTGGAAATTCCTGATGTAGACAAGCGTCGCGAAAAGGTCGCTGTTTGTCAGAAAATCATGCAGGACGAAGGCGTAATTGTTCAGCCTTACTGGCGCACGTTGACCAATTATACAAAGCCAAATCTTGGCGGCGCGGCTCATCACATAACGTTTGAACATCGTCCGCAAGATCTGTACTGGAAAAAAGCCTAGTCTAAGGCTTGAAGTCTAAAAAGGACTGCCTCTCGGGGCGGTCCTTTTTTCGTTTGTAAACAAAAATATATGAGGGAGACTCCATGGGTACCTTTTTAGTCAGGCGATTAGGCGTCATGGTGCTAACGGCGTTGTGTCTGACCTTCATCGTATTCTCTCTTACAAATTTGGAGCCGAACCTTGAAAAGCTGACTAAAAGCGAAGGCAACATGCGCATGAGCGATGAGCAGGTGCAATCGTGGTTGGAAAAAAACGGGTATAGGCAACCTATTTTAAAACGTTACGGCGAGTGGCTTGGCGTTGTTCCCGGCTGGACCCGCACCGATGATGAAGGCAAGTTGACTGGGCGATGTGTACGTCGTGCAGAGGATCCCTTAAACCCTCCAAATTTCTGTGGATTGATGCAAGGTGACTGGGGCTTCTCTCTAGTTTTCAAAGTAGACATCGGAGGTATCATTGCCGAAAAACTGGCACTAACCGGCAAACTGATGCTCTGGGTGCTTATCGTCATGGTGCCAACAGCCTTGATTATCGGCATTATCTCTGGCATGCGTGAAGGTTCGATTAAAGATCGCGCTCTATCAGGTTTTTCGATTCTTTCTACCTCCACACCTGAATATGTTTCCGGTGTTATTTTCATCATTATATTTTCCAGTAAATTTGGTGGCTTGCGCTGGTTTAAAGGTACCGCTGCAACGGCGATGGAAAACATCACCTTCGAAAATTTCACCTTGCCAGTCATAACACTTGCGCTCTACGGGCTTGGTTACATTGCTCGAATGACACGCGCTTCAATGGCAGAGGTCATGACTGAACAATACATAAGAACGGCACGTCTTAAAGGCTTAAGTTTTCCTGCAGTTGTGTTGAAGCACGCGTTAAGAAACGCTCTGATTGCACCGTTTACCGTCATCATGTTGCAGATACCGTGGTTGCTCACAGGCGTTGTCATTGTAGAGACGTTGTTTAACTACAAAGGGTTTGGTTGGACATTAGTGGCGGCCGTGGGTAACAACGATATTGAGTTGCTGCTCGCGTGTTCAGTCGTTGCCGTGTGTGTGGTGCTCGTGACTCAGCTCATATCGGACATTGGTTATGTTTTTCTCAATCCACGAATTCGGGTTAATTAGGGGCCAATGATGGATAGATTAAGCGCTCTGGAAATATTTTCTCGGATATTGATTCAATTCACACCAGTCTGGATCGGACTTGTTGTGATACTCACACTGTCAACGATATTCAGACAACGTTTGGGTCTGTACGGAAAACTCTACAGCAGTCCTATTGGAATGACCGGATTGATTCTGGTTCTGTTCTGGGTGCTCACTGCCATTTTTGCGGATGTGATTGCCACAATGGATCCGTTGACGCAAATGTCTGGAATGAAAAACAAAAAGCCCGGTTGGCCAGTTAACGGTATGGAAGGTCATTGGTATTTGCTCGGCGGTGATAATCTGGCCCGTGATGTGTTTAGTCGTATGGTAAAAGGTAGCCAAATTGTCTTAGCCATTGCACCAGCTGCCACAATATTTGCCTTTATGGTCGGTGTCACATTGGGTCTGCCAGCTGGTTACTACGGTGGGAAACTGGATACTTCGTTAAGTTTTCTTGCCAATCTTGTTTTAGCATTTCCAGTCATTCTGTTGTTCTTCCTTCTCGTTACACCGGAGATCAGATCAACGGGTGTCCCTTTGTATCTGTCAGGTGTTCTATTCGTATTTCCCATTATATTTTTCTGCTTGTTATTCTATTCGCGCTTTCGTGAACAGCCCAGCAAATTGATTTGGTATCTTGGCGTGACACTGGTACTTGGCTTATGGGCCTATTCGGGATTGGCCTTCAACATGGATCCGTTAGGGGTGTTCTATATGGACCCCAATCTGTTGAATATTTTTGTGGCGGTAGTATTTGTTAATTCTCCAACGGTGTTTCGTATTGTTCGTGGGTTAGCTATTGATATCAAAACTCGTGATTATGTTGCCGCAGCTCAAACCCGTGGAGAAACTCCCTGGTACATCATGTTGTGGGAGGTACTACCTAATGCCCGTGGCCCTCTCATCGTGGATTTCTGCTTGCGCATTGGTTACACCACGATCCTGCTCGGAACACTTGGGTTCTTCGGTCTAGGGGTAACTCCAGAGAGTCCGGATTGGGGTACGACGATTAATGAAGGGCGAAAGCTTCTTGCTATATATCCGCATCCAGCATTTCCACCCACGATTGCATTGATTTCACTGGTGCTGGGGTTGAATCTGCTTGCAGATGGGCTGCGCGAAGAGTCGTTGAGAGATTAAAGCTTTGACAACCCCATCCACATACGAGAATAGTTACGATGAGTGTTGAACCCATACTTGAAATTGACAACCTGAATATCTCATTCTTTGTGCGAGCGGGTGAAATTCCCGCTGTCATGGATTTCTCCTGCAAAGTGATGCCAGGTGAAACCATGGGACTTGTGGGTGAGTCCGGGTGTGGTAAGTCAACAGTTGCTCTGGGCATAATGCGTGACATGGGTAATCGCGGCAAAATCGTGGGTGGATCCATCAAGTTCCGTGGTCGTGAAATGGGAGAGATGTCCGATGAAGAACTGCGGGACATTCGTGGCTCCAAGATAGCCATGATTTATCAGGAACCCATGGCGTCATTGAATCCTGCCATGAAAATTGGTAAGCAGCTCATGGAAGTGCTGATCGTTCACGAAAATGTATCGAAAGACGAAGCCTACAAACGCTCGGTTGCCATGGTGGAATCAGTAAAGTTGCCAGACCCTGAGCGAGTTATGAATGCCTATCCACACCAAATTTCAGGTGGTCAGCAACAGCGTATCGTTATTGCTATGGCATTGTTGTCAAAACCAGATTTGTTGTTACTCGACGAGCCTACAACGGCTCTCGATGTGACAGTTGAGGCGGGCATTGTGCAATTGATAAAAGAGCTTGCGCGTGACACTGGTACCTCCATGTTGTTTATTTCGCACAACTTGGGCCTGATACTGGAAACATGCGATCGCATAACTGTCATGTATTCAGGTGAGGCGGTGGAGACAGGGACTGTTCATGAAGTGTTCGACAGCATGAGGCATCCTTACACTCAGGGCTTATTCAATTCCATCCCATTACCTGGAGCTGACAAAAACACCAGGCCATTAATGTCCATTCCGGGACAGCTGCCTCTGCCGATGGATCGCCCTTTAGGGTGTAACTTTGGGCCACGTTGTGAACATTACATAGAGAGCATTTGCAACGCTTCTGCTGTTAGCATGCAACCTGTGGAGGGAGAGGATGACCATCGTTCCAGGTGCATGCGTTTAAACGAAATTGACTGGACAGCAGAACCAGAACGCCCAATGGTTAGTGACCCGACTACACCTGGAGATGTTGTCCTTGACGTACGAGATTTGAAAAAATACTACGATGTTGCAGCCAATCAGATGTTCGGTGGGGGTGAGACGCGTACCGTCAAGGCTAACGAATCAATCACACTACAAGCTCGTGAGTCTGAAACGGTCGCTGTTGTTGGCGAATCTGGTTGTGGAAAATCCACATTAGCGAAAGTACTACTGGGTCTTGAAACGGCCACTGACGGTGACGTCACTCTGGCTGGAATCTCCATTGGCGACAAAGAAGTAGGGGATCGAAGTACGGAAACGGTTGCCTCAGTTCAAATGGTTTTCCAGAATCCCTTCGATACGCTCAATCCGAGCCATTCCGTGGGTTCACAGATTATGCGAACCTTGGAGAAATTCAAGATAGGCACTGATCAGGCAGATAGACGCGAGCGTATGCTCAAGCTACTGGATCTTGTCAAACTGCCTAGAGCCTTTGCCGATCGCATGCCACGGCAATTGTCAGGTGGTCAAAAGCAACGTATCGGTGTGGCACGTGCTTTCGCGGGCCAGCCCAAGTTAGTGGTTGCTGATGAGCCAGTGTCGGCTCTGGATGTATCTGTGCAAGCAGCGGTTACTGAGCTGCTGATGGAGATTCAGCGTGAAGCCAAAACCACCATGCTGTTCATTAGTCATGATCTGTCGATAGTTCGTTATATTGCTGATCGTGTTGTTGTCATGTATCTGGGACATATCGTTGAGCAAGGAACCACCGACGATATTTTCTCACCTCCGTATCATCCCTATACAGAAGCCCTGCTGTCGGCAATACCCATAGCAGACACTAGCGTCCAGAAAAAACAGATCGTACTTGAAGGAGACATACCGTCGGCACTTAATCCGCCGTCAGGTTGTCCCTTCCAGACTCGATGTGGGCATAAGTTCAATGTGGCTAACAACTTGTGCGAGATAGAGATGCCGCCGGTTATAGAGTTGGCTAACGGCCACTCAATCAAGTGTCATTTATCGAATTATTACCTGGCGAAAATGGAACCTGTCATCAGCTTTCATCCCAAGGAAAAAGTTGTTTGATTCTTAGAGAGCCCGTAACTGATTCTACGGGCTCACTAATTTGATGCACATATCGCGAGGACTATGAGAACGAAACTGTCTGTAGATTTGATTAAGAGTGGTTACTAGTAGGTCGCTTCAGAAAATGATAATCCACCAACAACTGGGACTCTCACCATTAATTTTTAAGGATTTGAAATCTCTAGTACGGATTGCAAAGCTCCATACGCAGGCTTTGGCTGGTAGTTCTCATCAAAGATCAACGGTGTGAAATCCTTTAGCCACGAGTACCGATCTGTAAATCCCCATATCTGGGTTGCTTTACACGCAGTTTGCTGTAGGCATAACGAGAGCACATTGGCAAAGACATCTGCCTGCTGCTCTTCATTCTGACCTGGCTTTATGGATACATCCAGCTCAGTGACGTACACATCCAATCCAAGATTGGCAATTCGTTGGAAATTGGCAGCGACCTGATCATAGGCTTCAAAGTCTGCGTCCACATGCATCTGGAAACCTACACCATCAATAGGCACATTGTCTTTCAAGAGTCGTTGCACTAATGCGTAGGTTGCGTCTGACTTATCACCAGAGATTCCAATATCGTATTCGTTGTATAACAAGATCCCATCTGCATCATTTGCTCTCGCCCTGTGGAATGCCTTATTAATATAGGACTCTCCCATAGCCTCGAACCAAATGGAGTTGCGGAAGCTGCCATCATCTTCAAAGGCTTCGTTTACAACATCCCAGATGGCAACGCTTGCTGAATAGCGCGAAACAACATCGTCGATAAACTGCAGCATGAGGGCTTCACGATCAGCAACCGCACTATGCTGAACCCAGGGTGGCAGGATGGTGTACCAGATGAGTGGGTGACCATGAAGCTCCATGTCGTTGTCTTGTGAGAACTGAACAAGGGTATCTGCAGCATCGAATCTGAAAACACCGGGTTCTGGATTGATATAACCCCACTTCATGGAGTTCTCAGTAGATACCATGTTGAATTCTGCAGCAGCAATGTCTTTGTAAAGGGCAAAGTCGGCTTGTTCCTCAATCTCCAGAAGATTTGCGTATCCGAAGTGGAAATCTCGAGCTGCTGCCAGAACGCGCAAGCGCTCACCAGTACGAGTGAAATTCGTAGGGTCAGACACAGTCAGAGAGGCGGTATAGTCGACAATGAGTGATGAATCATCTGCATCGACGGCCGTAAAATGTAGATCCAGAGTACCTAAGTCACTACTGCTTGTTGTAAAGCGAAGAAACCTGGCTCGTTCCTCTCTTGGATGCACTTCAAAAGTGGACCCATCTGGTGGGTTATTGATCGATAACAAGGGCACAGTCCCATTCGCATCAACCGCTTTGACGCGAACGACAACATCATCGCCCGCTCTGACGGTGAAATTATCGATTGCATCAATCGTAGGTGCAGGATTAGGTATGGTTGATAGGTC
This sequence comes from Granulosicoccus sp., assembly GCA_047634635.1. GTDB lineage: Bacteria > Pseudomonadota > Gammaproteobacteria > Granulosicoccales > Granulosicoccaceae > Granulosicoccus. The sequence goes on along the minus strand of JBLIIE010000015.1, from coordinate 33,325 downwards.
TTCTGGCAGTACCACTGTCAAGGTTATGGTTTTAGTGGTTGTCAGTGTTGTGTCCGTACTATCGAACGCTGTCATTGTGATTGTGTGATCACCTACTGCAGGTTGTAGAGGCTGCCAGGACAATGTGCGAGTGCCGTTGAAGTTATCGACAGAAATCATTCCTACAGGCAGTGTTCCTCCGAACAGACCCGGAACTCCACCATCAGTGTCAACGGGTTTAATAATCAGCGACCACTGTTCACCGGCATCTATCGACTGATCGGTAAACCCTAAAAAAACCGGGGCCTGATTTCCGTTATCAGGAAGATTGATACGGTTAGAACGTGCCGAGAAATTTGGAGATGAATCGAAAGCTACAACAAAAAATGAATGTACTTTGTCGTTGCTTACATCACTAGACCAACTTGTGCCGAATACCGTTGTTTCATAATTGTTGTTTCGATATAAATTGTAACCGGCAACCGCAAGATTATCGGTAGAGGCAGTCCAGGACAGTTCTACTCGCGCAGTTTCGGAATTGGCAGTCTGGGCTGTTAAGGTCCCTGATAGATTGGCAGGAGCGGTAGGGGGTTCTAGTGGGTCAAAGCTACTGGGAAGCTCTGGCAAAATTATTGGCGATGACAATGGCGTGAAATTATTATCAAAATCAAACGCTGCTACTTTGTAATTATGAAAACCGTCATCTGGAACAGCGCCTAAATACTGAGTATCGAATACCGTTGTTGTGTATGCACCGTCGATGTAAATGTTGTATCCGGCAACTTCCTGGTCATCTGTAGACGCCTGCCAAGTAAGCGTGACCATTAAATCAGAAACCGATCCCTCCAGATTTGTTGGAGTTGATGGGGCAATGGAGATATCGACTGGTCCGCTGTCTGGAATCCTCAGTGCATCTGATTTAGAGGAAAAATTGGTGCGAACATCAAACGCCACGACATACCATTGGAAGTTCTGACCGGGAATGACAGTGCCGTTGTAGTTTGGCTCCAGTACTGTTGTAAGGTACTTATTGTTTTCGTATACGTTGTAGCCGAGTACCGCCTCATCATCGGTGGATGCGTCCCAGCTTAAAGAAACACCAGAACCATCGATTGTGCCCACTAGATTAATGGGCGTCGATGGGGGAATAGTGAGATCTGTTGGAACCAGATTTTCAGGCAGAGACAGGGGTTCGGAAGCGATCGAGTAGCGAGTGGGTTCGCCTCCAAATGCCACTACGCTGAATCCGTAGAGAGTATCCACCTCAACTACGCCTTCCCATTCGTTCTTAAGAACCGTGTCAATGTAGCTATTATTTTGGTATATGTTGTAACCAGCGACATCATTATCAGGATTGCTGGCCTCCCATATTAAGGTCACGGTGGTACCGGCAATAGTGCCGGATATGCCACTAGGAGTCTTCAATGGCTCCATGGCAAACGCGGACGCACTGAGCAGCGGTAGCAAGAATAGTAACCGGTATACTCCGAACACACGGGTGAGTATTGGGTAGTGGTCGTTCAACATTTCGTGAGTTTCTCTGAGTAATCGCAGTAATGGTGTGGAGTGCTTATGAACAGTGGACTCATCTAGGGATAAGTTCGGCTTGTTAGTCAAAATCATAGCTGTTAAGACAATAATTAGACGCGATATAATGTGACCTCTACCTATCATTACTGATAGGTGCTATTACCGGGTTGTCTACCTGATATCGCTAATTCACTTTGGCGTTATCTTTGTGTGGTCTTGGTGACCCATTACATTCGCACTGTTGGGCGCCGATTACGTGCGTTTAATCATCCCAGTCGACGTTGTAAGTTGTAACGATTGTGTGAATTTGCTCATCGCTGAGTCCTCTGGGGCGCATGCCGTGTGTTAACAAAGCCAGATGTGCGGTGTCTTCCAGTTCTTCAATAGCATTGCACGCAGCCTCGATAGTTGTGCCTGCTACCACTGGTCCATGATTGGCCAGCATCACGGCGCTCCTCTTGCCGTTAAGGGCTCGTACCGCATCACCCATCGCAGCATCCCCTGGCACGAAAAAAGGCAGTAGCTGCACTTTGCCCAGTTTCATGATGGCGTATGGCGTCAAAGGGGGTAGGAAATTGTTTTTGTCGCGTGTAGGCAGTAAAGACAAAGCGACAGAGTGGCAAGAGTGCAGATGAACCACGGCACCTGTGCCTACACGCGTGTCATAGAATGCTGAGTGTAACGGCATCTCCTTAGTTGGAGAGTCACCATCGATGCGATTGCCAGATACATCGAATCGGCTTAGTTTAGCGGGATCCAATCGGCCAAAACTGGTGCCGGTCGGTGATACCAAAAGCCCACCGTCATCCGTTCGGGCAGAAATATTACCCGTGGAACCGCCTGTCAGGCCTCTGTCAAACAGTGACTTCGCAAGCAGGCATATCTCTTCGCGCAGCTTTGATTCTAACGTCATGAAAATCCGGTTAAGTTATGGAATCTAGGTGTCCCATTCTACGAGCAATTGTGATGGTCCACGAAAAGTAATATTCGGTGAATAATGCAAACTTTGATTTGGGCTGAGGCGCAAACTGGGAATTCGTTTCGTAAGAGCTTCGATGGCTAATTCACCTTCAAGTCTTGCCAATCGTGCACCTAAACAAAAATGAATACCTATCCCGAAGGAGATATGTTTTCGTGAATTCTTTCGATGAATATCAAAATCATTAGCAGACTCGAACACATCTTCCTGTCTATTACCTGCACCCAAGCTCAAAAAAACTTGGGTCCCTGCAGGGATGTCGACGCCACCAATTTGGGTATCCAAGTTGGTTATTCTGCGCCAGCTGGTTTGTGGTGATTCGTAGCGCAAGACTTCTTCAAGCGCATTTGAAATTAATATAGGATTCGCACAGATCGCTGACCAATCGTCTCGGCGTGGAAGCAGGCACAACAAGGCATTACTAAGGTAATTACTAACAATTTCATGACCTGCAAACGACAGACCATAGATGATTGATTCCACCTCTCGGTACAGCAATTCTTCCGGATTCGCCTCGTGGGCATCAAGGAGCTCAGAGGTAAGGTCATCTGCGCGAACTGATTTTCTCTTGGCAACAAACTCGCGACAATAACGCCAGTAACGCAACATATTCTTAGCGATATCAACTTGCTCATCGTCTGTGGGTTTGCCCCAGGTGAAAGCCAATCTATTGGATGTCCAGCTCATAAGCTTTTCATCGTCAGCTTCATCAAAACCTATTAAACGGAAGATTATCTGACCAGGAAGTGGGTGACCAAACGAGCTAACAAAATCAATAGGGCCTCCATTAGACTCCAGCATTTTATCTATCAACAATTCGCTGCCTTGTCGAATGTAGGGCTCCAGACTTTTCATGCGACGACCTGAAAATCCGTCGCGTGTGAATTTTCGGATTCGAGTGTGATCGGGTTGCTGGCGGTTTGACATAACGGCCACTGGGTCAAAATCTGTTGCGGCTAAAATATCGGCTGCACGACTACAGACAGGGAATACCGGGTCTTGGACGTTTTCAGAAGAAAACGTATCGTGGTCACGGAAAATATCAATGATATCTTCCATTCGTGTGACAACGAGATAGCCCAGGTTTTCTGAATAAAAAATGGGTTGCTCTGTGCGTAATCGTTCTAGATCGGGGTAGGGGTTAGCCAGGTACTCATCGGTGAACGTGGTAAATTCGCCGTTCATGGGGCAACCGCTGGGTTTTACAGATGATGGTGTTTTTATCTTGTGATATGCGCTATCTTCGTTAGTGCTCATTGATCTGTGCCCATTCGGTGGTGTTCTACTCTATGAGGTATTTTAGCAATCGTAGGCTAAATCGGCTTGAATAAGCTGAAAAAACGCAGCAGCACCACGCCTATGGCCTGATTTGTCATGGGGTGGGGCAGGCAAAAAACCTTGTTCGTTTCTTTTTCGCCAGTTTGGCTGCCCTCCCAGTTGAGCGCCGTGACAGGATGCACACTGAACCTGATAAATGGTTTCACCGGCAGCGACAATCGCAAGATTAGATAGTGTAAGTATGAAGGAAGGTTGCGATTGGTCGAATTGGAGAACATAGCGCTCTATTGAGCGTCAAAAAATCGACGCGACAATTGAATACGCACAAACCTGCTCAAAACTGAATGCAACTAGCAGGAGCTAGGCAATAGGGGGCGTAATAGAGTGTTCGGTTGCATTGAAACGTACACAGGCATCATGAGAGTCGATGGTGCCTTCGCAGCGTGTGTTTGGATGAAAAGCGATACACTTGTGGCATCGACTGCATCGCTTTTGGCGCACTGTCAGCTTAGCTGACAGCCTTCACAAAGCGATGTAGATTTACACTCATTATGATCGCCGTACGACGACATGGAGCCCATACCATGGTTGTTTTGGCAAGCAGATTGAGTATCACTGTTTTCGCCAAGTGGCTTTGGGGCGACATATCGGACTTTGTCTCGCTGGGTAGCTACACCTTCGCTCGTGAGCAGTGCAACAATGAAACTTAAGACAAGCGTAAGTGTCACTAACTGTAAGATCGGCCATGAGGTTAAGACTACCAAAACTACTTGGTGAATGGACAATTTCAAGGGTACAAAGTAATTGCCGATAGTCTGTCGTGTGAAGTCAAAAGGGCGACAGCAAGCGGTTTATGCTTCCTATACTCTACCCGATACCTTAAAATATCTACAATGAAAAGGGTTATAGGTTTGTCTATGGACAAGGCATCGAGGCAAGAGCGTGAATAAACCATTGGTCACTGTTGGAGTGGCTGTTTACAACCATGAGCGCTACGTGCAGCAATGTATCGAATCCATACTCGATCAGGATTACGAAAATATAGAGTTGATCATCATTGATGACGGCTCGCTAGACAATTCGTTCAGTGTCATTCAGGCGTTTCTTGAACAGCGTGGCTTACCGAGCCATGTTCATCTGTCTTCACGATCCAACAAAGGTATGTGCAATACACTCAACGAGATTGCAAAAAAAAGCCAAGGTAAGTACATATCTTACATAGGATCAGATGATTATTGGCTGAGCAACAAGATCAGTGATCAAGTTACCTACCTTGAAACTCACCCTGAATGCACGCTGGTTCATTCGAATTCATCGCGAGTAGATTCTCAAGGACAGTTTTTGAAACACATGGATTATTCTGGTCGAGATAATTCGGGCAACTTGTTTGAAGCACACATAAAACGAACTGGCGGTATCAATACGCCGTCGCATCTTTATCGAACAAGCATTTTCAATGATATCGGCTACTATGATCCGCAATTTCGTTTTGAAGACACTGACTTCTGGTTGCGGCTAACCAAACAACATAGCGTGGGTTTCATCAATACAACTCATACCTGTTATCGCTGGCATGGGGAGAATCTGAGTGGTCAAGACAACCAGATTGAATTTTATTTTGACGAGCTGATCGCTATTTATGAAAAGAACATTGACGACCCAGCACTAAGAAATTATGCGGTGAACAGGATGTGTAGGAAAGCCATTGCAAGGTCAATTAAGGCCATGGATTTAAACAGTACAAAAAAATATATTGCAAAGCTGTTTGCTTAGGCGACGTGCCTATTGCGCATGGGCTCGATCTTATGGATATTGTCAATATTTTAATAGATTTTGTCGCCTCAGCGCTCCTTCACGCAGTGCGATTTGTGGATATCCGGACTGGCAGGTTGCTTGATCAATTAACACTTGATTGAATGACTCAGGGCCTGATGTCAATATTTATTTGGAATATTTGTTCGTGGTCGGGAATGCTAACGTTCGCCCTCAGCTGCAGGCCAAAGAAATAATTTGAATGGCTGGCTTGGAGAGCTGTGTTAAAATAGCCCTGCATTTAATCAATAGCAACCACACGCTAACATGGGTGATTGTGGACGCAACAACATCTCGATACCAACAGTATGAGTCAGAGTCCACTACCCGATGATTTCTATCAGAAAAGAGATGACTATTATCAGGGCACTCGCCCAGAATTACTGCCATTTTTCCCTGTGTCAGCTAAGACGGTGCTGGATGTCGGCTGCGGAGAAGGGCGCTTTGCCAAACAATTAAAGGATATGCATGGGGCTACGGTCTGGGGAGTCGATATAAGCGATGAATCGATTGCCGTTGCCAACACGTTGTTAGACAAAGCATTCGTGGCGGATGTCACTGCCAGCTTGGATAGCTTGCCTGATAATTACTTCGACGTTATCTATTTCAATGATGTGCTTGAACACATGATTGACCCCTATACGCTGCTATCCAATATTCAATCAAAGCTGACTACCCAGGGTAAGGTTATTGCGTCAATTCCCAATATGAGGCACTTCAGAGTACTATGGAAGTTACTGGCCAAAAAGGATTTTCAGTATGAAAATGCCGGTGTCATGGATGAAACACATCTTCGTTTTTTTACTAAAATCAGTATGGGACGAATGTTTAGCGAGGCCGGTTATCAAAACGTCGAAGTGACGCCCATATCGAAGAGTCGATCGTTTCGCCCAAAATTTTTCAAATTGTTTACATTAGGCCTGATTGGTAGCGACATAAGCTACCCGCAGTTTGTGGTTACTGGAAACAAGCCTGGAACGGTTGCCTGAATATCGGCGTAGGCTTTCTTGCATGCCTATAGGCTATGGATACTCCTCCGCAACGCGTGCCAAATATTGCCCATAGTTGGATTTGCCCAGTTTTTTTGCATGTGTAAGCAAATCATCTCGACTGATATGGCCCAGCCGGTATGCTATTTCCTCAGGGCAGGCAACCTTTAGCCCCTGGCGTTTCTCAAGCGTTGCTACAAACTGCCCAGCCTCGATTAACGCATCTGGAGTACCGGTGTCAAGCCATGCCATGCCCCGACCCATTGTCTCGACATGCAGCTCTCCTGCCTCTAGATAACGTTTGTTTAGATCGGTTATCTCCAACTCCCCGCGAACGGAGTGTTTAACAGCTTTTGCATGCTCAACGACTGACGCGTCGTAAAAATACAATCCAGTCACTGCATAATTTGATTTGGGTATCAGGGGTTTCTCTTCCAACGATTGCACAACCCCCTCGCCATCAAACTCAACGACGCCGTAGCGCTGAGGATCCTCAACATGATAAGCAAATACTGTAGCCCCCTCCTTACGCGATACCGCTCGTTTTAGTTGTGGCTGTAAGTCGTGACCATAAAAGATATTGTCGCCTAGAATCAACGCGCAGGCGTCACCACCAATAAAATCTTCACCCAGAATAAACGCTTGGGCTAAACCATCTGGACTAGGTTGCACGCAGTAAGAAACACTGAGCCCCAATTGTTCACCAGAACCGAATAAATCTTCAAAATGATGAATGTCTCTTGGCGTGGAGATAATTAATATCTCGGTGATACCAGCGAGCATAAGTACAGACAATGGGTAATAGATCATCGGCTTGTCGTACACGGGCAGTAATTGCTTGGAGATTCCAAGCGTCATAGGGTGGAGGCGAGTTCCTGAACCACCAGCCAGTATTATGCCTTTCATATTGAGCTCATAGGAATAGTTTGTGAATGCAAGCTTTTGTGCTGTTGTTTCGGGTTTGATGCTGAAAGCATAGTAACTGCAATCAACAATGGTTGCTACATAGCGATACCTGTTGGCAAGATGTGTAAATCGGGGAGCAACCGTGGTGCATGTCAATATGAAATCAGTAGTTTCATCGCCAACCGTCGAATATTCCAACATTCAGGAGGTGATACGATCTGTTATCAAATTTCATTACGCTATGTTATGTGGTCGCTCGAGTAGGATCAATACGCAAGGCCTCAGAAGAGCTGTCGATAACATCGACAACTCTAAATAGAGAAATTCTTGCAATTGAAGCTGAATTGGGTGTACCCATATTCGATCGCCTACCCACGCGAGTTTGCCTCAGTGTAGCGGGCGAGCTCTTCAGTCAGCATAGTCGTAAACAGTTGACTGATATGGAAAGGGTCCATTCTCAAATTGCAGATCTGAGCGATGAAAGACGCGGGCATGTCTCTGTTATCTGTGGTCAAGCACTTATGAATTGTTCATCCCCGAGATGATTCTTGAATACCGTTCGTTCGAAGCATCCAGCGGTAACATTTAATGTCAAGGTCTGTAAAGGCGATGAAGTAGAGCCTGCGCTTTCAAATTTTTCAGCCGACATTGCGTTAATTTTCGAGCCTAAACATTGTGATGGTTTTCACGGCATCATTGCAGCTGCACAGCAGGTCAGGGTCATGTTTCCAACGGGTCATCCTCTCTCAAAGTTTGACATTGCCCGATTAAGTGAATGTACCCAGTATCCCCTGGCGTTGCCCACGCGAGCTAGTGGCTTGCGTCATTTGCTTGAACAAGCAGCCATCAGATCATCCTTAAAGTTACCGCTCGTTATTGAATCAGACAGCCAGGCATAGTTAGCTAGAAGTCTATTGGAAGGAGATACGGTGTCTTTTCAAATTCCAATTGGTTTGGATAGCAGCAATCTGGAGAATGGTATCGATGGCTGTCTTATCGATGCCCGGGATATCCCAATCGAACGATGGTGTGTTGGACAGCTAAAGGGACGAAACTTGCCGGTAGCATCAGCAAGGTTTCTGGATCAAGTGGTCAACTCTCTTTTCGAGCGATATGGGCATCCGCGCTGAAAAATTGCGCTTAAGATTTACTGTCTTTGTTGCCAAAGAACTGTGTTGCAAGCATCAAAATAGTAGATATCAAGATCATAATGGTCGAGATAGCAGCAATGGTGGGGTCGATAAAATCTCTTAAGGCGCTGAACATGTGTTTGGTCAATGTCGCGTTTTTCCCACCTGATACGAAAATTGAGATGATGACTTCATCGAAGGATGTCAGAAAAGCCAGTAGTGCTGCGGTTACAATTGAAAACTTTATTTGAGGTAGCGTAATCATGAAAAATGCATAGATTCGTGAAGCTCCAAGACTGCGAGCGACTCGTTCCTGGTTGAGATCGTAATTTCGTAACGCCGACGTGATAACAATCATGATGAGTGGTGCCGCCAGAACCGTATGGGCAAGCACTAGACCCGTTATCGTGTTATTTAGGCCGACACGTCCGTAGGCATAAAACGCCCCGATAGCAATCAGAATGACAGGCACGATCATGGGTGTGATAAGAAACGCAAAAATTGCCCGAGCAAAGCGATGACCAGAAACATACAGCGCGTAAGCCGCCATTGTGCCCATCGGAGTGGCAATTAGCATGGTCAATATACCTATCTTGAATGACGTGGCAGTTGCCCGCATCCACTTGGCAGACTCAAAGTACTCAAGATACCAACGCCATGACCAATTCTCAGGAGGAAACTCCAGGTACTGGGAGTCTGACAACGACATGGGAATTACAATAAAACTGGGTATAACCAGGAGCAACATGATTATAGTTGCAACAATGTAGAGCCACAACCGATTACCGTGAGTGATCTGTGTATCTGAGGCGGGCTTTTTTAACCATCCCATTATGAGTTCTTCCCAAATAAAGCGACATCAAGCTTGAATAATTTTGTCGCAATAAATAACACGAGTAGAGTGACTACCAGTAGGACCACACCCAGTGCACTTGCAGCACCCCAGTCGAATTGATTTTCGAGAATGGCGGTTATCTGCATAGCTACCATAATGACCCGACCACCACCTAAAACCGCAGGAGTGACATAGAAGCCAAGGCAGAGCACGAAAACAATTAATGAGCCAGCTACCATGCCTGATATGGAAAGCGGGAAATATACTTTCCAGAAAGACTGTGCAGGGGTCGCTCCTAAGTTCGAGGCCGCTTGCATTAGGTCACGATCAATTTTCCGCATAGAGCTATACAGCGGCAGGACCAGGAACGGCAACATGATATGAGCCATTCCAATGAGGGTGCCCGTCATATTGTGTACCAGCTTTATCGGCGTATCCCACAAACCTGCTGAAATAGCGAAGTCGTTCAAAATGCCATTACGTTGTAATAGCACCAGCCACGCATAGGTACGGACCAGTAACGAGGTCCAGAATGGAAGTAGAACGGCGAGCATGAAAAAACCTGCCAACCGGGGAGGTAGGCTGGCTAAAAAATAGGCCAGAGGGTACCCCAATAAAATACAGATTCCGGTGGTAAGAATACTGACTTCAAAAGTGGTAATAAACACGCGAAAGTACGACTTGTACTTAATCATTTTCTGATAGTGTTCTAGCGTAAACTGCCCGTCGCTGCCAACAAACGATAAATAAAACAACCAGCCTACAGGTATGACTACAACAGCAATGATAGCTAGCACTGCCGGAGTGGCCAAACTGAGCAATAAGCGTTGTTCGCGGGTAGCCTGTTTTTTTAGCTGCAACTCATTTAGGTTTTCATTACTGTCGCCTTGCACCCTTGAGGTGCTCATTGGTTTTCATCACGCGGAATCACGATAATGTCATGTCTATTCAACCCAACAGACACAGTTTGACCTGGTTGCAGTAAATTCTCAGTTGATGATGAGTCGGTACCAAAACGAAATGATATGTGTTGTCCATTGCTCATTGTCATAACCACAAACGCGGTTTCGCCCTGAAACACGAAGTCGCGTACGGTTCCGGAAAAGACTACTGATTTTTCTGAGTCAATCGCAGTGCCCTCGGTTAAGACAAATAAACGCTCGGGCCGAATCACCAGTGACCACTCACTCCCACGATCTGATGAGCTATTAGACTGAATGTTTTGATTCTCAAACTGCAAGTTTCCAGAACCATCTGATTCCAGTGGCAAAATAGTAGATTCTCCAATAAAGTCTGCGACAAAGGCGTTTGCAGGCTTGTTGTAGATTACTTTGGGTGTATCGATTTGCACCAATTTACCGTGGTTGATTACCACGATACGATCTGACATTGTTAACGCCTCTCGTTGGTCATGCGTTACGTAGACAGTGGTAACGCCGAGCTGTTCGTGCAGGTGTTTTAGTTCAATCTGCATTTGTTCTCGCAGCTTTTTATCCAGAGCTGACAGAGGTTCGTCCATGAGTAAAATACGGGGGCGAAATACAAAAGCTCTAGCCAATGCGACTCGTTGACGTTGACCACCTGAAAGCTGTTCGATATCTCGATTTCCAAGGCCATCCAGCTGAACAGTCGTAAGCGCCTCGTTGACTCGTTCGGCGGATTCTTCAGATTTTACTCCGCGAAGTTTCAATGGGAACGCAATGTTTTCAGCAACACTCATGTGAGGAAAGAGTGCGTAGCTTTGAAAGACCATACCCACGTTCCGCTTGTGGGGTGGAGTCAGAATGACTTCAGAATCTCCAAATTTGATACTCCCGGAGTCTGGTCGGTTGAATCCGGCGATGGCCATTAGCAGTGTAGTCTTTCCTGATCCTGAAGGCCCCAATAAGGTTAAAAATTCACCACTCTTGATATTCAGACTAACTGAATCCAGCGCATACATACTGCCGTATTTTTTCGTCAGTGACTTAATTTGAATCGGTAGCGCTGTTTCACTCTGAGACATCATGGAATATGGAGTTGATAGGGTACAGTTAATTTCCAAAACCGGGTGACAGTTCGCCACCCGGTCACGTTGATCGAAGAGTAGTTACTTACTTACTCACTCATCATTTCCATATACATTTCTAACGCCTCTGTACGATGTTCAGCATACCAGTCGAGATTGATTGCTAAGGTCATCGGTACGTTTTTAGGATGAGAAGGTAAAGACTCTATCAATTCTTTGGGGGCAGTGGTTAATTCATAAGCCAGTTTATTGGTGGGACCATACGTGATGTGGAACGGTAGGTTCGCCTGATACTCAGCTTTAGAGATTTCTGCCAGGAATTTCATAGCCACATCTTTGTTGGGTGCACCCTTTGGCATAGCGAAGCAATCGTAGTCCAACAATGCCTGATTGAATGTGTAACCAACGGTAGCACCATCTTTTTTGGCGTTATCAAAGCGACCATTCCAACCGGTAGTCATATCAACCTCGCCATCTTTCATCAGCTGTGCCTGCATCGCACCTGAATCCCAGAATACGGCGATATTAGGCTTTAATTCACGGATTTTATTGATTGCGCGCTCTATGCCTGCTGTCGTTGAAAGTACGTCATAAACATCTTCTGCAGCTACACCATCTGCCATTAACGCAGGCTCTAATGCACCATCAACGTTGTTCGCACGGTAGGCACGTGTTCCGGGGAATTTATCAACATCCCAGAAGTCTGCCCAGGATTGAGGAGCCCCATCGCTTCCTGGCTCGCCATACTTTTCAGTATTCCATGACATTACTGTAGCGAACACGTCTGATCCCACGCAATAGTCTGTGTAAGTGTTTGGCAAGAAATTGGATACATCTACAACGCTGTAATCAATTTTTTCCAGACAGCCCTTGGTTGCGGCGGATGCAGCACCACCCGAACCGGTAACAACCAAATCCCAGGTGACGGAACCTGATTCTACTTGCAGGCAAGTTTTAGACATGCTGGCGCCAGATTCACGGATGATATCAATCCCGGAATTTTTGGATGCGTCGGTAAACAAAGCTGCGTCTTGAGCCGCGCCATAGGTGCCACCCCATGAAACAACAGTCACGGGATCTGCCGCTGATACTGTTCCTGCGGCTACGCATACTGCTGCAGCGATACTGCTTGCTAAAAAAGTTGAACGCTTTCTTTGATTTCGCTTTAGGTAAGGTGACATGATTCATTATCCTGTGGTTATCACTTGCGGTATTTAAAGAATATTCAGACTTGAATCATTCCTGAACTCAAAGCTGGATTTTCTCGGTTTAACGTATAAATTACGGTTGACTTGCTTTTGTGTATTCCATCTTGTCTCGCCATCGATAGTAGGAAACAACAGGTGGTAAAAACCAGGGTTTTCCAGTGTAGAGAGGCCGGCTGGGGAAGGGAAGATCATCGAAAGCCGTTTTACCGGCAGCGTCGCCAATTATTTTCTGACCTGCACGCCGTCCAAGATAACTGGCCATGGACACGCCCGAGCCACAATAACCCATTGCGTAGTAAAGCCCATCATGCTTACCTGTGTGCGCCATCGTGTCAAACGTATAACCCACCATGCCAGCCCAGCTATGCGATATTTTTGAATTCTCCAGTTGCGGGAAAATCCTACACATCTGCCTATGCAGTTGTGGCCCACTGACGTTCGGGTTGGTTTCATCGGCAGAAACACGCCCACCAAAAAGCACTCGCGTTCGGTCAGGGGAAGCGCGGTAGTAATAGACAACACGGCAGGTATCACTGGCAATTCGGTCAGTGGGGAACAACTCGTTCATTAAAGTGGGGTCTAAAGGCTCTGTCGCGATAATATAACTGCCGATGGGAATAATTCTTCTCTGCAACCAAGGGGTAAACTCGTTTGTGTACCCGTTGGTCGCAATCATGACGTCACGCGCCTTTACGAAGCCTTTAGAAGTCTTTACAAGGAACTGATGATCACCAGAATCAGAGATACGTTTTATGCTTTCACCGGAGCAGTGCGGAACTACGCTCGCTCCTGCTTGTAGTACTGCATGCAAGAGACCTTGGTGGTACTTAGCGGCATGCAGAGAAGCGTGTCGGGGAAATACAACACCTCCATGGTAGGCATCGGTACCTAATTCGGATCGTTGTTCTGACCTAGGTACGTTAAAAGCCTCAACACCTTCAAGTTTTCGAACCTGTTCAGCTTCCCTGGATATGATGTCGTATTGCGATGGCGTATGAGCGGCGTGAAATCTTCCATTTCGTTTGAAATCACAGTCAATTGACTCTTCTTGAATGAAGTCTTCTATCCAGTTGAGCGCAGTCTCTCCTTCGTTGCGAATAGCTTGGGCTCGTTCATACCCGATTTTTTTTGCTAGCAGATCGACTGAGGGTTTAATGCTAGTGCTTATTTGCCCTCCGTTTCGAGTGCTGCAACCCTCTCCCAGGTTTCCTGCATCGATTATCAATGTGCTGCGCCCTGCACGCGTCGTTTGTAGGGCGGTATGCAAGCCTGTATATCCCGAACCGATGACCAATACATCAACGGTAGAGGGAAGTTGTACATTCGAAGACAGTCCGTTTGGAATGTCTTCGTGCCAGTAGGGTTCACTTTTATAGTCGTGACTAAATACCGAAGGTCCAGGTGCCGGAGCACTATCTGAAAAGGCGGGTTTTCTCTGCCCGTTTAACGACTCGGTCATGAACAAATCCTGATACTAGTTACTACAAGAATCAGACACCACGTAAATAAAGTCAATTTAATCTTGCTTATGGTAAATTTCGATTTACTTATATGAAAAAGGATTCTCAATGACAATAAAGCTTCGTCAATTAGAAGTATTTTCAGCCTTGATGAGTGCTGGGTCTGTCTCCGGTGCTGCTGCTCAATTGTCCTTAACTCAGCCAGCCATAAGTATAGCTTTGTCAAATTTTGAAGCGGAGTTGGGTTTTCGACTGTTTGATCGATCCAGGGGGTTTTTCTCGCCCACGGCCGAGGCGATATTGCTGCATGGAGAAACAGAGCAGGGCCTTTTAGCACTGGCGCGCGTTGAAAGGTGTGCCGCAGATATTCTGGACGGGAGTACAGGCTCTATAACTGTTGCTAGTAATGGTGTCGCGGCGTTTAATATGTTGCCGGCTATCATCTCAGAATTTCATAACCAGTATCCACAGATACGGGTCGATTTGCGAGTCCACAGTTCTCTGCAAATTGCCAGATGGGTGAGTGGGAGACAGGTTGACATTGGTTTGATTGATATGCCTGTGCCATTAGCAGGCCTTGAGTTGGAAGTATTTACACTTCCCTGCGTATGCATCATGCGTTCTAATGATGAGCTGGCAGCAGCCAAAGCGATAACACCTGCGATGCTCTCTGGTAGAACCGTAATTGGAATTACTGGTGATCATCAAATCGATCGAGATCTGGATAGAATTCTGGCAGAATCAAAAACAGTGGCTGGACGGAATGTGACTGCCTATTATTTTGCAATAATGCGTAACCTTGTCCGGGAAGGGGCAGGAATTGCATTGGTGGATTCTATTAACGGTAAGTTAGATGTTTCAGATGGGGTGTGCTGGCGACCGTTCATACCAGAAATTAATTTTGAATTGGCCTTGATTACAGCCATAGATCAACCTAGACGAAAACCAGCAGACTTGTTTTTGATCAATTTACGGCAGCGGCTATCTGATGCTACAGAGTGAATGATAGTTACGCAGCATCTACTGGCGACTGATTATTCCTCGCAAAATACCGTCTAAATTATCGGACAAAATTAACTATGACTCAAATTTTGCAAAGTACCCACTGGATAGTCAGAATCTGCAAGCTGCTGAACAGTGAAATCAGGCTCCAGTGTTTGTAAATCCCTTAACGTGGTTTTCACAGGCAAACGGTTTTAGACAAACGCGTTTGCACATTTAGAAAACCGAAGTAAGGGATTTCTGTCATGACTCGCACTATCAACATCGCACTATGCAGCTTGTTTGTTTTTTGTGGAGTTCGGACTGGGTTGGATCTAAATTGGTAATTGGTCTAGTGGATCCGTTTGCGTTTTTAACCTGGCGCTGGAATGGTTGTATTGGTAACGTCCATGCAACTGCTTTTTACCACATTTGTTGCTTAGTACTTAATCGGCGAATCCTCCAATAAGCGCCAATGGTTGGGCATTGCTCTGGGGTTCGTGGCATTGATAGGGACTATCGCAAATCAACTCGCACTCGGGGAGAGCGTGTTGGTGTACGTGGTGTTATTTACGGCAGTCATCGGCCTGGGTACCGCAACATTGTGTGATCTGGCGAGCACACTGAAAAGTAGAAGTAGGCAGCAGGAACCTACACCATTACTGCAAATGTTGTTGATTCACAGTGTCACTGCACTGGTTTTCTTTGCTGTTTTTGGAGTCTCTCTGAAGCAGCTTGAAGCCCAGTGGAGTATGGATTTAATACTCGGACGGTAGTATTAGTATCCATTGGGTCCTACGGTTGCCTGTTTTTATTGTTTAAAAGAATATCAGTAGTATAAAGTGTCTTCTTTGACCTATTTAAATCAGGGTGTGACCATGTTTCTAGCCTGGGTTTTCCTGGGAGAGACATTGTCCGTGGTGCAGATGGTCGGGCTTACCGTTGTTACTTGCGCAGTGTTCATAATCCACAGTGCTCAACCGTACGCTCTTGCCTTCTATAAAATAGACCCTAAAAACAACGGTGGAATACCCACAGGCAACCAGAGACACAAAACCGGTGTAACCGGATCACTGTACAGAGCAAGCCTAGTCGCGTTGGCCTTTCAATTGTATTGAGCGTATTTTCAAGCTGTTCTCATATCTACACATTTTCTGCAATGAGAAGCGCTTCAGCCATGGCCATTTCCACACTTCGAGGAGTGACACAATCACCAATGCGATGAGTTAGTATCTCGTGGTTACTACCCTCAAACTCATCTAATGCGCGACATCCATTCCAGTCAACTACTAGATCGACGGAGTAACGTTCGCTAAGTTGCAAGCTAAACAGATTTCTCATTACAACCTTGTTGTATTCGACCCGTTCAAGCTGTGTTTGTGGTGTAAGGATGACCCCGGATCGCCCAAGCCTTTCATACCAAGCATTTCGATTAGTTGGGTCTAGATCGTTAGCCACCGCGACATCTTCTGTAACAATTTCTACCTTAGCTCCCTTAGTCACCAGGTACTCAGCACAGACTAATCCAGCCTGACCACGCCCATCGCTAATGACAATTGCATTGCTGACAGACAGTGAACTTGAATCGAGAAGTTGGCGTGGCGTTATAATTGATACCGCACTGTCGCAACTTAATTCTCTCGTCACATCTGTGGCACCTGTGGCGATAATTAGCTCATCAGCGAATGCCTGTGTCAGTTCAAGTGGCAGAATTTTGCGGCCAAGCTCGATACGCGCACCCAGTCTAGTAAGCTCAGATTCTCTCCAGGTGATGATTCGGCCTAGTTCAGTCATTGAGCTGGATTGCGCCCAATAGGCTAACTGCCCTCCTAATCTTGTAGAGGCTTCGTAAAGGGTGACGGAATGTCCACGCATGGCACAAATTCGAGCAGCTTCTAGACCCGCAGGTCCACCACCAATGATGGCAATGTTTTTAGGTGGTAGGGCAGGTTGCAGGGGTTTCGGAGATGTTCTTAACTCAGGGTTATGCATACAGCGAATAGACTTGCCGATATATCGATTGGCTATGCAAGTGTTGGCACCCACACAGGGTCTAATTTGCTGCTGGGCCTTATTTTTTAATTTGGTGACGATGCTCGGGTCGCATATATGCGCTCGAGTCATGCCCACCATATCGGCCTGATCTCGTGCAATAATTCTTTCGGCATGTTCAGGGTCAACAATTCTGCCAACGGCGAATACCGGTACTGAAACTTCTGATTTTATAGCTGCTGCAAGATCGACAAAAAGACCATGTTTTGCCGGTGTTGGTGGCCAATGCTTAGAGCGGCCGGTCGCGCTAAAGTTGGTGTGCGCAATTACATTCAGGTAGTCAACCAGTCCGAGTTTGCATAATTTTTTACAGACAACGATCATATCTGCTAACTCAAGTCCATCGGATTCGTACTCATCTCCAGGCAATCGTACGCCGAGTATTTGAGTAGGGCCTAATACTGTGCGGACAGCAGAGAGCACCTGAATGAGAAACCTCATACGATTTTCCAGTGATCCGCCATATTTATCTTTACGATGATTGCTTAAAGGGGAAAGAAAGGCCTGTGGTAGAAAACCAAA
Organism: Granulosicoccus sp.; assembly: GCA_047634635.1. Taxonomy (GTDB): domain Bacteria; phylum Pseudomonadota; class Gammaproteobacteria; order Granulosicoccales; family Granulosicoccaceae; genus Granulosicoccus. The sequence continues at coordinate 15,656 of JBLIIE010000015.1, read as the reverse complement.
GGCTGCAAGAATTTCAATGCCATCGAGCCCACCAAGGCGCACTCTGGTTGCCGCTTGTGCATACGCTTGTATCACTTCATCTATCTCAGGGTGAGTCATCTCGTGAGATACATGGCCCGTGATTGCTGATCGCACGGGCGACGCCGACCAAGGCACCACTCCCGGCTTGTCGATCTTCACCGTTCCACCACTATGGGCTAGCTGTGCCAGAATGTGGCCGCCTTCATCATGAACGGCTGTTGCCAGTTTGCGATAACCGGGAATGATGCCATCATCCAAATTCCAGAGACTATCCGAATTCAGGCTTAGTAGTCCAGATTCGTGGACAGGCGTGCCGCCCGTAATTTGAAGGCCAACACCCTCACGGGCATATTGTCTGTGGTAATCAATATATTCTTTACCAGGCTTATTGTTTTCGGCAAAGCCGGATACGTGGGCGGACACTAAAACCCGGTTGCGCAGTACTAGCTCTCCGTTAGGATGTTGAATCACCAAAGGAGAGAGTAGATGTTTGAAGCCAGACTCTGTCTCAGGATTGCTCATGGCTCACTTAGCGTTTTCATTCGTGGAATTTCATCCAGGTACTAGCAAAATCTTCCCTCTGTGTAGAGCAGATTCCATCAGTTTGTGTGCCTCGCTAGCTTTTTCGAAAGGCAATACAATGTGCGTATTGGTCCTGATCTTCCCACTGGCCAAAAGCGGCCAAACCTCAGATTCCAATTGTGCAGCTATGGCTGATTTGAAAATTTCCGGCCGTGAACGCAAGGTAGAGCCTGTATATATAAGCCGCTTAAGCATAACGGGCATCAAATTCAGATCCACCTTCGAACCTTTGTTAAAGGCAAGTTGTACAATCCTCGCATCATGTGTCGCAGCTTTGATATTCCGTGCTACATAATCACCGCCGATAGTGTCCAGTATCAAGTTTGCTCCACCTGCATCGCGAACTATCTCCACGAAATCTGCTGTGTGATAGTTGATGGCTTTTTCTGCTCCCAGAGACAGGCAGTATTGTGCATCGTCATCCGTTGCACAGCTAGTAAAAACGCGAAGCCCCATTGCGGTACCAATTTGGATCGCTGTTGAGCCGATTCCACCGGCACCACCGTGTGCAAGGAAAACGCCATTCTCAGGGTGAGATAATTCAAAGAAGCAATTACTCCACACCGTAAAGTAAGTTTCTGGGATGCCCGCGGCATCAACAATATTCACTCCAGATGGAATGGGCATACAGTGGCTTGCCTCTACAGCGACGTATTCTGCGTACCCACCGCCATTCGTCAGACCACAAATCAGATCCCCCGTCTTCCAACGTTTAACATCTGGGCCACAGGTAGCGACACTGCCCGATACTTCCAGCCCGAGTAAATCAGAGGCACCTACAGGTGGAGGGTAGTGGCCTTTGCGTTGAACGAGATCTGGGCCGTTAACACCGACTGCCTCGACTTTGATCAGAACCTCGTTAGCTTTAGGTATCGGTAATAGTCTTGATCCAATCTGTAGGACATCAGCATCCCCAAATTCCCGTATCTCAACGGTTTTCATCATATTAGGTAACATTACTTATCTCCAAAGCTATCGCTCTATGCTATCTCAAAGGCAGGATATTGCCACCCCTAATGGGTTTCTTATCACTCATTCTAATGAGGGGTGAGGGATTAGGTATCTTTTTGAAACAGCGCTCTAACCGTTGTATCCCTATATTGAGTATTAGCCGAGACTCATATATTTATTGGTATTCTAATTGCACTTTTTTTGCGCATTATTATTAGGAACTCTTAGACTATGCGAATTCTGATTCTTGGGGCTTCTTACGGCTCTTTGCTCTCGACTAAGCTGCTAATGGCAGGGCACGATGTGACGTTGGTGTGTCGAGAAGTAACCGCTGCGCTGATAAATAGCGAAGGCACGCAAGTCCGTCTTAAATTGCGAGATGAAGATGAGCATCGCATCATCCATTCAAAAGATCACCCCGGTACTGTCAACGCAGCCACACCCCATGATGTAAAGCCAAGTGAATACGACCTGGTTTGTCTCGCCATGCAGGAACCTCAATATTCAGAGGTTGCCGTTAAAAAGCTGATGCAAAGAATCGCGTTATCGAAAGTCCCGTGTTTATCGATTATGAACATGCCGCCCATGCCTTATTTGACTCGTATCGATTCTCTAAAATCTGTGCGACTCCATGAAGCTTACAACGACCCAGAAGTCTGGACAGATTTCGAACCGGGTTTAGTGAGTCTTTGTAGCCCTGATCCTCAGGCATTCCGTCCACCAGAGGAAAAGGCCAACTTCCTACACGTCGGTTTGCCAACCAACTTCAAAGCTGCCATCTTCGCTGACCCAGCACACAATGAGATGCTTCGTAAGTTGGAAGCGGACATTCTGGCCGTACGTCTGGATGACAAAGATGTTCCGGTTAAATTACGCGTATTCGAGTCGCTGTTCGTTCCTATGGCTAAATGGAGCATGCTTGTTACTGGCAACTATCGATGCGTCACCGATGGAGACGCTATAGCAATTCAGGATGCGGTGCATGGGAATGTCGACAAGTCCAAAGAGATGTATGCCTGGGTGGATAAGCTGGCCCGTACCTTGGGTGCAGACCCAGCTGATCAAGTGCCTTTCGAAAAATATGCGAATGCTGCAAACGGTCTGTTAAAGCCTTCATCTGTTGCAAGAGCAATTGATGCCGGAGCTGCAAACGTTGAGCGGGTGGACAAGTTGGTTCAAATGGTTGGAGCCAGCGTAGGCATGCAGTCCGATTCAGTGGATGCGATCGTCAAGATTTTAGATGCACGTTTAGTGGCCAATTCGGCCAGTTAATCCACGAGAGTTATCAGACTGCTCGGCGAGAAAACAGCCGGGCAGCTTTCGTTAGGACTGCATCACCGCAGTTTGTATTCATTGCTTGATCAATGGCAGCAAAGACTTAAAGGCGAGAGTGCCAGCCTTACCTAGCCATTCGAAAACAACCATTTCGCTGGTGACAATATGGGCACCAGACGCATTTAGGCGTACTTTGCATGCTTCCTCGCTTTCAACGGTGCGCGAGGCCGTTGCATCCGAGACAACAAATACATCGTAATTGTTCTCTATCAGGCTGGCTGCAGTCTGCACCACACAGATATGAGCCTCCATTCCCACTAACACGGCCTGTTTGCGATTTAACGCTGAAAACGTGGCTTTGAAATGAGGGTCTTCCATACACGAGAAATGCATTTTTTCAATGATTGGACTGTCCGGAGAGGCCGATCTTATTTCCGAAACCGTTGGGCCAAGACCTTTGGGATACTGCTCGGTAATGATTGTGGGCACATTACAGGTGTTGGCTGCTGTCAACAGCATGCGCGTGTTTTTGAGTGTTCTCGCTGGTGCTTGCATGGCAGGTACCAGGCGCTCCTGCATATCAATGACAATTAATACGGAATCTGCTGCGCGGATGAGCATGTATTTCCCCAGTTTGTAAATTAAGGCAGCAGGCGGCGGCTTGCACTTGCTATCAGTAAGTCTGAATGCGACGACCAATAACTCTTCATTTTTTTAAATTTGAGTATTGACGCGTTAAATATTAGGTGTATGGTATACCACATATCTGAAGGAGGTCGCAGAGTTGGCTTCTTGGAAAAACCAGAAAAATTAACGCTAACCAGTACACACCCAAACGGTGCGCATGAGTAAACTTCCAGAGAAAGGTCAAATGTCCATCAGCGCAAACCTGCGACCGGTGACAACAAACTTTTCATTGAAAGAGCATATCTACGATGTTCTTCGTACTGCCATCATGGAAATGGATATCTACAGTGAAGATATCGATTTGCGGCTTGATGAAAGAAAGCTGGCTGAGCAACTGGGTATTTCGCGTACGCCAATTCGCGAAGCCCTGGCCAAGCTTGAGCAAGAGGGATTTGTCGATATACAGGCTCGTAAAGGTGTGTACGTAAAACCAAAAACATTGGAAGAAGTGCTTGAAATGGTCGTCGTATGGGCAGCACTTGAGAGCATGGCCGCACGCCTTGTTACTCAAGTGGCGTCAGATGAGGAAATTCGCACACTTCGAGAGTTAGGAGTGAAGCATAGCGAGGATTCTAATCGAGCAGAAATTGAAGAATACTCGGAAGCCAACATTAAATTCCATCAGCTCATATTGGAATTATCCAAATGTTCTCTTCTGAAAAACACAGCAGACAGCTTACTGCAGCATATGCATGCAGTTCGTCGCAGGGCTATGCGTGAAGGCGACAGGATAGATCGCTCTGTGGTTGACCACATGGCGATCATCGAAGCCATTGAGAACCGGGAGGGTGAATTGGCGGCGATGCTCGTCAGAGATCACACAATGAAGCTACACGACCACATTCGAAAATCATGGATGGCGATTGGACGCCAATCTGTAACAGGACGCAGCTAAAAGCGTCGATTTATCTACACCCAATCGACCATTGGAGGAACCACCATGTCAGACAACGTCAGCAGCAACGAAGAAGTGGAAGAAGCTCAGGAATTGACAGATGGGTTCCATCTGCTGATCGATGCGCTTCAGGCAAATGACATGAACACCATATATGGTGTCCCAGGGATTCCGATAACAGACTTCGGGCGTCTGGCTCAGGCTGCAGGAATGCGGGTTCTATCTTTTCGCCACGAGCAGCACGCTGGCAACGCAGCAGCAATTGCTGGTTATCTGACAAAAAAACCAGGCCTATGTCTGACAGTTTCAGCGCCTGGGTTTCTAAACGGGCTTACGGCGCTCGCCAATGCGACAACAAATTGCTGGCCCATGATTTTACTCAGTGGTTCCTCAGAGCGTGAAGTTGTTGATCTTCAACAAGGTGATTATGAAGAGATGGATCAATTGGCCATCGCCAAGCCATTGTGCAAGGCGGCGTTTCGTATTCTGCATGCAGAAGATATAGGCATCGGTGTTGCGCGAGCTATTCGCGCTGCGGTTTCTGGGAGGCCCGGTGGTGTATATCTCGATTTACCGGCTAAACTTTTTGGGCAAGTTATGGATGCCGCTGAAGGCGCTAAGTCGATAGTCAAAGTCATCGACCCAGCACCTGCGCAAATACCTGGCCCTGATGCTGTAGCTCGGGCCTTGGATGTGATTAAGGGGGCGAAACGACCATTGATCATTCTCGGCAAAGGTGCTGCCTATGCACAAGCAGACGATACCATCCGGTCATTCGTCGAAGCCAGTGGAATTCCCTACTTACCCATGAGTATGGCTAAGGGACTGTTGCCGGACGACCACCCTCAATCGGCAGGTGCTGCGCGTTCGTTAGCGCTGAAGGAATCCGATGTGGTCATCATGGTTGGCGCCCGGCTCAACTGGTTGCTATCACATGGTAAGGGCAAGAGCTGGGGCGCACCAGGTAGCAAGCGTTTTGTGCAGATAGATATCGAACCTCGAGAAATGGATAGCAATGTCGAGATTGCGGCACCTCTTGTGGGTGATATTGAATCATGCATTTCAGCATTGAGTGCAGGCATGGGAGACTCTTTTGCTAAACCGCCTAGTGAGTGGATTAATGCAATCAATGAAAAGCGTGATACCAATCTGGCAAAAATGGCGACCAAATTACAAGCCAATGTCGTAGAGCCCATGGATTTCCATACAGCGTTGGGTGCTTTAAAAATAATTATGAAGGAGCGACCTGAGACTATGCTCGTCAATGAAGGCGCCAACACCCTTGATTTCGCTCGAAGTATTATTGACATGTACAAACCTCGTAAACGTCTTGACGTAGGCACATGGGGGATTATGGGGATCGGTATGGGTGCCGCAGTTGCTGCAGCTGTTGAAACTGGTAACCGTGTGCTGGCAGTGGAAGGTGATAGTGCCTTTGGTTTCTCTGGCATGGAGGTAGAGACTATCTGTCGGTACAACCTGCCAGTTTGTATTGTCGTATTTAATAACAACGGCATTTACCGTGGTACTGACGTCAACCCTACTGGTGGTAGCGACGTTGCCCCAACGGTGTTCGTCAAAAATGCACGCTACGACATGATGATGGAAGCATTCGGTGGTCACGGAGTCACAGCAAGGACTCGCGACGAATTAACAACGGCTGTTAACGAGGCTCTGGACTCTGGAAAGCCAACTCTGGTCAATGCTGTCATCGATGAGAATTCTGGTACAGAGAGCGGTCGAATTGGTAATCTAAATCCGCAAAGTGTAGTGTCCAAGAAGTAGTCAACGACACTGATTCAGCGAATAAAAATAAACACAGGTATCACACTCCAATGAAAGCTCTAGAAGGTATTAAGGTCCTTGATTTCACGCATGTCCAGTCTGGGCCTACGTGTACACAGCTGCTGGGCTGGTTTGGCGCAGATGTAATCAAGGTGGAGCGTCCGGGTGTTGGAGATGCGACCCGCAAGCAGCTTATTGATGTGCCAGGCGCAGACAGCTTGTATTTCACGATGTTGAATCACAATAAGCGTTCAATCGAATTGAACTCTAAAAATGAAACGGGTAAGCAGGTGCTAACTCGCTTGGTGGAGGAATGCGATGTGCTGGTAGAAAATTTCGCACCCGGCGCATTAGATCGCATGGGTTTTTCATGGGAGCGTATCCAGGAAATAAACCCGCGTATCATCATGGCCTCTATCAAAGGCTTTGGACCAGGCAAATATGCAGATTGCAAAGTATATGAAAACGTCGCTCAATGTGCTGGCGGTTCTGCTTCCACTACCGGATTTCGCGATGGACCACCACTCGTTACTGGTGCACAAATAGGGGATTCGGGTACTGGGTTGCACCTCTGTCTAGGCATTGTTACGGCTTTGTTTCAACGAGAGAAGACGGGACGAGGACAAAAAGTGTCCTGTGCTATGCAAGACAGCGTGTTGAACCTGGCTCGGGTAAAGCTCAGAGATCAGCAACGTTTAGCATCAGGCCCTCTCAATGAATATTCGCAATTTGGTGAAGGTATACCGTTTGGTGAAGCTGTTCCTCGGGCTGGTAACGATTCAGGTGGTGGGCAGCCAGGACGAATCCTCAAATGTAAAGGCTGGGAACAGGATCCAAACGCATATACCTATTTCATTATTCAAGCGGCCATCTGGGAAAAAGTCTGCGACGTTATTAGTATGCCTCAGTGGAAAACCGAAGAAGGATTTGTAAAGCCAGCAGAACGTCTTGACAAACTCAATCTTATTTTTGAAACGATTGAGCAGTGGACCATGACGAAAACAAAATTTGAAGTTATGGACATCTGCAATCCGCATGACATTCCAGTCGGTCCCATTCTTTCAATGAAAGAAATTTCCGAAGACGAAGGTTTGTTTGCAACTGGCACCATGGTAAGAGTTGCTCATCCTGAGCGTGGTGAATATTTAAGTGTCGGTTGCCCCATCAAGTTATCGGACAGCGAGGTAGAGGTCACACGATCACCGTTGCTGGGCGAACACACGATGGAAATACTCAGTGACGTGCTTGGATATGCAGGTGACGAACTGGCGGCAGTTGTTTTGTCAGGTGCTGTTGGTGAAATCAAAGCGTAATCAACGTTCAACTTATTCACTATAAAGGAACTCCGTTATGCGGCTGATCGTTATGGGCCAGCAGGCCTTTGGTAAAGACGCGCTTGAAAAATTATTAGGTGCAGGCACTGACGAAGTGGTCGCGGTCTACTGCGAACCAGATCGTGTTGGTCGCCCTGTTGATCCTGTAAAAGAATTTGCTCTTGAAAAAGGATTGCCTGTAGAGCAACCAGCGCATTTCAAGGAACAAGAGACGCTTGACCAACTCGCTAGCTATGACGCCGACTTGATGGTTATGGCATTTGTAAATGTGTTTGTACCTGAGGCGGCTCGTGATACGCCAAAACAAGGGTCCATCTGCTTTCATCCGTCGTTGCTGCCACTTCACCGTGGTCCTTCAGCGGTAAACTGGCCAATAATCATGGGCAGTGACAAGTCAGGTTACTCTTGGTTCTATCCTACCGATGGCCTTGATGAAGGCGATGTTCTACTTCAATGGGAATGCCCCATTGAGCCTAACGATACCGTAATCAATTTGTATTTCAAGAATATATACCCATCGGCCATAGACTCTGTACTACAAGTCTGTGACCTATTTCGTGGTGGCAATCCACCGCATCATGTGCAAGATGAAACCAAAGCTACCTACGAGCGTCGTTGTACTAAAAAACACGCCCATATAGATTGGTTCAAGCCAGTTGATCAGGTGTATAACCTCATACGGGGAACCAACCCAGCACCCGGGTCGTGGACAACTATCAATGGTCAAGAGTTAAGCGTATACGACAGTGCACATGTGGCAGGAGATGGTGTGGCTGGACGTGTCATGGAAATATCAGATGATGGCGTTACCGTGCAAAGCGTTGGAGGTAGGCTGTTAATCAAACGTGTAAAACCTTTGGGTGGTGCGAAGATTAGCGCCAGTGAATGGGCAAACGACGCTGGCATTAAAGTCGGTGATTCGTTAGGCTCATAGATCAGCTGTATTACAGGAAAAGCCATCGTGATTCGTAAAATTGTCATACCAGTACGGGGAGACGGAAAGGGCGATAACGTGTTTGCCCACGCAGCTGTTCTTGCTACTCGCTACAACGCGCATATCGCTGTAACTCACTGTCGTCCGCGTGGTGAAGATCTTATGCCTTACGGTATTGCCATACCACCGGCATTGCGAAAACTATTGCTTTCGCAATCAGCCGGTGTTGCCAATCAGGTTGAGGACGGTATGCGTAAAGAGCTTACTGATCTGGCTGCTCATTTTGGCATCATCATGTCAGACGCTCCGTTAAGCAACCAGGCATCTGCGCAGTGGGTTGAAGAACAGGGGCGTCAAGTTGACGTTATCAAAAGACATGGACGAGTCGCAGACCTGATTTGTGTGGCCAAACCCGATGTCGATCGAAACCTAGGTACTAATACACTCAAGGCTGCACTGTTCAATACAGGACGTCCGGTCATGATGTGTCCTCTGAGGGCAACACCGCCAGAAACATTGTGCGACAAGGTAGCAATTGCATGGAATGGGTCAATTGAGTCCAGTAGAGCTGTGGCAACTACTTTAGGCATTCTTGAACAAGCCTCTGAAGTCACCATCCTGTCTGGTGGGATAGAAGTCAATGGCGCAGACTCAGCGAATTTACTTTCCTATCTTTTGGCGAGAGGTGTCAATGCAAAAGTTGAAAAACTCGCAGCAGTAAAAAAAGTGGGGAAAGAGCTATTGCTACATTGCAGTGATTCAGATATAGACACTCTTATCATGGGTGCGTATAGCAACAGCCATGAACGAGAAACATTTTTCGGTGGTAATACTCAGCATATCGTAGACCATGCTGAGATTCCCGTTGTTCTGGTGCACTAGATGGCTTAACAGCGATCAAGTGCAACGCAATAACGCAATGTAGGAAAGTATGTATTAGGAGATTTTGAACAACACATAGGTAAATCTAGAGCGAGCGTGACGTAATCACGCAAAACAGCAGAAATAAATACTGCTTAGGAGAACGAGGAATACTTAATGAAACCAAGTAAAAGAGCCTTTTTAGGTATGGCGAGCGCAGCAGCCTTAGCTGCAACAACATTCAGCGGATTGGCCCAGGCATGGGAACCGACCAAGCCCATTGATTTTGTCATCATGGCTGGTGCCGGTGGTGGAGCGGATCAGATAGCTCGTTTCATACAATCAGTTGCCGAGAAAAAGAAGCTGACCCCACGGCCTCTTATCCCAAATAACAAAGGTGGTGGTTCTGGTGCTGAGGCACTGATAGCATTAAATGGAAGCAAAGATCCTAACCATACTATTCTGGTTACGTTGAATTCATTCTTCACCACACCGCTTCGACAGAAAGGTCTTGGTATAGATATCAGTACGTTTACACCTGTAGCTATGATGGGTGTTGATCCATTCGTACTGTGGGTCCACAAAGATCGCAACATAACTACATTTGATGCTTGGTTGGATGCAGTAAAAGCTGCTGATGGCGACTGGGTTATGGGTGGTACTGGAAAGGGCCAGGAAGATTCACTAGTGACTACTTGGCTTGAGCAAAATTATGGCCTGAAAATCAAATACATTCCTTATAAAGGGGGCGGTGCAGTTGCAAAAGACTTAGCGGGTCAGCAGATCATGTCTTCTGTCAACAATCCATCAGAAGCTAAAGGCTTCTACCTGAACGGTGATGTTGTGCCATTGGTTTCTTTCTCTGATGAGCGTTTACCACTGGCTGCAGACGTTCCTACAGTTAAAGAGTTAGGCAAGGACTTCAGTTACTACAACCAACGTGCAGTTGTGGGAGCCCCTGGTATGTCTGATGAAGCTGCGGCTTACTATCAAGATCTGTTCAAAACCATCTATGACAGCGAAGAATGGCAGGGATATATGGCCTCTGAAAGCCTCTCTCCGTTGTGGATGGATGCAGATACTCAAAAAACCTATTGGGCGACTCAGGTTGCGCGCCATGCGGAATTGTTAGCTGAGATGAAGTAGGCGTTGATTCGTTTACCGATCTTTTTTAATAACCAATAAGTAAGTAGCCAACAAAGGAGTTTGCCCAATGAGGCGCGCAGAAATTATCATGGCCGGTGTATTGGCGATGTTTTCCATCTACCTCATGTGGAAAAGTACCGAGCTCAATGTTGGCTACGTACTCGATGAGGGGCCAGGTGGTGGAGCTTGGCCCTTCTGGCTCTCAGCAATAATGCTAATTTGTACAGGTGTTATTGGATACAACGGTATTAAAAGAAAATCACCACCATCACAATCTGAAGAGCCTTTACTTGATCGATACGCCACCAAGATGTTGATCATGGTTGGCGGGGGTATTTTCGGATTCATTGCATTGATCGACATCATTTCTATGTACGGGGCGATGTGTGTGTTTCTTCTCTACTATCTTGGTTTTCTAGGTCGGCATTCGCTAAAACTGACACTCACCATGTCAATTTTAGTGCCCATCATATTCTTCTTTTTCTTTGAAGCCTTGATGCGGATTACCATGCCCAAAGGTCTCCCATTTCTCGAACCGCTGTTCAACTACATGAACACGATTATCTACTGAGGGATCGGTCATGATCAAAATAAAAATGATACGCACACCGTCTATTGAACATCGGAACGCAAAGCTATGATGGAGATTCTTGCAAATCTAGGTGACGGAATACTTCTTTCGTTACAACCCCTGAACCTGGCATTAATTTTAATAGGGGTGACCCTGGGCCTGTTCATCGGTGCCATGCCAGGCTTGGGATCCGTTAACGGTGTAGCCATTCTGCTACCCATCACATTTTTGGTTCCTCCTGGTTCAGCCATTATCTTCTTAGCGGCGATTTATTACGGAGCGATGTACGGAGGAGCTATATCCTCCATAACACTGGGAATACCCGGTGCGTCGACAGCGGTGGCCACCACGTTTGATGGTAGACCTCTGGCGATGCAGGGACGAGCCAGGCTTGCGCTAGTCACAGCAGCCATCGCTTCATTTGTCGGAGGCACTGTAGCAAATGTGCTTTTCACCGGCTTCGCACCCTTGCTTGCATCCGTAGCATTGAGTTTCGGACCTCCAGAGATATTCGCCCTTATGCTTCTGGCATTTGCAACGTTTGTAGGCTTGGGTGGAGACGACATACCTAAAACGATTTTTTCCATCTGCATCGGTTTGGTTCTGGCGTCCGTTGGGTTTGACGAAATATCTGGTGAGCCAAGATTAATTTTTGGCGGTATCACAGGGTTTTTGCATGGTATTAATTTCCTTGTTCTTGCGATCGGTGTTTACGGTTTAGGCGAGATGTTGTGGACCATAGACAGCACTCGGGGGAAAATCACAACGACTGAAGCAGAAATGACGATTAAAGGAACTATTGAGGATGCTAAGGAAGGTATGAAGCGAGGCTGGAAAGGCACCGCAATTGGTTCATTCCTAGGCTTCTTTGTGGGGATTTTACCTGCGGCAGGAGCAACCCCCGGATCCTTAATGGCTTACGGTGTTGCAAAACTAACGTCAAAGAATCCTGAGGAATTTGGGAAAGGACATCCTGGTGGTGTGGCTGCGCCGGAAGCAGCTAACAATTCGGCATCGACAGGCTCCATGCTGCCGATGTTGACACTGGGTATCCCGGGATCTCCTACAACAGCAATATTGCTTGGTGGCATGGTCATTTGGGGATTAACACCGGGGCCGCGACTGTTCACAGATCAACCTGAATTTGTGTGGGGCCTCATTGGTTCATTCTATGTATCGAATGTGGCAGCTGTTGTCGTCAACCTTGCATTCATACCTTTATTTATCGCCATGCTGCGAATGCCTTTTACCATTTTGGCAGCCATGATTTTCGTGCTATCAGTGGTTGGTGGTTATGCTGCTACTAAGGATATGCATGATGTTTGGCTAATGCTTGGTTTTGGGTTTTCCGCCTACATGCTACGCAAACTGGATTATCCACTAGCGCCTGCAGTACTGGCAATCGTTCTTGGCCCAATAGCAGAACCGACGTTACGACAATCTTTGTTATTGTCGTCAGGCGATCCATCCATATTCATTACACGGCCTATTGCAGGACCAATCACTATCATTGCGCTTGTCCTTATTCTAATGCCGTTAGTTAAATATATGATTAATCGACGAAAACGCAGTCGTAATAACGCTACGGCAGAGGGTGCGTAGTCTAGGTCATGAAAAACCGCTTAACTTGAATATCACTTGATCGATGGTTACGTAACCTCAGTAAAAAACGCCAGTCTTTGTGCTGGCGTTTTTGTTTCTACTTTGGACGTTCAACTATCACATGAACCCGCAAAATGAATAGTTCAATGACAGAGAAAATGTGAGTGCGCAAATAGAGAGTGCAGACGCCTGGAATCCAGGTCTGCAATCAGATATCCCTACAGCCTTATGGCCGTTGGTTACGCTGTTTCGCTCCGAGCAAGCCTATGTCACTCATTCAGAGGCTCTTGAATTATCAGATCTCACAGGCTTAAACATACTTAAACTGATTTCTCTTCGACCTGAAAGGCTACTTACGCATTCATTGTTAGTTCGCGTGACCGCAGATTTGTCGGTCCCGGATGGTCCAAACTATGAAGACCTTGGCATCAACCTGCGTGGCATGGTGGCGCAACTGTATTCTGCACACATGCACGATGAGCTCCCGCGTATAGCTCAGGCACTGGAGGAGGAAAGGCAAAAAGCACTTAGTTTTGTATTAGGGCAGCTATCTGATCAATTCAATGTGCAATTTTCAGAGCGTCCTGAGCGTGCGGAAAAAGTATCATTTCTGCGTGGATTGTTTAAGCACACTGCAGCTGTAGATAAACATCCAATCGCTATGGTTGCACCAGAAATTAAGGCCTTAGATCATTGGAAAAAGCGCATTAGTCATGAAAATGATCCTTTACGCAAGGCGTGTCTTAAAGCGTTAGTAAAGACAGTAGGGGTCATTGTCGGGCATCGAGGAAGAATGCTGCCAGATCATTCTCTGGTAGGCCGTATTGTGGTCAATCAAGTGTGTAACACGCACGGTTCGGATGTTGTTGATCAGCATGTTGACCAAGTCTGGCATCTAGCTATTAAAACCGAGGGCTATCGTTTATTACCTGCGCAAAAAAAGCCATTCATTATGAATGTCAAAGGGGCCTCTGCATCTGGTAAAAGTACAATTCGACCACAACAAAGACAACTGGCAGAAAAGCTTGGTATTCCATGGGGTGATTTTGCGCTGATAAGTCCGGATTACTGGCGCAAACACCTTTTGGATTACAGCTCGTTGGGTGAGGACTACAAATACGGTGCAATGCTCACGGGCTGGGAATTGGAGATTATTGACAAGAAATTGGATGTCTACATGGCCAAGAAAGCGGCTAATGGTACCATTTCACATTTGCTCATTGATCGCTTCCGGTTTGACAGCTTTACGATCGATGTCGATCGAGCCACCGATAGCACGTTATTGTCTCGGTTTGGTGATCAAGTATTTCTATTCTTTATGGTCACCCATCCGGCAGAGACGGTTTCGCGAGCATGGCTCAGAGGTAAGAAGACCGGTCGTTACAAAGCGGTAGATGATTTACTGCATCACAATGTGGAAGCCTTTACAGGTATGCCTGCATTGTTTCTATCTTGGGTGAATTCGAATAACAAACGTGTACATTTTGAATTTCTTGATAATGATGTTCCTGAAGGGGACTTGCCTAAGACCGCAGCGTTTGGATGGAATAAAACGCTGGTAATTCTGGATGTTGATTTGGTGCTGAATATTGATCGCTATCGAAAGGTGAATATCACCGCCAAACTGCCTGATGATATTTTTACACCGGACGATTTACAGCCCGAGGCCAACACTAGCTTTATTCAGCAATGTGCCAATACTGTGAATAAAATCATTTTCGCTGATCAGGAAAGTGCCACTGAGTACGCCTACGTCAAGGAAGGTAAACTCGTATGGTGGGATTTTGCCTATATTGAACAGCTTCGCAACAGAAAATGCATTTTGGCCACGTTAAATGCACTTGGATATAAACATCAACCCATGAATGAGCCAGCGTCGCCTCATGTAAAACAGATTGATCTGGATGCGGAGCGTCGAGTTACGGTCGGGCAGTGGTATACGGCACAGGTCGATATAATTAACTAACCGTAATATGCAACATTACTCCATTTGCAATTCTATTGTTCGGTGTCATCTACATAAGGTAAAAAGGATGATTGGAAACAAGAGAGTCAACACCAAGAACGCCTTCCTGATTGTGGATACTAAATCGAAAACGCCGAAGAATACGAGAGCTACAATGCGTTAGCCAAGAGAGGGGCTTATCGTGTTGGATGATCGACAGATCACGCTGTAGGATGTATCTGAACTCACACGGCTTCCCACCTTGGAGTAGCGCAATGGGGTTGTTTTTACAGACGCCTTTAAACTCCTTGAGTTTTCGGTGGTAACAGTGTTGTCCATCCTGGGTGTTTAATGATTCGTTGTTTTGGTTGGCCATGGTGTGGCCCGTTCCAGCCTGGAGTGGCGAGCCACATTCAGCTCCAGGCACGGCTTTAAGGGACGCCGCTTAGGGCTGATGAGCGGCTGCGTTGAAAATCACTAAGCATGTCAATTCTCTACTGATCACACACGACTCAGAGAACAATCGTCTGAACTGCAATGAGGCCCGGATCATCGGCCGTCTTTATATGCGTCAGAAGCTGAGCCCACTGACTATCGTCGGCCCAATCAAAAAAATGCGAACGGCACCGGCAATGAAGTCAGCCGGGCTCATTGTTAGAGTGTTGGCACGCTCGTTGATTGCAGTCGCGATCTTGGGGTCAAAAGTTGCCAGCACATCGGTAGAAATTTCCTGTTGATCCAGCTGACTAATGAGTTCGCCTAGCATCATGATATTTCAGCTCCGTCAGTCAGCGCGTGGTGAATCGACATACCTTATTGCACCAAAGGACTACTACTGGTTCTGTCGCATATTCAAATTCTAGCAACAAGAACCGCAAGCTGATAGCGATCTAATCAGCCAATGCATAGAACAACTCAGCGGGCGTTTTTGACATGCCCACTTGATATCGCATTTGGCCTTTGCGTAACATTCGTATCAGCTCAATTCCCGCCAATGTACGTTGCGCGCAGAAGAAACTCTTAAAGCCCAACATCGGTTTGGTGATGCGTTTTATCAACCGGTGATC
>JBLIIE010000014.1:0-54513 GCA_047634635.1 Granulosicoccus sp. | reverse complement strand
ATTGAACGCCATTTGTGTATCGACACAACCGCTGCCGGCGGAAATACCAGCCTACTGGCATCAACAAAATGAAAATTTTTTAATCCTGACTAATCACTCAGATTCACCCCTTCCTTGGCTAGCAGTTCGTCCGTAGTGATTCTGTAAGCGGTAGTTTGTGGCGTTGTACTCGTGGCAGGAGCATGCGCGTGAAACAGATCCTTTTGTTGTCGTGTAACAGCTTGGCGTCGCGTCATGCGCCACAGGGTATAACCTACGAGCATGGCATGAGCTATTAAGGTTGTAGCAAATAGCCCCCTAGGGCCAATGGTACCCATCAGGCCACCTGCCATCGTTGGCCCAATCATAGACCCCACACCGAAAACCATTAGCAGCGCCCCGCTGGTTAACAATGCATCCTCCGGGTTGGCATGATCATTAGCATGCGCCACCAACACCGGATACATCGCAAAAATGGCGATACCAAAAACTGAAGCCATGGCGAACAACATCCCTACCGATGACGGTGGTACAAGGACGAAAGCAACGTCAACCATGAGTGCAACCAGAGCCACACCTGCAAGAACCCAGCGACGATCAAATCGATCTGAAAGCCAACCGATGGGCATTTGAGCAATGGCACCAGCGAGAACTGGCATACTCACAAAATAGGTAATAACTGTTAGTGGAAGACCCTGTTCTCCCGCATACACAGCACCTAAGGTACCGAAAGTGGAATTCGATACTCCTACCATGAAAGCACCTATGACAGCCAACGGGGAGTTACGCCACAAGCCTGGGAAATCAAACCGGGTCCGGAGCAATGGTTGAGGTGCCCGAGATGAGGAAATAGCAGTTGGCACAAGCGACAGGCTATATAGCATCGCGGCGACAACGAAAAAGAAAACCGTAAGGGTATCAGCCAACGGCAGAACCAGCTGCCCAGCGGTACTAGCTCCCAACAGGACCATGGTGTAGATCCCAAATACGCGTCCACGGTTACTAGAGTTACTGGCTTCAGCCAACCACGATTCTACAATCATCACAGCTCCTGCAAACGTAAACCCTGCTACCGCTCGAAGCACAATCCAAACAGATGGGTAGATCAGTAACGCACTACCTAAAATGGACAATGAGGCAAGTGCGGACATAACGCTAAACGCCCGGATGTGTCCAACTCGTGCGACCAACCCCGGGACATGTAAGCAACCAATAACCTACCCTACGGCCCAACCGGCACCCAGCAAGCCTAAAGAGAATGCACTCATCCCCTCAGCTGCACCGCGGATGGGTAAGATCAAACTATTGATACCACCTGCGAAAAAAAGCAACGAAGCGCCAAAGAGTAAAGATACGATGGAGAGTGTTGATGTTTTCATGTCCACCTTATCGTCTAATTGATCGCAGACACTCTGGCATATATAATATCACGGTGCAGGGGTCATGATTGCAGTTACATCTTCATGACTTATTCGACGTAGTTAATTGACTAAGGCATTGCTTCAGCTTGACATGTTCACTTAATAATCAAGCCTGCGTTCTCGGAGTTGCTTGTTGGCACGTCTGTTACCAGCTCTTTTGCTTCTGGTCTGCGACGACGCCGTGTTTTCGCAGGCACCATTCCACGCATCGACTCAAGTTTACCGTAGCACAGCAATTTGTCTTCTGCTTCTAGTATGCGACCAGCTCGAGGGTTAGGAATAACCTTGTTCCCCCGATACAACGTAAGTACATTGATGTCTTTTTCAGACAGCTTTGTATCCGCGATACTAATCCCTACAAAATTAGACCCTTCAGGCACATAAATCTCGCTGACACCATATCCCTTGCTGATCGTCAACCGCTGTCTTATATCAATTTCTGGAAAATCTACCTGTGCCGAAATGTAATCGATAACAGTCCCTGCTACATCGAGGCCAGTACAGGTCTCTATACCTTCAAGGCCAGGAGAGGAGTTAACTTCCATAATCTGTGGGCCTGTCTTACCTTCAAGCATATCAACACCCGCTACGCGCAAGCCTAGTATCTGGGTGGCTCGTACAGCTGTTTCAAGGTACTCATCAGATAACTCTACCGCTTCAGCAACCCCACCTCTGTGGACATTGCTACGAAACTCCTGGCCTTGTGCTATGCGACGCATTGCCGCAACTACGCGATCACCAACCACAAACGCCCGGATATCCTTGCCTTTACTCTCTGCAACGAACTTCTGAATCAAGACGTTCTGTTTCTGGCTTTGCAGCAATTCGATGATCGCTTCCGCTGACTTTATCGTTTCCGCCAACAAAACACCGATACCCTGTGTTCCTTCAATGAGTTTAATCACAACTGGTGCACCACCAACACGCTCTATGGCAGGTAGGACGTCTTTTTTATCACGGACAAAGGTCGTTCTTGGGATGCCCACATGATGTCGACTGAGAATCTGTAGGCTACGCAGTTTGTCCCTTGAATTTGTAATGCCTGCGGCAGTATTTGCACAGAAGATATCCATTTCCTGACATTGCCTGACGACTGCAGTTCCATGATAGGTTATGGATGCACCAATCCGAGGCAATACCGCATCATAATTACTCAGCACTTTCTGTCTGTAATAGAGATCAGGTGTTCCCTTATCCAGATCAATCGCAAACTTGAGCGTATTGAGCACACGCACAGAATGTCCACGCTGCTGGGCTGCTTCCACTAGCCTTCTTGTGCTGTATGAATTCGGACCACACGATAAGATACCTAATTTCATTGCATTTTCGCTCATCCGCTAATTGACTAATTGGCTAATTGGCTAATTGGCTAATTGGCTAATTACCATCGATCATACACGCAACATATACAATTATTATTTTTGTGCATAACGGTGATCTTGGCACTCGCCTTCAGATGCCAACGATCGTGCTATACACATTTATTTGAAGATGACATATCCGAGCAAATATCACTGTGGATACGTTAATTACCTGCAGATACCTCGAAGAACCTCGAGGCTTACGGTACGTCGGAAAGCGAAATACTCACTTAAACTGGCTCAAAGCTCACCGCTGATCCAAGGAATTCCTATTCGCAGACTCGTAATTCACAGATCGATGACTTTTTGACTATAAATCATGTTGTCGCTCTCCTGCATCAGTCATTACCCTCTACAAAATTTGTGTTCTCTGTTCCCGATCTTTTTGTTTCGCTTGAATCAGGCCTTCACCCTCAATATCGACTGCGGACCGCCTTGACGGCTACCAAGAGATAAGCGAGTGCAAATCACTGAAACGCGCTGTTCATCAGAAAGCATTCGGAATTAGTTTGTCAAGAATCCGATCAAGATTTTCACGATCAGTATTACTTAGCGCCTGCACTGTGTTTTCTGCCGCTTGGAAGCGTGCTGTCGCTGCGCTATTTACCAACCTAACGCCCTTGCTTGTGAGTTTGGCCAAGACCCGCCGCCCATCATGATCATCAACTCGACGGGTTACCAGCTTCCGATCAATTAGTCGATTAAGTCTATGAGTCAAAGCGCCTGATGTTAATGGCAATATGTCGTTCATTGAATTAACCGCACAGATATAAGGTTTGCCTATTCGTCGAAGTGCCGACAGAACATCGTATTCCCACCACTCGAGATTGAAGTCTGCCAAAGCGCTATTACAGCTGTCAGCAAAATGGAGCGCAACCAATTGCATGCGTAGGTCAGTTGCAACAGCGGTTGAATCCAAATCTGGCCGCTCCCGAATCCAAGCATTCTTGAATTTTAAAATTTTAAAATTTTGCTAGCGAGCACACTATTTTTCATATATAAGTTGATGTCAAGTATCTTGATATTGAGATAAAACAGTACACAATCGTAATCAATAAATCCAGTGCGAAGCTCGAAGCGACTCTGGAACTTATAAGTAAATAGGAGAGACCTAATGGGGCGCTTAGTTAAAGACCCTCAAGACATTAATATTGACAACTATATGGAAGAATTTTACGATTTATCTAACCTTTCAAACAAAATCGAAGACAGATTACGTCTGGTTCCGTCACTCTCAAAACGACTTAATGTAAAAGGTACACGGCGTAAAGCTAAAAAGAATCTGAAAATAATTTCCTCAGAAGATGATGACTGGCAAGACCCGCAAGACGACATTATGTACGGCTTCCGCGATTGATCAGGCTAACCTTAGTGCGTGCATTCATCTTATTGCTAATTTTGAACGGCTTTCCAATTGCTCGCGCCGAATCAATAAGCGTTAATATTGATAACAATCTTATTTCCGTCGAGGCAGTTAATGCTTCCCTGATAGCTGTTGCAACCCGACTTTCCGAGCTAAGCGGTATCCCTGTAAGCTTCACAGAGGGCAACGACAGACAAATTAACATTAGCATTATCGAAGAGCCACTCAAGTCCGTGGTTGCCAAATTATCGGAGAACAACCTCATTACAACCAGAAAAGTTGATGGCGAAGAGGTTATTACAGAATTCATGATTCTGTTGCAAGAAGAACAATCAGATTACTCGGATGGGAATTTGCCAACAGGCGAACCTGCAGCTGATGACGTGTATGTCGAGTCACCTGCCGAAACGGATACCCCTATCATTACTGAGTAGCCTGTCACCTTTTTGATTTCTTGAAGCTGATGAACCACCTGACCCGCTAGGGGCACCAAGTGTTCACGCTGCCTTTTCATTTCTTGCTCAGGGGTGCGAATTAGCTTCGCCTCAAAATCGATATACTCCCACCTAAGGTGTCGAATTTCCTTAGGACGAAGGAATATTCGAGGTATTAGCTTTAATGCTTCGCGAGTGCAAAACGATCCCGAGTTATTACTATCAATATCGATTATTAATTGTGCTAACTCCGAAGGAGTAACTGTTGCAGCCTGATGCTTCACCTTTGAGAGGGGCTTGATTATATCCCTGAGAGGAAGACCTTGAGCGAGATTTGTTCTCGTTAAACGATGCGCAAGTGCATATCCAAAGATTCAGTTAATGACTGAAAGCTAACTGGAGCCTTCTTCGGTGAGCCCGATGCTTCGATAGAGAGCATCAACTCCGTAATGTGGCCTGCATCAATTTCATCAATAGCCAGATCATTAATTGCTTTAGCATCATTCTGTAGCCAGCGCCTAATTCGTGGAGCATGTTCACTCGACCAAGAATCTTTTTGCTGCTACCACCATTTCAGTGCTATGACGCCAAAAGCACGATCTTCAGGGTTACTAGCCCTCTTTCGCTCCCTTCTTTCATCCATTGGATTAACACCTTGAATGAGTGACAACCTTGCCTCCTCTGCCATTTTTCTGCCTCGCTCAAAATGGGGTATCAAATGGGAGGTATCAGCGTAAAAATCACATCAAGACTTGATAGGTGATCTTGGTGACACCCCTGAAAAGCACCCTCGAATTTCTGCAACTCACTGGGAGATAATGAAACAGAGAGAAAGGAAATGTCAATAAAAAAGCCTGCAAATCATAGACTTGCAGGCTTAAGAAACGCAATGAATGCGAATGAAATGGCTACATGATGATTACATCATGCCACCCATTCCGCCCATTCCGCCCATGCCACCCATGTCGGGCATGCCGCCTGCAGATGCTGAACTTGGCTTATCGGCAATCATTACCTCAGTGGTGATCATCAAGCCAGCGACTGAAGCGGCGTTCTGCAAGGCATAGCGTGTCACTTTTGTAGGATCCAAAATACCCATGGAAACCATGTCACCGTATTCGCCTGTTGCTGCGTTATAACCAAAATTTCCCTTACCCGCTCGAACTTTGGCAACGACAACCGAAGGTTCATCGCCGGCGTTTGCGACGATCTGTCGCAATGGCTCTTCCATTGCCCGACGTGCTATATCGATACCGACGTTCTGATCGTGATTATCACCTTTGATCTTATCCATCGCAGCAATAGCCCGTACAAGCGCAACTCCACCACCGGGTACAATGCCCTCTTCTACTGCAGCACGTGTTGCATGTAACGCATCGTCGACTCGATCTTTTTTCTCCTTCATCTCAACTTCAGTGGCAGCACCTACCTTAATCACAGCCACCCCACCGGCAAGTTTTGCCGCCCGTTCCTGGAGTTTTTCTTTATCGTAGTCAGATGTTGTGTTTTCAATCTGGATACGAATCTGATCAACGCGAGCGGTAATCTCCTCCTTGCCACCTGCACCATCAATAATGGTTGTAGTATCCTTGTCCACGATGACACGTTTGGCTGTTCCTAGCTCTTCGAGTGTTGCTTTGTCTAACGATAAACCAACCTCTTCAGAGATAACCTGCCCACCACACAATATCGCTATATCCTGCAACATCGCTTTACGCCGGTCGCCAAAGCCAGGGGCTTTGACTGCACAGGCTTTTATGATGCCACGCATACTGTTGACCACTAGGGTTGCTAATGCCTCACCTTCAATGTCCTCCGCAACAATTAACAGCGGTTTGCCGGATTTTGCAACTGCTTCCAGTATCGGTAACAAGTCACGAATATTGGATATTTTCTTATCAAACAACAAGATATAAGGCTCTTCTAGCTCGGCCGCCATGCTCTCCTGATCATTGATGAAATAAGGTGACAAATAGCCTCGATCAAACTGCATACCTTCAACCACCTCGAGTTCGTTGTCCAGTGACTTGCCCTCTTCCACTGTAATAACGCCCTCTTTACCTACTTTCTCCATGGCCTCGGCAATTATCTTACCGATAGATTCATCACTGTTAGCGGAGATAGTGCCCACCTGAGCGATTGCCTTGGTATCGCTGCACGGCTTGGACATATCAGCCAAAGCCTGTGTCGCGGCCTTAACGGCCTTGTCTATTCCGCGCTTTAGATCCATCGGGTTCATACCTGCCGAAACCGATTTCACCCCTTCACGAACAATTATCTGTGCTAATACTGTGGCCGTTGTGGTTCCGTCACCTGCAAGATCAGAGGTTTGTGAGGCGACCTCTTTAACCAGCTGTGCTCCCATGTTCTCAAATTTGTCTTTAAGTTGTATTTCTTTAGCAACTGAGACTCCGTCCTTGGTAACAGTTGGGGCTCCATAGGCTTTATCAAGGACTACATTGCGCCCCTTAGGACCGAGTGTAACTTTAACTGCATTTGCAAGAATATCAACACCTGCCAGCATACGGCTGCGGGCATCTTGTGAAAAACGTACGTCTTTAACGCTCATACTGATGTATTCCTAAAGTGAGTTGTTTGGTACCTGGACAATTATTTGTCCAGGACACCCATGATGTCGTCTTCACGCATAACGAGAAGATCAACACCATCAATTTTTATTTCTGTACCCGAGTACTTTCCGAAAAGTACTTCATCGCCAGGCTTAACATCGAGCGGCCGTAGCTCGCCGGTTTCAGATACCTTGCCCTTACCAATGGAGATAACTTCGCCACGCATAGGCTTTTCCGTAGCGGAGTCTGGTATTACGATTCCTCCTGAACTTGTTCTCTCCTCTTCCATCCGTTTGATAACGACACGATCGTGTAATGGTCGAATATTCATAGTGACTGCATTCCTGCGACTTCCGTCATTGTGACAACGCTTAATTACGCAAATACGTACTTATGTTGCCTGCAGCGATGGTAAGGATTAAATTTCTGGTAACAATAGCTAATTGAAATTACAAAATTGTATGTCGCAATTAGCACTGTTTGGACGAATTATTTACTGCAAGCATTGCAATAATTTTAATAAATACATACCCTATATCCACTCATACCTTATCGCCAAAGAGCGACTATATGAAATGTGCGCTTGATTTAACCAAATCATTCGCCTTGGCAGCGGCGTTGCCTATCGTCGGATGTAACCAATCTAGCGGTGTAACAACGCTCTTAGACGACTCCAACGAACTACCTATCAAAAGTTACATTCAATAACTTCTCTAAAAGGTCCGTCAAACGAAATCCAGTCACCAACCTCAAAGGCTCGAGACGTCCTAATCATCACGACACCCATTTGGCACAACGATAACTCTTTTGTGCAAAAACTAATGCCAAGGTAATAGCGGTGATCGGTAAAACAAATTGTTGTAATTGCGGCAACCAATGGATTACCACAACTATTATAGTTAATCCACCTGACAAGTAGTGCGCAGCCGATATTATTTTACGAGCATCTGTGTCAAGAATGACACGGCTTTTACGTACCCGTAAAATAAAAAGCTGACGTAGCAAAAGACCACTGATAACAATAAACAGCCTAAATGTTAGTCTGTGGAAATATAGTGTTTCAAGCACAGTTATGTAATTCCAGACAATGGCAACTTTCTAAATTTTCAGCGACTGCAAACTAGTATTAATTTCTGACTTGGCGAGTCCAGAATAACAGTAGCGTGATAAACGTTAGTGGGCATATCAAACCGCCAAACGCCTGCAGGCAGAGTGTGGATTTTTATACAGCCACCAGATCACCTTCTTCCTCCGAATAATCCTGCTGAATTTTTTCACATGATTGACAATATCGTTTACGTCACCCTCAAATCGTGTGAGATGCAATATGGCCTCATCTTCGTGGACCATCGGTTGCTCTAGACGACCGATAATGACGCCAGTATTGTCAAATCGAATTTCATAGCGAGTGCCATCAGAGGCCTCAGTGATGTAGCCCACAACATCACCGCGTTCCACCTGTGCACCCAGTTTTACTGTGATCCTGCACTTACCACTTTCAGGTGCTCGAATCCAGCGACTACTACCTGCCACAAGGGAGACTGCGATTGAATCATTTTTTAGTGTTTTTGCCGACAGCATCTCAAGAGCCCTCATCACATTAATGATACCCATGACCTTGGCTCGAATAGCAATATTGTTGTAACGCATTGCCTCTCCCGCTTCATACAACAGCGTTCTAACCCCAATCTCATTCGCTGATTGTGTTAACGAACCATCTCTAAGTGAAGAATTCAGAATCACAGACGCACTAAACACTCTGGCACGCTTTTCAGCTTGAGCATTATCCAGATCAGCTCTAATTTACGGCAGATTAGTCATCTACCCAGAGCCTGTATGCAAATCGATTCCATGTGTCGAGACAGACACTACTATCTAGGTTCCCTTGATATTTGACGACAGATTAGCTGCCATTACAGCACGAATAATTTCAATGCGTTGGGTTCATCAGCATGTATGGCAGTACTAAGAAATAATACAGGTCCTGAATTTTTCCGTGCAAGACGTGCAAGACGTGTACGCGTATGTTCATGTGCGCCTGTGAACATAAATTTGATAGTGACATATCGATCACTCATCACTCACCTGAAAGTACTTTAGTGCCTACCAGCACAAACGGTTCGCGCATTGATTTATCCTATATCACGGGTTTTTGTCATACTCTTTCGACCTGTAGTCTTCTCTAATCTCTTTTCCAGAATTTCAATTTGCATAGTGGCAATATCCTATCCTGTTGCAGTCTCGATACGCTCTAAACCTAGCGATGAGTTAACCTCCATAACGACCAGCCCACGCTCAGCAAGTAATAAATCAACTCCAGCCACATTGAGACCCATTGTCTTTGCTTCCATAGTAACTGTTGCGCGTTCCGCAACAGTTAATTTTGCAAGTGTGTTGGAACCTCCACGGTGCAGATTCGAGCTGAATTCGCCTTCGCACCCTGCCGTTTCATCGCTGTCACCACCTTGTCCCCGACGACCAGACAACAAATGTCCGCACCCCCAGCTTCTTTGATATATTCTTGCACAAGAATATTCGCTTTTAGCCCCATGAACGCTTCAATCACACTCTTTGCAGCTTTATGCGTTTCTGCCAAAACCACACCAATACCTTGAATACCCTCCAATAGTCTAATAACCAAGGGAGCCCCTCCAAGCATTTTGATCAGATCTTTCACAGCACTAGGCTTATGAGCAAGTCCCGTGATGGGCATCCCTACTCCCTTTCGTGACAGCAATTGCAAAGAGCCCAGTTTGTCTCTTGAGCGGCTGATTGCTACCGATTCGTTGAGGCGGTAAGTTCCCGTTATTTCAAACTGATGCAACATGGCAGTGACATAAAATGTCACCGAGGCACCGATTCGTGGAATAACAGTATCAAAGCCCGGGAGTTCTTTAGCCTTCATAATGTACCTTTGGGTTGTTTGCCATAACGTTCATATAGCAACGAAGAACATCAAACACTGCCACGACGTGACCTCGTGCAGTGGCTACATCGATTAGACGCCGTGTGGAATACAACTTCTGGTTACAAGACAGAATAGCTATTCTGATGAAAATTTCATTCTCCTTGGTGAACATCAGTCTATGCATGGTTAGTGGATTAGAAAGTACTCAAGGCAATTTTTCACACAAGCCTCAGCGTTGTTCTTGTAGACCGTTAGACGCCAGATGTAAGTCGAAAGTTACAACTATTTGTTAATGCAATTATCAGCAACAGCACAACGGAGCTAGCAACAATTAAGTAATTCATACTGGACGCCCAAGTGCGGTATGCTGGCGCACTCCTACCTACTCGGTTTCATAATCACAGCGCTATGACACAAGGGATTACGCCTAAAGGCAAACGCTTTGCATTTGTACACGCCGACAGTGAAAAGGCTAAATCTGCACAACGCAGGTTAATCAAGCTGTATGGTCAGAACAGTGCGCAAAAAGCAGATATCATTGTTGCCATCGGTGGTGATGGTTTTTTATTAGAAACACTGAACCGTTACAGCGCTAGTGGCAAACCTGTCTTTGGTATGAATCGAGGTACAGTAGGATTTTTGCTCAATACGTATGAGCTTAAGGACCTGCCTGAGCGATTGGACAACGCTGTTGCCATAAAACTCTATCGCCTTGCTTTGAGCGCAATAACTACTGATGGACAAACAATTCGAGCGAAAGCAATTAATGAGGTGTCGCTATTCAGACAGTCGGCTCAATCTGCCCAGCTCTCTATCACTGTTGATGGTAACAACCGCCTTCCTTGTCTCGTATGTGACGGCATCTTACTTTCAACACCTGCAGGTAGCACAGCCTATAATCTGTCCGCACATGGCCCTATCATTCCACTTGAAGCTCACTTGATGGCATTGACTCCCATCTCAGCATTTCGGCCCAGGCGGTGGACGGGTGCATTGTTGGAACGTAATGCTAAAGTGATTATCGATGTACTGGACACAGCCAAACGACCTGTGTCCGCCGCCGCCGATGGATTAGAAATTCGTGACGTGATCAAAGTTAGTATTGAAACTGATAGACGGGTTGCTTTGAAACTGCTGTTTGATCCTGATCTGCAGCTACAGGAAAGAATTATCAAAGAGCAATTTTTGATAGACTAAAAATATTTGTTTGTCCCCATCCTTCAAGCATGCCTAGTTCACATCACCGTAAACCGAGTGCCAGTCAATAAAGAGAGTGTTTATCCAAAATACATCTTGATGTGATAACAAACTAATACGGCTATAAATCGATTTTAAATCCATTTTTTCCAACGAAATAACACCACTATGGCCACTGAAAATACGAGCATGGATAGGCATAAAAACGCAAACGCGTTGGGGTGATCAACACCGGGCATACCACCAATATTAACGCCAAAAAGTCCGGTAAAAAAACCCAGTGGTAGGAAAATTGCAGAAATAATAGCCAGAACAAAAAGCCGGTCGTTCATGGCCTCAGCTCGTGCCTCGACCAATTGCTCTTGTAACAACATGGCGCGTTCGCGAATCAGATCTAGATCTTCAGCTACTCGAATAATAGAATCATGCGTATCTCGCAACTGATGTTGTTCATCCAGTGTTAAGAAATCATCACTATCACGTAAGAAACCTGCTATTGCCTCACGCTGTGGCGCGATGTATCGCCTGAGCGCCAATACAGTACGTCGAAATTGACCAATGTTGGATTTGTTAGTGCTTCGTTCACCGTTCAACAATCGCTCTTCGAGTGTATCGACCTTATCATCAAGCTCTGCCACTACAGGCGCAATACGTGACACCAATCGATGTGCAATAAATGCAATTAGTGCACCAGTACTGCTTGGAGGTTTGCCAGCGATAAATCGTTCTTTTAAATCCTCAGCGGCAAGAACTCGCCGTGCCCGCGTACTAATTACAAGGTTACCCGTCACCCAAAGGCGGATGGAAATCATATCCTCAGCGTTCTCGCCAGGGTTTAGGTTGACGCCACGAAGATTCAATAAGTAGCCATTATGATGTTTAACAATACGAGGGCGCGTATCTACTTGTAAAAGTGCATCAACGATAATATTATCAAGCTGATCGTTTTTTGATAGCCATTCTTGCACATCTACCGATTCGCGATTTAAGTGAATCCAGCGTAGACGTGTTGAGTCTGTTATCTGGTTTAATACGACTTGCTCCCAATTCAAAGAATCAACAATTCCGTCGTTGTTAACCTGAAAGCCACAAATCAGCGATTCATTCTCTTCAGGTTTTGCACTGAGAGTATTGATTGAATTGTTCACAGCAGGTTTTCCTAAAGGGACGATAACAGGAGTTTCGGTGCAGTAAAGTTAGCGGACACCTTACCCTTATTTTCGTTTGTGCGGTCACTTTGGCAACGATACATGAAACTTAAATTCACCAATCGCTTCCGCTATTAACGCGCACGTTCTGTGCGCACTGGGTATATGGCGAACACGGTGCGTTCAATAGATTCGGCACCTATGACTAGAAATAATTCGGCATCTTTAATTTCGTCAGAGATTTTCCTACTGGCTACATACCCCGTCCCACCGAACTCCAAAATGAAACTCAATGCCACATTAGCTTTTGCGATCCGCAACGATGGGTTCCGGTGCATCTGGGTAGAGTCGTCTGTGTTGTAAAGAGACGCTTAAGCCCCAGTCGATCTGAAGATACCCATCGCCCATCGCTTGTTCTAACGGCATGTCTGGTTCGTGAGATACCATCACCATCTCCAACTTGGCTACTTCCACAATTTCTAGCATATCAAGCTGTGGCGGTTCCATAATGAGGCCAAGATCCAATTACCCATCGAGTAAGCGGCGTACTAATGTATCTGAGTTATGTGATTCCAGAATAAGTGCAAGATCCAGGTAGGTTCTGTGTACATCATGAACCCACTTTTGCATCCCTGAGTCCCATGCTCACATGGTCCCACCAACGGCCAGTTGTGCTCTGGACTTGCCTAATGAGACATCATGTCGTCCCTTTCACCACTCAGCGTATAGCGCCAAACCGCAGATCGTCAATGTCAACGTCTGACTTCCAGCGATACCCCCCACACTAGCAACGATCAGCATCAACACAGGCAAGGCCACGAGCTGATACAAGGGCGTCGTACATTTAAATCTATTTGAGTCTCAAATATGCTGTGACTTTCTCTACCAAATCGAACTCAAAAAGGGTATGCAGGCGAAATTAGAAAGGATTAAGGAAAAAATGGCACTGCTAATCACATTCGCAGTATTAATGGTGTTTCATGGATGGTTCGTCGCAGCGGAGTACGCAATTGTGAAGACGGCCTAAGCCAAATAGTGCATTCATGATCGTATTTATGTTCTAAAAAAGACTGTATTTCACAACTCACAAATTAACAAGAAAATATTTTATATCAATATGAGAGGTGCTTAAAGGAGTGTTAAAGTCGTATTTTTATCTAAAGGCATGCAGAGCCAACGTCCCGTCTAGGCTCTGCAAGTCAGCAACAGGGGATTCAATGCGGCGGACGTCTGGTACGAGTAACTGTTGATCGTAATTGCAGCTCATTTGGTTCAGTAAACATGCAACACACAATAATATGCGGGTACCTATTTTTGCTTTACGAAACTAGATGACACAACGTATCTGAATATATACAAATACTGCTCGCAATTTGAGAAATTACTGATCTACCCGCGAATCGCTAACAGAGTCAATATTCGTTATTCATGCACTCTCACACAATCTTACCTCACTACTCGTTGGCGAAAATCTTGTGTCGTGTTCCCACTTGGATAATCGATATCCGGTACAGGACGGTCTAACCATTCACACAGTGGATCCCATCCATCACCGAGGTTGTGAATTAACAATCGCTCAGGATCGACAGT
This sequence comes from Granulosicoccus sp., assembly GCA_047634635.1. GTDB lineage: Bacteria > Pseudomonadota > Gammaproteobacteria > Granulosicoccales > Granulosicoccaceae > Granulosicoccus. The sequence goes on along the minus strand of JBLIIE010000014.1, from coordinate 40,542 downwards.
AGCCAGAACCTCTTCGACATTACGATTGTAGATTGCAATAGCATGCGCTCTATCATCAGGACGTCCATCAAACACCTGATCGATTAATAAAAGCTGACCAAAACTGTTCGGTTTGTCTTCGCTTAGAATAAGTTTCAGGATCGTGGACTCAAAACTCTTCCACCAACTTGTCGCAGAACGCATTGTCAGCAAAACCTTTGCATCCGGATACTCGACGATGAGAGTGCGCCAGTAAAAAGCCGACGGCCAGTCAATACAGGCATTATACCCAGTAAAGAGCAATTCCCAATCGGGATCTGCCCCCTTAACCAATTTGAGCCAAGGTTCTCTCAAAGGCGCATCCTCTCCAAGCTCGAACATGTGGTGTGTTGGCCCTACACCGAGGATATTAAGCGCGTTGCGCATGGAATCTGTACCTGTTCGTCCAAATCCAGTTCCAATTACTTTTAATGTCATGGGTATTACCGATGGTTAGGTTAATGCAACGCTGTGCGAGATGTAAGTTACGCTGTCACTTCAGTGGGTCAGGCCACGCAGCAAAGTGCCAAGGTGGTTGAACAGAGCGCCAGTTCTGCTGGGCATCCGCAGATTCAATCCAATGAGCTTGCACTCACAATTGCTCAATTTCAGAGTGGAGATGATTCACAATCAGTTGCTGTTTGATCCAATGTTAGCAATCGCTACAACGTAAACTGACCATACTGAATCGTAGAAAACTAACGATAACTCACACCATTTACATTTAAATAAACCGAATACAATGAGGTGGTACCGCAAATAAATAAGCGGTTAAGTTTGGGTCCACCGAAGCACACGTTAGCAACTATTTCAGGCACATGAATTTTTCCCAGTAGTGTGCCTTCTGAGCTAAGGCAATGAACACCGTCTGCCGCTGACGTCCAAATTCGGTCTTCACAATCAATACGAAATCCATCGAAAAATCCGGAATTACAATCAGCTATAACATTACCCTCACCCAGTGTGCCGTCGTCTAACACTGTGTGCTTACGTATATGGGCAGGCCCGTCTTTCAGATGCGTACCTCCAGTGTCAGCAATAAAAAGATGCTTTTCATCAGATGAGAACGCTAGTCCGTTGGGTTTAACATAATCGCTGGTAACGCAGCCCACTTCAAGGCTTTCAGGATCAATACGATAAACATGACAACCATCAATGTCTCCTGTCGCACGATCACCTTCGTAGTCCATCATGATGCCGTAGGACGGATCGGTAAACCAGATGGAACCATCTGATTTAACCACAACATCGTTTGGTGAGTTTAACCGCTTGCCTTGGAAGTGATCAGCCAACACGCTGATAGATCCATCGTACTCTGTGCGGGTAACGCGTCGCGTCAAATGTTCACAACTTACCAGTCGTCCTTGTGGATCGACTGTGTGGCCATTGGCATTATTGGACGGATTACGGAATTCTGACACGGAGTTATCCGTCTCGTCCCAGCGTAACATGCGATTGTTTGGGATGTCTGACCACACCAAATAACGTCCAGCTGCAAACCAAGCTGGCCCCTCAGACCAACGTGCCCCCGTCCACAAACGCTCGACTCTGGCATGCCCGATTAAACATTCGTTAAAGACATCATCTATTACTTCGTAACCAGTACCTTCGATCACACCAAACATGTCCACTCCGCTGTTACGTCAAAGAACCCTTACGCCAATTATGTCACGACAGAAAATTTCCGAGTTAACTGATGGTAGACCCATTTTCAGATGGGTGTCACTAACGGCTCATTGGCAAAATAGGCCAGCAGGTTTTTGCGTTGAAGTTCGCCCATTTTTTTTCGCGTTTCGATAGTCCCTGAAGACTGGTGAGGCTGCAATAGAACGTTCTGTAGTAACAACAGTCTGGCATCGATGTTGGGTTCATTTTTATAGACATCGAGGGCAGCTGCGCGTATTCCCCCAGTCTCAAGAGCCTCAATGAGAGCGTTTTCATCAACAGTAATTCCACGAGAGACATTTACCAAAATACCGTCCGTACCAAGCGCTTTGAGAACGTCAGTGGAAATAATATCGGCAGTATCAGGCCCTGCCGATACGGCTACTATCAGAATGTCCACCGCTCTGGCAAGTGCTTCGACATCATCGTGATAAGTCCAATTGGATGCGAAGTCTTTTTCACTACGAGAGGAATAATGAACATCCATATTAAAAGCTTGCAAGCGATTCGCCGTCGCCCGACCAATTCTCCCCATACCAACGATACCAACGGTTTTCCCGGTTACCGTTCGCTGCAGCGGGAATGCGCCAGACTTGGCCCAGTCACCAGAGCTAACCCAACGCGACGCGCCAACGATATCGCGCGACACAGCTATCAGCATGCCCACAGCAAGATCGGCCACATCGTCTGTCAACACATCGGGTGTGTTGCTTACTTTGATGTTTTTCGACGCAGCATAGGCAACATCTATCGTATCGAAGCCTGCTCCGTAATTTGCGATCAGACCGACATTGGGAAACGCATCGATAATGTCTGCACCCAACACTGAATGTCCTTTAAATGCAAAAGCACGAATGCCCTCCCGAACTTCAATGGGCAGATCGTCTGTATTTCTGTTGGCTGGAAACTGGTGTATCTCAAACACCTCACCCATCGCCTCAGCATCCCAGGCGTCATATGTCTCGAAACTCAGAATAGAGGGCTTTGTCATTAGGGAGGTTCCAATTTATACACTGTGAGACTTGCTACCCGTCGTTGTGACCCGGTAGTTAGCACTCTATACTAAACGGCAATTAGCGTTTCAGTGCCTCAAGGCCTGAAAAACGAAAAGCTTCTTTTTCTAGCGTATCAAGTTCGTCCGTACCCAGCTCGTCGTGTGCAAACGTGATTCGACCGAGGAACACCAGCGGCAACATCAGAATCACCAGCCCGTACACCGCTATCGATCTGAGTAATCGCTGAGCAAATGTTAGATTCGCAACACTCGCGACCTCCTCAAAGTCAGTTGAGATAATCACTACGGCTACACCGCAGCGTACAAGCTCACCAAGCAACGTATATATTTCGGCTTTCGCGCCAACGTCTACACCGGCCGTCGGGTCTTCAGCAATCAGTACCGTGTTGGTACTCGCCAACCATCGACCAACGATCACTTTTTGCTGATTACAAACTGAAAGCACGTCGACCGGAAGTTCTGGACTATTGGGTCTAAGACCCACATCTAGACCTGCTGCATAAGCCATTTTTGATACTGACTGCTGACTCAAAAACGACAGCACTGTACGACCAGAGGCTGCAGGATTTAAAAAGGAGTTCTCGCGTATTGTCATACTGGCGGCAACCGACTCCTCCACACGATCTTGCGGAATCAATCCAACGCCTACGGCCATTGCCTCTTCTGGTGAGTTCGCGCTGTAGGTTTCGCCAGCGGGCGTGATACACCTTCGTACGCTTGACTACCAAACAGGCAACGTCCAATATTTTCCTGCCCCACACCCCGCAAGCCAACAAATCCTAAAATTTCGCCTTGGAGAATACTAAAACTGACGGCCCCGGCAGACTCCGAATTAACATTGTTTAACTGCATTACTGGCGGGCGGGATTCAAGCTCTACCCTCAGGAACGTTTTGGAGTTTTTCCCAACTATCATGTCAACCAGTTCCTCTGGTGTTGTGTGCGGCATCAGACGAACCCCCACCATTTCCCCATCCCTGAGAACCACTACCCTATCTGCAATACGGAAAACTTCGTCCAGTCTGTGCGGCACGTAAATCATGCCGACACCGTCATCACGCAACTGATGCAACACATCAAACAAACGTTTTACATCACTGTCTGGCAGACTAGCACTCGGTTCATCTAGTACCAGGTAATCACAGTCCACTGCCAGCGCATGTGCAATCGCAACCAATGATTTTTCGGCACGAGTCAGACTGCTTATCCGCATCATCTGCTTGTTGTGTTCTGACCGGAATTCATTCTTGATGTAGTTTATGCGCTAACCTAATTCCCAGGTTCCTTATAACAACGTTACCGATAACTCATACAGCCATACTGCTTCTGTTGAATTTCTGTCAATAACTTTCTCGAAAAAGTCAAATTCCACCTGTAAGTCAACTTCGGTTTCACTGGCAGATGTTACCCAGAAAGCCGGTGTGTCCAAAATGACCGCATCGCGCGTATTAAGGAACACCAGCGGTTACTCGGCAAAAACTCGGGAATTGGTGTTAAGAATCGCTAATGAAATGTCTTATGTGCCCAATCGACTGGCAGCCGCATTTGGTCAGATACCGCAAACAACCTTGTCGGTATCTGCATACCGACGTTGAACCGAGAGCTGTGTAGCCAAATATTCGAAGAAATGAAAAACAAGTTCACCTGGGTGAACTATCAACCCATCATTGGTGTCGTTGGCTATGACGACGATGTCGAACTGGCCTGGCTAAACTCGGCACTTAGCTGGCGCCCAAGCGGTTTGGAGGTAGCTGGTCGCGAACGCTCAAGCGTGAATAGATCATTTCTACAATCACTGACGATTCCTTGTGTGGAAATATGGAACCTTGGCGGAGGCGCTGACACATTGCAAAAATTTGACCCCATACGCGTTGGCTTTGACCATTTCGAAGCTGGTGCACAAATGGGCAGATACCTCGCCAGTCGATACAAGGGCCATTTTGGCTATGTAGGTGTACGTGACAAACACGTCAAACTCGGCGCAGACAGACTGGCAGAATTTGAATCAGCTCTAGCTGACTCTGGCGTGTCAGCTCCGCGTAAAATGAGCAAAGACAACTCGTTAATGGCAACGACGTTTCTTAATGACAAATCATTGTTTTACGCGGGCTTTTATGGGACCGAACAAATACTCACGGCCAACCCGGATTTACGCGTCTTGTATTACCTTGATGACAATATGGCTGTCGGCGGCATGATGCTGTGCCTGCAAAAAGGACTGAAAATACCGGGAGACATTGCGATAGCAGGATTTGGTGGTATGGACATCGGCGCAATACTGCCAACACGGCTGACCACCACAGTCGCCTTCAGACTCCGCATCGGTAAAACAGCAGCCGAAGTATTGCTTAAGCAAATCAGTGGGTCACCTGTGAGCGTGCTAAACGATTTCGATAGCGAGCTTATTCGAGGCGAGACAGCCTGAATTTCTGGTAACAAGTGACAATGCGGCTGCGGAATTGATAGTGGCGTCAGCCAGTGTACTTCTGCCCCACTGTTAATACATATGTTGACCACCGTTTACGGAGATTGTTGAACCTGTAATAAAGCCCGCGTCATCAGCAACTAGAAATTCTACAGTGCGTGCAATGTCTGTCGCTTTTCCTAACCGACCAACTGGTATTCCCTTGATAATTTTTTCTAGGACATTTTCTGGCACCGCTCGAACCATATCTGTATCTACGTAGCCTGGTGCAATTGCATTAACAGTTATACCTTTCGCGGCGCCCTCTTGTGCCAGTGCTTTGGTAAATCCGTGAATACCAGATTTCGCAGCAGCATAGTTTACTTGCCCATACTGACCTGCCTGGCCATTGATGGAGCCTATGTTAACAATGCGACCAAAACCAGCATCACGCATACCGTCAATGACTAACCGACACATGTTGAAACATGATCCTAAATTTGTGTCGATCACTGCTTGCCAAGACATTGCATCCATTCGATGTAAGGTCCCGTCACGCGTTATCCCAGCGTTATTGACGAGGATCTCCACTTTGCCATCCAGATCAGCCTCAATACGCTTGATACCAGCCTCACACTCGCTGAAATTTGAAACATCAAACTTGTAAACCGGGATACCGGTGTCCTCCGAGAATGCGTGGGCACGCTCATCGTTACCAGCATAATTTGCGGCTACCTTATAGCCTTTGGCATGCAGAGCCTTTGAGACGGCTTCACCTATACCACGTGTACCACCGGTTACTATCGCTATTTTCGACATGTCTTTACTCTCCTTTTGATGCAGATATGTCATGCTCCATTTCAGGAGCCAATGTGATGCCTGCTATAAAGTCAACTTATTATTGTCCGGTAGTTAACACTCTACGCACATGGCTATACCCATGCCACCGCCAATGCATAATGTGACCAACCCTTTGTTAGCTTCCCGACGCTGCATTTCGTACAACAATGTAATCAGCACCCGTGCACCTGATGCGCCTATTGGATGTCCTAGAGCGATGGCACCTCCATTAACATTGACTTTGCTAGTATCCCAACCCATATCGTTGTTGACAGCACAGGCTTGAGCTGCGAACGCCTCGTTGGCCTCAATTAGATCAAGATCTGAAACCGACCAACCCGCCTTGTCAAGAGCTGCTCGGCTAGCCGGTATAGGGCCAGACCCCATGACCTCCGGATCAACACCAGCGGTTGCCCAGCTGGCAACACGAGCAAGTGGTTTTAATCCTCGCTTCGAAGCCTCATCGCTGCTCATCATGACAACCGCCGCCGCACCATCGTTAAGACCCGATGCATTACCTGCAGTGACGGTTCCCTGCTTCGAAAACACAGGCCGAAGCCCTGAGAGCATTTCCGCAGTGGTTCCTGCCTTTATGTACTCATCCATATCTACAACTGTGTCCCCGCGACGTGAGCTTATAGTCACTGGCACTATCTCTTCAGCGAAAACACCAGCAAGCTGTGCTGCTTCTGCCTTCTGCTGTGACGCAGCTGCGAACGCATCCTGTTGCTCTCTGGAGATGCTCCACTTCTCGGCCACGTTTTCAGCAGTCGTACCCATGTGATACCCATTAAACGCATCCCAAAGACCATCTTTGATCATGGTATCGATGAACTTAGCATCTCCCATTTTGTAGCCGTTACGTAGATGAGCACAATGCGTAGACAGACTCATGCTCTCTTGCCCACCTGCAACAACAATATCGCTATCGCCCGCACGAATCGCCTGATAACCCATTGCCACTGTCCGCAATCCGGAGCCACATACCTGATTAACAGTCACTGCTGTTTTCTCAGCAGGAATACCCGCACTCATAGCCGCTTGACGGGCTGGGTTTTGTCCACAACCCGCTGTCAGCACTTGACCCAATATAACGTCGCAAACCTCGTTTACAGAGACTGAACCACGTTTAAGGGCCTCTACGATAGCTATTGAGCCAAGCTCGCTAGCAGACATTGTTGACAAGCTGCCAATAAAGGAGCCGATCGGCGTTCGCGCCGCACTAACTATGACTACATCTTTCATCGTGTACGGTCCCTGTTTCGAGAATGAGGTTTATTGGTCCCACTATTGTGCAGGTACTTAAACGTAGTCGTGTTGATCTAAATCACGACCTATTCGGTCTGCGATAGTTGAGTCATCATGGTTGTCGGTATGACACTGCAGCACAAAACCTCAGCTTTTAACCGAAACGTAGCTGCCTGGCGCATCCTCGATCACAGTTAGTTCTGCATCGCCTGGAATACGTGCAACAACCTTTGTACCAGAATGCTTCTTCAACCACTTATCCCAGTCATTCCACCAGGATCCGGGACGCTCTTCAGCTGTCTCGATCCACGTGTTCAGGTCCTTGGGTTGCTCTTCGTTAATCCAATGGTTGTACTTATTGGCCGCTGGCGGATTGATCACACCGGCTATATGCCCAGAGCCTGCCAACATGAAACGCACCGGTCCGCTGTAAAAACCAGTCGATTTAAAAACTGACTGATAAGGTGCAATATGATCTTCTTTGGCAGCCTGTATATAAATGGGAATGGTAATTTTCGACAGATCTATCGGGACACCTTTCAACGTGATACCGCCGGGCGTTGATAGGTTATTCTTGATGTACATTTCACGCAAATAGAACAAGTGGGTTTCTCTCGGCATGCGAGTTGAATCCGCATTCCAGTAAAGTAGATCAAACTTTAAAGGCTCCTTACCCAACAGGTAATTATCGACATAGAAAGACCAGATTAGATCGTTAGCCCGCAGCATGTTGAACGTGGTGGCCATAGCACTGCCTTCCAGGTAGCCCTTCTCGCTCATCATCTGCTCAAGGTTATCAACTTGCGCCTCATCAGTAAAAATCTTTAGCTCACCTGCTTCAGAAAAATCGGTTTGCGATGCAAAAAATGTTGCCGCCTTTACACGCTTGTCGCCAATCTCAGCCATATAGGCAAGCGTTGCGCTAAGAAGCGTGCCACCGATACAATAACCAATCATTGTTACATCCGGTTGCCCACAGGCCAGCTCAACCGCATCCAGCACATCAAGAATGCCTTCTTGCATGTAGTCTTCAAAGGTCTTGTCACCAAGTTTAGAATCCGGATTAACCCACGAGACAACAAATACGCTATAGCCCTGCTCTACAGCCCAGGCGATAAATGAGTTCTGTTTTTGTAAGTCGAGAATGTAGTATTTATTGATCCATGGAGGCACAATAACCAAGGGTCTTTTGTAGACCTTTGTAGTCATTGGCTCATATTGAATCAATTGGACCAGTTCATTCTGATATACGATTTTACCCGGCGTCATGGCAATGTCGACGCCAAGCTTGAAGGCATCCGGATCACTCATCATGATGCTGAGTTGACCCGTGGCAGGGTCTAAATCTCGCATCAGATTCTGCATACCCTTAATGACACTTTGGCCACCAGTGTCCACCATGGTTCGTAGTGCATCTGGATTGGTCATCAGGAAGTTGCTGGGAGAAAAAGAATCCGCGAGCAATTTAGTATGAAAAATAACCTTGTTACGTTCATCCTCACTCAATCCCTCTACGTTGGACATGGTTTCGACCAACCATCGAGATGTAATCAGGTACGACTGACGAATGTAATCGAATACGGGGTTCTTGCTCCAGTCTTCGTGACGAAAGCGTCTGTCATAGGGTTCAGTTTTACCATCAGCTTCGCTGGCGCTCTGCGTCATCACCTTGCCGGCTGTGTCTTGCCACAAAGCCATGTGGTCTTTCCACAGACTGTAGTTCGACTGCATGAGCTGCTGCGGATCCTGGGTCATGATCTGGGTGGCGTTGGTGAACGCTGGCCCTACATTCAGTGGATCTACCGATTGAGACGCGAGTTTATGAGACTGGGTAAACAGGTCAGTCATCAGTGATTGATTCTGTTCGACCATCTTCGAAAAATTCTGCGTCATCTCTGACAGTTGGTCGGCAAAAGGATTCTTGGTGTCGCTCATGGGTTTCTCCGTAACTGACCTGATTCCTCTTTATGCCAAGGCTCTTCGGCGCATTGCTACGCACACCTTCCGTTTGACACTGAAGCAAGTCAAAGATTAATCAGACTTTTTCTTCGCAGTTGCAGCTGCACTGGCACCCAACATAGACTCCCAGGTACTCACGTTCTGTTTCATTAATTCTCGCATGGTATCCATCGGTGTATTCGACAACATGCTCTCCATCTGTGATTGAACACTTTGTTGTTGCGCAACAAATGTTCCTACGCTTTGTTGGAGATAATCACCCATCATGCCCTGCATAGGGTTTCCATAAAAACGGATCAACTGTGCTAATAACATCTCGGGCAGCAATGGGGTATCTGACTGCTCTTGCTCCACGATAATCTGTAACAACAGCGGACGAGTGATATCCTCACCGGTAGTATCGTCCAGAATCTGAATGTCAGTGCCTGCAACAATCAGTTTGCGAATATCTACCAGCGTTACATGCTTGCTGGCCTCTGTGTCATACAGGCGTCGATTTGCATATTTCTTGATAACACGACGTCCGCTCACAGTATTCCTCTACAGTTGTCAATTTGAATCAATACACTAAAAGGAGGCATTGCTTTGCACCACCAATTGCTCTTACTTTATTCTCAATCAGCTTGCGCTTTTCTTAGCAGCTGCCTTCTTTGCAGTTTTCTTAGCTCCAGATGCCTTCTTGGCGGTAGGGTTTGGTTTTGATGCCGTATCATCCTTGGAAGTGGAAGCTGCTCCTGCCTCGGTAGTAGCGGAAACCATACCACCAAGCTCACCGGCCAGCTCCATATATTCGGCAGCCCGAGCATTGACCTTTTCTGCAAAAGCTTTCGCTTCGGCGCTCTGGTGCTCAAACACTTCTTGAGCAGTGGCTTTTCCTTGCGGAATTTGCACCTGTGCGACAGCGAATTCCACCAGATCGCCCATAAGTTCATAGTTCTTTCGCGCAATGCGTTCGAACGCCTGGACAGCGACAGTATTCATCTCTTGCATAGGCTCCATGTTTTTCTGGAGCTCTGCATATTGCTCATCAAAATCTTTCATTGTGAACCTCTCGTTTAAATAAAATAGCAGCCAAACGGCTCAATCTGTATTCAGACTACCTTGTTTGCTGCAGCGATTTCTTCTACTGCTTTTTGCGTCTTCTGACCAATCTCACTAGCCATTTCTGAGTACTCGGATGCGCGTGCGCCCAGAAGTTCGCCAAACGCTGTAGCGTCGGCAACTTGCGCAGAAGTAGTTTCACTGACAGCTTCAGGGTTGAACGGCACCTGCGCCTGCTTCACAGCATATTCCACGAAATCACCCATGACAGCGTGATTCTGACGCATCAGCTGCTCGCCAGCTTCAGCAGCCAAGGCACTGAATACACGCATCGGCTCCAGACTTTTAGCTTGCATATCAGCAAATTTCTTCATTTGTTCGTTCATGTTCTGTTGCATCGATTCCATCATATTTCTCTAAAGTTGTTAACATAAAAAGCGCGGTCTTGTTGCAGTGCAGTATAAACGCATTTGTTTTGCACTGCAACATCTATCGGATTGACTAAAGGAAAACTAAAGAAATTTATCTATATATATGTTTTATAACGTTTTTATGTATATTTTAAATACTTAATAAAACATATTTACTAAAAATATAATGCGTTGCATTATCTAATTTCACGTGTCATCCAATGTGAAAACCACCATTAACGGATAAATCTGTGCCGGTAATGTAGCCACTGGCTCTATCAGCAAGAAAACCAACAACTCGAGCAATTTCTTCAGGTTCTGCAAATCGGCCCACTGGAATTTGCTTGACAACCTTTGCTCGGACTTTTTCCGGTATCGCTTCTATCATCGGTGATTGAACATAACCGGGGGAAACTGAATTAACCGTGATCCCATCGCGGGCCACCTCTCTTGCCAGGGCTTTTGTGAAACCAGTCATACCCGCTTTAGCGGCCGAATAATTAGTTTGGCCGACCTGGCCACGCTGTCCATTAACCGATGAGATATTCACAACTCTGCCATACTTACGCTCCGTCATGGCGGCTACGCAGGGACGTGTCACGTTGTAAACCCCGTCTAGATTGGTCCTAAGTACTGCATTCCATTGATCAGGTTCAAGATTGAGTAGTGTGGCGTCTCGTGTGATTCCAGCAGCGTTGACAACTACAGCCAACTCGCCAATTTGCGCTTCTATGTGCTCAACGGCAGCGTTGCACGCTACAGGATCGGTGACATCAAATACGGACAACGTAACATCCAATCCTTCGTTCGACAATTTGGCAATCAAAGCCTCGCTGCGTTCTTGATCTGATTCATGGCAATTAGCAACAACACGATACCCATCAGCGACGAATTGCCTGCACATGGCGGCACCGATCGCACCAGTACCGCCGGTTAACAACACGATATTACTGCTCATACTTCAACTCCCCAATCAAAATTCAAAAAACCAACACCTGTACCGATCCTGGAGGCAGCGTGTTTTGTATGCACTGCAATATACCTTCCAACAAAACAGATAGCCACAGATTCGCACTTATCTGCTTGAATAACTCACATATTTAGGCGACACTGACGGAATCTAGAAAATATGATTTTGCATCGCGGCAATCGCCGCTGTCCTTTCTGACTGGGATAAGGTGTGATTAAAACCTATCACTGATACGATTCCGGTACCCCCTTGTCCCATTTATAGGCTCACGGCTGGTAGTGGCCTGCGCTATCCTTCTTGAGCTTTAACAATACCTACTTGATCTAATGATCTGCCATACAACGACGCTGTGAGCATAAGAAAACAGGCGTCCACTGCAGCTCAGCGAGCAAACACAACGCGCCCACAATCAAGCCAAAACAAGGGTTCCAAATCAGCACTGGACGAAACCATCAATCTGAAATCAGTGGGACATCTACACACCTCAGACCCGATGCTCGCAGTTTTTGATGGCAAGATTCGGCAACGACTCGTACAGCCACCAAAAGGCATGGGAAGCGGAACAGTACTCGATGCAGAAGTTCTGAACAACAGCCGCGCACCCTGGTCCCGAAACAAGCGATTTCGTGTCTATCTCCCAGCGAATTACGATCCAGGCACCCCAGCAAGCATGATCATGCTGTTGCACGGGTGCCACCAGACTGAGGAGGATATTGCGTCTATCACCGCGATGGATCTGATAGCTGACAGGGAACATTGCATTGTGGTGTACCCCCATGTCACCAGTTACCTGGGTATGCGCACACTAAACTGTTGGGGATGGTGGCAAGCTCGCCATCGCCGCCGCGGTAGCGGTGAAGTCGCCGATTTGCACCGCATAGCCACGCAAGTGTCGCAGACTTACAACATCGATCCAGCTCGGTGGCACATTTGCGGTCTTTCCTCTGGCGCTGCTATGACGGTCGCCTCATTGGTCGCATACAGTGACGTATGGACCAGTGGAGCCAGTGTCGCCGGTATTGCCTATGGTGAAAACGCTAGAGCCGTACGCTTTGCCAATCATGTACCTATCAAACATAAAGCCATGCATGAGCTTGTCAGCCACATGCGTCGTAACCTTGCGTCTAACCCTCCACCACCCCTGCTAATTGTGCAATCGATTGAAGACAGGACGGTTGGCCCCAAATGCGCCTGCGATCTGCGTGATGCGTGGATCAAATCTCAAGGGATCATTCCATCTCGTGAGACGCGAGCGCATAACGATCAACCATACGTTGACCGATGGCCATCCACTCATCAGTGGGACATGAGTCTCTACCGACGTTCAGATGGTGGCTGCGCGCTGGCGACATTTTGGTTGCATCACGGTACACACGGTTGGTTTGGTGGCAGGCAAGGCGCATACAGTGTCACCGATGCACCGAACACGGCTGAATTGATCTGGTGGTTCTTTGAGCAGACAGCTGATTGCGGATCGGATAGCGGCCCCACGTAATACTCAAGACAGTATCCATCCGATAAAGGCGCTTCATAAATCCAAGCACGCTAGTTTTTTCCGCTACGTAGAACTGGATGAAGACTCTTTCAAAAAATATGTTCGTTATCACCAAGCACATGTGCGCTTGAGCCAACAATTAGTGGATCAGGAACTTTAACGACAGAAGCTGATTTATCAGGGTATTGAAGACCCGATAGGAAATGCTGCATGGTGGCCAACCGCGCACCCTTTTTATCGTCTGATTTAATAATTGTCCAAGGCGCGTCTGCTGTGTCAGTGTAAAAAAATATCGCCTCCTTAGCTTCAATGTAATCATCCCACCGTTCAAGGATGGTCTGCTATTTGCAACTTATGACTTGGCATAATCAAAAGTGGCACCCTAAAGTTATTCCGCAAACAGCATCACCCGGTATTAATGACGACGTGATGTTTCCTCATCGGCGGCCAGGGGCATAATTGCGTACTTAGCAGAATTACCTGCTTTTACATGTATTTTAGCCGTTTCGCTCTTGCGGCTGACAAGCCATCCCACAATGATTCCTTACAGGACATCCGAGCTTGATACGATCCTTACAAACTTTATTGTCTTACCCTCGACAATAATGATCAGCAGACTCGAATCCTTGCTTTCATCGAGTAATGTTACTAACTCTGTAAATGTCGTTTGGGGAGTATCAAAAAGAAGTCTCACTTTTTTCTCAAGATTATTTTCTACCGGCTGATTAGCGATCTCATGCTAACTATCGCCATCTGTACTATCTTATCTGGCAGAAAACGGAGGTTAGAGATACTGTCTAACCCAATACTCAAAGACGTTTTCGGTAGCAACAGCTGGTTTAGGCGACACACGCTAAACAGCCCGATAGACGTGCCTGTTTCATCCACGACAGGCAGATTACGCGCGTACTTTCTATGCATGAAGGAAAAGGCATCGGCAACGGCATCTGTCGGCTTTAAGGTGCACAAACCGGATATCATGATATTTTTTGTAGTCAAGTTAGAGATCCCCTAGGCTCAGGTGGTGAGGACATGCGATGCTTTTGAAAAAGATGAAAGCGAAGGAGAAGCACCTCGTAGCCAAAGCATCGACTCGCTAGCATGAGAAAAAACTCGAGCGATTACATAATGAAATCCACATGCTTCAGGCACTAAAAAAAAGGGGATTATTGCACTCAAGAAATCGTATTAGAATCAGGAATCGTAATAACAATTTGATTCTGACACCTGGATACGTGTATCCAGGTACTAGGGAGCGGTCAGGTTATGAGCATGAACACAGCTATAGTGGCCGAAGGTGGAGGCCAACGAGGGATCTACACGGCCGGCGTGCTAGACGCCTTTTTGGATGAGAAATTTAATCCATTTGATATCGGTTGTGGTGTTTCGGCAGGTGCACAAAATTTACTGGCGTACTATCTTAAGCAACCCGGCTATGCCAAACGGGCAATAACTGAACTCACAGCAGCTGATGATTTTCTGGTGCCTTATCGCTGGATGACATCACGTAATATTATCGATCTTGACGGTTACTTTGAGCGCACAATATGCGATCCAGACTACCGCTTGCCTTACCAGGGCATAAACGACATTCAGCGTCTACGCAGACTTCAATTCGTCGCAACCGACAAAAAATCACTTGATCCGGTATATCTAGAGCCTAATGGAATGTCAGTAGTCTCGTATCTTAAAGCGTCATGTGCCGTACCTTTTCTGTATAAATCGGGCGTACCGTTTGGCGAACATACTCTCGTGGATGGCGGAGTCTCAGATCCACTTCCTGTACAGCACGTGTATGAGCTGGGTGCGCGTCTGATCGTATTGATTCGTACGGTGCATGAGGACAGCTTCGATAATTTCAGTTTATGGCGTCAACGCTTTGAGAAGGCAAGAAGATTACCAGTCGCACCTACCAAACTATTAGACATGCTTGAACGTCATGAGGCTGCATTGGCTGATAACTGGGCATTTATTAATGACCCACCCAAAGACATGGAACTGTTCATGATACAACCTCAAAGTCCGCTGCGTAGCCAAGTGTTCGGCAGCCGCTCCGATGCATTGTTAGAGGACTACGAGCAGGGACTGCGCGAAGGCCACTGCGCAGTCCAGGAACTTAGACATTGGCTTGCACAGATGAATCCTTGATTGCAGGCCCGCAAATAATGCGCGTTATTCGGAGTCAGCAAGCAATCAAAACAATAATTCAGGCAACCATGTAGACACGCCTGGAACCAGCCAGATGATGAGTATGCCAAGCAGCTGAAGACCAATAAACGGTACCACCCCTGCATATATTTGCTCAGTTGTCACTTGAACTGGCGCCACACCTCGTAAGTAAAATAGTGAAAATCCGAATGGCGGCGTCAGAAAACTAGTCTGCAGATTAACCGCTAATAAAATACCCAGCCAAATAGGGTCGTGCCCCATTATTATCAGTTGAGGCACAATCAACGGTAGTATGATGACTGAAATTTCGACAAAATCAAGAAAGAAACCTAGTACAAATACAAACGCCAAACAGAACACTAAGGCTCCTGTGGCACCACCCGGCATATTATCCAAAATAGCTGCGACCCGATCCTCACCACCCAAACCGACAAACACCAACGAAAAGATCCCAGCCGCTAGAATGGTGGCAAAGATCATCGATGTCATCGTCATGGTTGATGTTACGGCGTCTTTAATTACGCGTTGTTTCACTAGCGCTTTAAGTGCTAATGCTATCGCTAAAGCACCAACCAGTGCGAGCACAATGTAGATACCACCAAGTACCCACAACCCTGTACTCAAATCATTGCGTTGCAGGCGAACAGGAAACAAGCCTGCAAATATGCCCAGTATTACTAACGCTGCAACACCCACCAGAATAATACGAGGGTTAAAACCCACACGTACGCCTGCAATTAGCACCGCACCTATAGCACCTACAGACGCAGCTTCGGTAGGTGTTGCGACACCGCCTAATATGGCGCCCAACACAGAAAATATTAGTAATACCGGTGGTACAATCGCTGACAAAATTTGCTTACGAGATGGTTTAGCCTGTTCAAGTGGCGCAGGTGGCATGGCGTTCGGTCTTGCAAAGCCAAGCACCAGGATGTACAGCAAATAAAGTACAACCAGTAATAAACCGGGCACCATCGCCGCTGCAAAAAATTGCCCGACCGACAACGCTTCAACGGCAAATTTTCCCTGCTCATACTGTGCCTGTTGATAGGAGTTGGACATCACATCTGCCAAAATAATCAACAAGGTAGACGGTGGAATAATCTGGCCCAGAGTTCCAGCAGTACATACGATCCCTGAAGCCACCCTGGGGTCATAACCAGCACGCAGCATAGTGGGTAGAGCAATCATCCCCATGGCCACTACAGTCGCCCCTACAATGCCTGTGGATGCCGCAAGTAATGCTCCTACCAATACCACTGAAATTCCTAATCCACCGCGCAGTTGCCCGAACAACCTGCCCATGGTCTCCAAGAGCTCCTCGGCAATACGACTCTTTTCAAGCACAGCTCCCATCAAGACGAACAAAGGGATAGCGATTAAGACAGAGTTGCTTAACAAGCCAAAAATTCGCTGACTAGTCGCGCCCAATAGGGATATGTCCATCACCCCAAGCGCCCACCCAAGATAGGCAAACACAATCGCAATTCCACCAATACTAAATGCAACAGGAAAACCCAGAAGGATCGCTGCCATAAGTGCAACGAACATGAGCAAATCCAGATAGGTGCTCATTGATTGTACCTTCTGGCAAGCAGTCTGAGTACAGAGGCAGCTGACTGGAGCAGAAGCAATATACAAAACATAGGTATCAAGGACTTGAGCAGAAATACCGCTTGAAGGCCTCCAACGGACATGGGACCTTCAAATATTTTCCATGAATTAATTACTGAGGGCCAAGACCAATACAACAGTGCAAGCATTGTTGGAAATAGAAAGACAACATGACCAAACAGGTTGATAGCACGCTGAGTATTTTCGCTAGCTTTGGCATAGAAAACATCAACGCGCACATGCTTATCCACTAACAAGGTGTATCCAGCGGCAAGCATAAACAATGCAGCATGCATGTACAGAACGCTTTCCTGCGCGGCAATACTATTGACACCGAACACGTACCGCCCGACCACAATAGCGAACTGAACCAGCACCATCATTAAAGCCAGCCATCGAATGACACTTGCGATGTGTTGGTTGATGCTGTCCAGTTTGTCGGCTATGAGTTCCATCATTCTCTATCGTTACAAGGTCTGCACTGACAAGTCCTACGCACGGCACGCAGATAACTGCGCACCGCACCCCCCACTGAAAAGCTCATCGCCGATTACTTAACAAACCCACATAACTGGGGATCAGTCAGTTTTAGTAACCCATAAGCGCTGCTCGCGCGTTCATTTGTCCGTTATCCGCGTAGCTCATGTAACCGCCAATCAAATCACGGTAGGTCAAATAGCTCTCGGTGATGCGTTTGACCAACTCATCATCATCTTGACGCAGCTCATCGATCACTTCAATGGCAGCAACACCCATTGCGGCCATAACATCATCAGGTAATCGTCGGACTATCACCCCATGCTCAGACACTAGGGTTTTCAACGATTGTGCATGTTTCGTGGTGTACTCCGTCCACACAGGGTTATAAAGGCTTTGACAGGCAAACGAGACTGCTTGCTTCAAATCATCTGGTAGATCGTTATATACATCGTTATTAATACCGCACTCCTCAGCTGACGATGGTTCACCGACACCAGGCCAATAATAATTTTTAGCCACCTGATAGAAACCCAATGCAGAGTCTGTCCACGGACCAATGAATTCACCCGCATCCAACGCACCCGTTTGTAACGCCTGAAACATCGGAGGACCACCCATAGATTGAGCAGCCATACCCAGCTTGGTTGCCATTTCTGAAGCCAGACCCGTAGTTCTGTATTTCAGACCTTTCAGGTCTTCTACCGACTTGATTTCGTCACGGAACCAGCCCGCCCACTGCGGACCTGAATTGCCACAAAGAAAAGGCTTGATATCAAAGCGTGCGTACATTTCGTCATACAAGGCCTGCCCACCACCGTGTGCCATCCAGCCAAATTGCTCATCAGCTCGCAAACCGAACGGTTGGGATCCGAACAACAGGATACCTTTGGATTTTGACCCCCAATACGCAGGTACTGCATGATAAAGCTCAGCGGTACCTTCGGACACAGCGTCAAAGACTCCACGCCCTGGTACTAGCTCTCCTGCAGCGTAAAGCTTTACCTCTATACGGCCGCCCGACAAAGCCGTTATTCTATCGGCTAGCATTTGCGCCGCGACACCGGGGCCCGGTAAATTCTTTGGCCAGGCAGTCACCAACTTCCACTTGCGAACGTCTTGCGCGATAACCGGTGCCGTTATTGCCGCAGCGGATGCAGCGGTCGCAGCTGCCAGACCCTTTACTATAAATTGTCTTCTTTTCATGGAGATTAAGTTCCCTTGCACTTGTTACTTGTAATTATCTATATCACATGCATCGACATTTGAAAAGCAATAAAATCATATACTTACGATCTATATCTCCACAATTTATCGTAACGCGTCATAGTTGCATTAGCATCACCACATGGCAAGTGTAAAAACTGTTACGAACAAGCGCGGCACAACCTAGCTAGCTGAGATACGATTACAGGGTCAACCTTAGCAATCCAAGACTTTTGAAAACAAGCCCAAAGCTCGCATTTGGGCTGAGGAGCAAGAAGCTATTGCGACGGGGAAAAGTGGGCGTGTCATGCGTCGCACTATCGCCGAACTGCTGCGAAAACACGCGGCAGAGGAGCCTCCCAAAAAGAGTTCTGGAGACGGCGAAATAAAGAAGCTAAGTCGCATAGCTAAAACAGCCCCATTTAGAGATGTCATGATCAGAGACTTAACCGTCGAACATGTGTAAGCGTGGTTGGAATCTGAGCTAAGTAGAGATCTCAAAAGTAACTCAGTACTGCGTAATTTATCGCCAGATAAAGCAGCACTCAGAATAGCTATGCACTGGCGCTGGTTGGACGGCTACCCTTTGTCTGTAAAAGAACAGCCAAAACTATCAAAATCCCGAAGAAGACATCCCACTGAGCCTGAGATGGATGAGGTCTGCGCGGGTATCTGGTCAGATCAAAATAACCTTTAAATCAAAACCCGCACACAGCAGCTGGTCGCAATGTTTTTGTTTAGCATAGAATCTGCTGTGCGGCTCGAAGAGGTGTGTGCGCTGCAGTGGGAGCACGTCTTTTTGAGCAGCGGTATGTGCACTTGCCATTTCGAGCCGTTTTGTATGGCGACGCAGGCCACTTCCTATTAATCTAATTTCAGTCATTTTTTATAGCGTCGGTGTTTCATAACCGGTGGGGATCCACACTTTGCTTCCAGCCATGTAGGCCGGTAGTTGCATTATTATTCGAAATTGTTCAGTCATCTCGCAGCCAATCGCAGACGATATACGCTGCAGTGATGATCAGGGGATGAGATTTTAACAGGGATATTCACCGATCTGGCTAAGTATCGAACCTACGCGATTTGGCACTCACCTCGCACAGACATCGAGGCGGAGTTGCCTCTCGTCGCTGAACGCCATCCCGACCTGTAGCGGGAGGCACATTAATCGATTGCAGGCTCGAAAGCAGCGACTCGGCGAGCGTTTTCAACTGCCCCATCTCAGACAAGTCCGAGATGAAGAGGTTAATGTGATCGTTGCCAGACCCCTTCGCAAGTTCGCCTCGCTCTTTGGACCGATAAACCATCACGACGTGCGCTTCCAGCCTTGCCAGCCCAGTAGCCGATTTCTTGCCGACGCTGGCGTTCACACCGGTGATGACGCAGGCTTTGTTCTCCAGGAATGCTCCACTGCTTTAAATATTGTGTACAAAGCTGATGTGTGCCCCTCAAACAGGAGAGATCGGCCAAAATTCATTACATCACTAAACACTTCTCATGGTTACATTTCCCGCCCAATCAAAGTGCCCAGTGGTTTGAGTGGCTGAAGCGGAATTACATCGAACTCTACAAATCCGGCGGCCACCAGCGGTAGCTCTTTAAGGACCTGGCGAGCTTCGTCTTCACCAGCACTTTCCAGCATTAATACTATGCCAGGTTGACCCACTTTGAACCAAAAGTTTCGAACTTTTCCGTCCAAGTAGACCTCCAGTGTGTGCTTAACTTCATCAGCCAGATGGGGCCCCATTTTGTCCATGGTTGCTCCCTCTTTTAATTTGCTTATAGCTAAGATTTGCATTTGTATTTCCTTTCGTTGATTCGGTTATAAATATTGCGCATAAAACTTGATTCAATATCTCATGCGGTAAAGGTTAAAAGTTTTACTCTCGAAGTTTTGTTTCGTTCAAATATCTTAGGTGCAATATAGCTTTTGTTCATTTTTTAAGTTAGCCTCATAACGGACAATAAAGGTCTGATTAGGCCGAATTAGGGAAAGAATGAAAATGTGAAAAAGGTAATTATTCTCGCATCAGAACATTGTCTATTTTCGAGTGTCGGTGGACCTATGGATATATTTATGCAAGCGGGTGTCTTGTGGAATGGTATTTTGGGAAAAGCCCCTTCTCCACTCTTTGACGTAAAAATCGCTACCCTAACTGGAGAACCAGTTATGGCGACAAACCAGGTTCTCATTACTCCTCACTGTTCCATCAACGAGGTTAAAAAAGCTGATTTGATTATAATTCCCTCTCAAACATTTAAGTTCGGAATTCAGGATGAAGCCTTTTTTAAAAAGGTAGACTGGCTAAAGAAGTGTTATAGCCAAGGTTCTGACTTAGCCAGTATCTGCACCGGTGCCTTTACCTTGGCAGCTACAGGTCTACTGGATGGTAAAAAGGCGACGACTCATTGGGGAGTGGCCCATACATTTAAAAAAGCTTTTCCTAAAATAGATTTGCGAACTGACTTAATGGTTACTGACGAAGGACGCCTCTTTTGTAGTGGAGGAGTAACTGCAGATCTTAATTTATCTATTTATCTTATTAACAAGTACTGTGGGAGAGAAGTAGCCCTACAAAGTTCACGATGCACCTTGATTGATATGGACAGTTTGTCGCAGTTACCATTTACCGTTTTTATTCCAGAGAAGAATCACCAAGACAGTCAGATTTTAAGAGCTCAAAAAGTGATTGAATCAAAATACAGACAAAGCTTATCCATTGAAGACTTGGCAAAAGCATCTGGAATGAGTCCGCGCAATTTTAATAGACGATTTAAAGCAGCGACTGGAGAGTCCACCATAAAATACCTACAGCAGATTAGAATAGAGGCTGCAAAAAAAGAGTTAGAGAATGGTAAACGCTCATTCGATGAAATTTCAGTTAATGTTGGATACGAAAATGTGAGTTTCTTTCGACGAATATTCAAGCAAGGCACAGGCTTATCTCCCGCCCTATACCAGAAAAAATTTTTTCGATATCTTAAGGAGTAACTAGATATGCCTATCGATTTCACTGAGAAATGATGACGGCCACCTCAACTCCGGAAGGTATCATGGTCCTATACATCCTCGTTTATTGCCCACTATCTGGCAGCAAAGGGTCACGAGTTGTCTGTCAGGTCATCAAATATTTAGAAATACCTGCAGCGCCCGACAGGCAGCTATGAGGACTTTTCTACCGGTGAAGACCACTAAAATTAGTAACTTACAATATTTTTTTGTAGTGACATTCATACAGACACTTTTAGAACCACCAATAGTATTGAATTCATAAGGTGGCTCTCGACACTCGTGACCGTAATGTTTATTAGTCTCTGATCGAGATTACTTTTTATAAATTCACACCATGATGAGGGTCTGGAAGCACTGCGCAGTGATCCAAATCGATTTACGAAAGAACCACCCCACTACGCTATATATGGGTAGCAGCCAGTCACTATCAGCATAGGCAAAGTGTAAACGCGCACTTCGATAGAGAATCAGGGGAGTATCTAATGAGTACGTCAAACCAAATCTACGCTCCATCACAACCGTTAACCCAAGAGACGGTACTGTCCTATATTGATAGCCTACTAAGCCGGCTAGCTGATCACATCCGCACGCATTGCGCTCATATTTTTCTAATTGGCGATATAGCCTATAAACTTAAAACTTCTGTTACATACTCCTATCTGGATATAACTACCCTGGATATGCGTAAGCGGCTGTGCGAGCGCAAATACGAATTAAATTCTCCAGTTTTACCTGATATTTACCTGAGTGTTGCACCTATTATCGGTGATAATAATCAGCAAATAAGCATTAGCGGTTCTGGCACAGTTGTCGAATGGGCCTTGTAAATGAAACGATTCCCTGAAGCAAATGTTCTGGATAAAGTTGTAACGCGCGAAGATTTAAGCCTCGAATTGGCTAAGAATATGTGGTGTTCTCTGGCCAAGTACCATCACGACCTGCCGGCCTTGAAAGTCACCGACGGATATCGTCGCAATATTCTAATGACGTCATCAGGACCCCTACCATTCAACGCATTGGAATTTGATACGCGCATGGCCACAACTGATGTGCTCTACGAAATTGCATTCCTGCTAATGGATATGATTCATCAAGATATGCCCACGTAAACAAATGAATTGCTGAACGCCTACCTGTTGCATAGCACGCTCCAACCGTTTGAAGGAACGTACCAATTACAGGATTGTGGCTTGAAACGTCCATCGAAGTACTAAAACAGCGAATTAATCAACGCCACGGTAACGCATCAAATGCGACTCTACAGGTGTTGCAAAAGCAAGTACTTAAAACAGAAAATCGTCTCAATTCGGTGCACGTTGATGCAAGCGGTTCAATGGGTCAGACGATCGATAACGAAGCTAACGAGCTGTAAGCATCCAACGCACCTATGAAGGACGGGAGAAGCATGTCAATGCTGAGGAATTCGCTACTACCTGCCTTTTTGAACAACGTAGTGGAATGATTCGTTTGATGCGATTGTTGATTGTCGAGTTTCTGGTGATCAAGCTATCCCTTGCGGCTACCCTCAGAATGAACTTAGTTGTCTCGTATCTAGAAGCGTCATGAGGCTGCATTGACCGAAGCCTGATCGTTTATCAATGGCTCACCTGAGAATCCGAAACTGATCTTAGTACAATCATGAAAGTGCGCCCAGTCTTTGGACTTGGCTGCTACTTATATAGCTTGTCTAATGTGAGATAATACTCCAAGCCAATTCGGCCATACACCTTACGCAGTTTAGGTATAAAAAAACGTGGCGGCCTACCCCGGTAAATTGCAGGAAGAGAATGGGTATCAGGTGATTTTTCAGTAGCAATCCAGTCTGCTATCTGTTTTCCAGTCCAACTGGCCGTAGCTACACCGTTACCGTGATATCCATATCCTAGATACACGCTGTCGTCACTCGGTAGTTGGCATACAGCAGGCGTGAAGTCCTGATTAAAGCAGATTAATCCGCGCCAGCTATATTCAAACTCGACGTGTGACCAGTCAGGCCAAAGCTGTGCAAACTTAGTGTGAATGCTTTCAACCGTTTTTCGCGCGCCATCCGGGCGCCCAACATTGTCACCCCTGCCACCTATCATTAAACGCTTGTCAGGCAGTAGGCGATAGTACACATAGACATGCGGTGAATTAATGGTCGGGGCACAGGTGTGCCATGGATACTTAAGCAATTCTTCATCAGTTAGTTGCCGAGTGACATTTAATACGCTTTGTAAAGGTAATGTATAGCCATGTAATGCTGGGCTGAGATGCTCTGGCATGAACCCATTACACGCAACAACGATTTTATCGGCGGTGAGCGTGCCGTTCGCACATTCAAGAAAATGCTTGCCATCTGATTTGCTCCAACGAAGCACTTCACTATGAGGTGAAATATCCGCACCGTATTTTGCTGCAGCTCTTGCAAGACCCTTGATATACCGTAACGGATGCAAACCGAATCCGGATTCTATCAACATACCACCGTGCTGGTGAGGGGCATCGTATCCTTGGCAGGAGAACTCCTGCCGGGATGCCATTCTGGTGTTTATGGGAGTATATGCCGACCACTCATCGGCTTCGATACGGAGCCGTTTAAAGTGAGCCTCGCTTTCGGCCACAACCCATTCGCCCTCTCCCTGTGGCTTGAAATCCATATTCTCGGTTTCGATCAATTCTCTGCAAAGCTCAACGGCGTCTCTCTGGGTCTCGAAGTAGCGGTAGGTTTGCTCAGCACCAAAATTGCGAAGCTGACGCTTGAAACTCATCTTGGCGCTACCGACAGAGCAAAATCCGCCATTGCGCCCTGATGCACCCCAGCCAATATGACCGGCCTCAAGTACGCGCACATCCCGATCGTGATCACGTGCCAAATGCAGCGCCGTTGACATGCCAGTAAAGCCCCCACCAATCACTGCAACCTCACAGTGTTGTTCACCGGCTAAGGGTTCCCAACTGGGAAGTTTTGCACCTGCAGTAGCTTCCCAAAATGAGGGCTGCGCCTGATCAAACTGGTAAAGGCTCTCGTGATATAAGCATTGCGTTGACATAGAATCTATATTAGCGCCACATCAAGGTGAGCACAAACAAATCAATATGATACCGGAAGTTCTGCTGAAATTTTTCAATGACAGTACGAAAATCATAATGGCAATTCAGCTGAACCTTTCTAGTATATGGGTGGTTCAGAAACAGGTTTACCAAAGTCAGTTTGCAAAAAATCAAAATCACAGCCTTGTGGTGCCTGGCTTACATGTTTTGAGAACATATAGCCAAAACCACGCTCATAGTGTGGTTCAGGCAGAATATAAGCAGAACGCCTGGCAGTTAGCTCTTCGTCACTCACTTCCATCCTGAGGCTTCTTGCTTCAACATCTAAAGAAATGATGTCCCCAGTTTGTACCAAAGCAAGGTTACCCCCTATGTACGATTCTGGAGCAATATGCAGTACACAGGCCCCATAGCTTGTGCCACTCATACGCGCATCAGAGATTCTTAGCATATCGCGCACTCCCTGCTTAATGAGTTTTTTGGGAATTGGCAGCATACCCCACTCCGGCATACCCGGACCTCCATTGGGGCCCGCATTGCGCAGAATCAGAACTGTATCAGGGCCCGCGTCAATGTCGTCGTCATCGATGGCAGCCTTCATATCCGGATAGCTATCAAACACCAAAGCAGGCCCCTTGTGATTAAGAAAACGCGTATCCATCGCTGATACTTTCATCACACAACCATCGGGAGCCAGATTACCTTTAAGAACAACCAGAGCGCCTGACGGGTATATAGGATTATCCGTGCTGCGGATCACATCACCGTTGTAAACACGAGCTGTAGCAATATTGTCACCCAGTGTTTTGCCGTTTACAGTCACGCAATCCAGATGCAAATCAGTTTCGATGTTCTTCAACATCGCTCTAAGTCCACCTGCGTAATAAAAATCTTCCATCAAAAAGGTGCTGCCATTGGGTCGCACATTCGCAATTACGGGTACTTTGCGACCAATGCGGTCAAAATCATCGAGACTAATGTCGAAGCCTGCCCGTCGCCCCATGGCTACCACATGAATAATGGCATTGGTTGAGCAACCCATCGCCATTGCTGCACAAATGCCGTTTTCAAAAGAAGCGCGGGTTAAAAAAGTTGAAGGCTTGTGATCCTCCCAGACCATATCAACCGCACGGCGTCCAATTTGCGTAGCCATACGGGTATGGTTTGAATCGGGTGCCGGTATCGACGCAGCTCCCGGCAGAGTCATGCCAATCGCCTCGGTAATCGATGTCATAGTGCTGGCTGTGCCCATGGTCATGCAGTGGCCATGCGAACGCGCTATCCCTTGTTCAACCTCGTTCCAGTCTTCTTCTGTGATGTTACCCGCGCGCAGTTCATCCCAGTATTTCCAACTATCGGAGCCGCTGCCTAGCGATTGCCCTTTCCAGTTACCACGCAGCATGGGGCCTGCAGGAAAAAAGATGCTTGGCAGGTCCATACTCAATGCGCCCATGATTAGCGCTGGCGTGGTTTTATCACAACCTCCCATCAAAACAACACCGTCTATGGGGTAACTGCGCAGAACCTCCTCGCACTCCATTGCCAATAGATTGCGATGCAGCATAGCTGAAGGCTTTAGAAAGACTTCCGAGAGAGTCATGACAGGCAGTTCAATCGGAAAACCACCAGATTGAAGTACACCTTTTTTAATCCAGTCGACACGATCTTTAAAGTGTGAGTGACACTGATTGATTTCTGACCAGGTGTTAATTATGCCAATGACGGGTTTGCCTTTCCAGTCTTCTGGATCATGGCCAATCTGCATGGCTCTTGAGCGATGCCCAAAAGAACGTAAGTCCGGTTTGCCAAACCACTGAAAGCTGCGAAGCTCTTCGTACACCTTCTTTCGCTTAGGCTCGGTCATCTCTAGGGTCCTGTTTTTACACGGTAAATGAACAGATAATAGGGCTCCCCCACCTCCCGGTGATCACACAACTGAGTCAGATATTTTTCTACTACTCTCTACTTTGGTATGGTCGCTTACTATTTTGGATACCTGCTGGTATAGCACGCGTTTTCCTGACACTGCGCGTTAGTTAACAGAACCTTTATACCTTCATATAATTTACATAAATCTCATTATCAGATAAAACTAGAATGCTATAAAACCACCAGATTTTGTTATTGGCTGGCAGTGACCCCACCATCAATATAAACAACCTGACCGGTAATGTATTTACCTGCCGGAGCAGCAAGCGTAATAATCTGACCAACAACTTCAACGGGATCTCCAATACGACCTAGGGGATTACGTTCGAGAATAAAATCTTTGAACCCTTCGCGCTCCAGATGCTTTCGTATACGATCTGATTGTATAAAGGTTGGAGCAACTCCATTCACAGTGATTCCATAAGGGGCTAATTCCATGGCATGCTGTTTAACTATCATAACCAGCGCTCCTTTGGTTGCACAGTAAGCGGAATAACCACGGTCCCGTAATGCAAGTTGAGAACGCACTGATAAAAGATGAATATGACATCCACCATTCTCAGCTTTTATTTGGTGACGGGCAACAGCTTGGCCCAGAAACATTGCCGCTCGTAAATTGATCTCGTATGTTTTATCAAATACTTCAGGCGTAACGTCAAGTAGGCGTTGCTCAAGGCTGATGCCAACACAATTAATCAGTGTATCAATACCACCCAGCGTTGTAGCCACTTCATCAGTTGTATCTTGAACCTGTTGCACATCGGCAGCATTAAGTGAAAAGCCTTTAGCTATTCCACCATGAGAACGAATTTTATCTGCCAATCGTTCTGCTTTTTTAATGTCAGGCCCTGCAATCGCCACTTGTGCACCATGCCGAGCGAAACCCCAGCAGATTGCTTCTCCGAGCGCACCATAACCACCTGGTACGAATACCTTTTGTCCAACGATGTTAAATAGATTATCAATCGCAGACAGGCTCACATCGGGTGTTAACGTGGCAGGTGCGTTCATTGACAGACCTCCACCCCCGCCGCGTGATAGACATTCTCCATTAAACGTAGGGTTTCGAGATTGTCCAGCCGATCAGTTTCAAAAGGCCTGTCCTCTCGTACTCCATGAACAAACGCTGCCGTGGCTATATCGAAACTTTCCTGATAACGCCCAATCAAATCAACTTCAACGGCATTCTCTTCGTCTCCCACCTGAAAAATTCTATTGTAATCCATGACAATGGTGCCTAGGGTACCAATAACCTCAAGACGATCCCCGTGAAGCTGTGGATAGCCAGGAGCACATATGCACCCATCGGCCGTTGCAATAAGTCCGTTTTCACCGCTCATGAGAATAGCCGCAGTATCTTCACCGGGAAGACCAGTTGCCAACTGATTGAGGCTAGCGCCGACCACTTCTAAATGACCACCTATTGCCCGCAACACGTCCAAATGATGAATCATCGTTTCGAAAACCAGGTTGCGCTTGAACGTCTTTAGATAGGGCTGTCGTTCGATCAGAAACGGTTCAGCGTTTTCGCGCGGACATAGACCAGACCCACGACAGGAAATTGCTATGTGACGAACATCGCCTATCCGGCCTTGATCAATCCACTGCCTAACTGTGCTGTAGTGAGGTCTAAATCGATAGTTTTCATGGATCATAAAGCGAATTTTATCACCAACAAAATCTATCAATGCCTCAGCCTCGGCAACCGTACCCACCATAGGTTTTTGCAAGATGACGTGAACGCCGTGTCGGGCTGCCATACAGGTCAATTCATAATGTGCATCTACTGAGGCTGCGATATCAATTAGCTCAAATCCACCGTCAGCAAACATTTTTTGCGGATCTTGATACACCCTCTCAATACCAAATTCTTTAGCTCTTGCTTTAGCGTTATTAATATTGATATCGCAAATTGCTACGATCGATATGCCGGCATTTTGCCATGCCTTGAGATGGTACAGGCTAATCATACCCGCACCTGCCAGTGCAACTCGGCAAGGTTGTTCAGTCATTATGTTTATCCCCAAAGTTCATATCCGTAATGCAAGGTGCTTCCTAGAGCCTACGTCGTTTTCCCCAGAAATACGAATATCATATTGGCAATTCAGTTGTATCCTTAATATTCTCCATAACGAAGCTTGCAGATATCTGCGCCACGGTAATTCTCTTGGTTAGCTTCTGATAGAACAAGTCGTAATCCTTCACGCTCCCTACCCTGACTCTCAATACATAATCCAAATCACCGCTCATTCTATGCGCCCCGATTATTTCAGGCGTATCTTTGACAATCTGGTTGAATTTCTGTAGCCACTTTGCACTATGTTCGTTAGTCTTGATATGAACGAATACTAATAGCCCTAACCCTGCCATATCGGCATCTAGCAGAGCCACACGCTGTTTAATTAAGCCAGAGCCCTCCATTGCTTTAATTCGTCGCCAGCAGGCATTTCGGGACAAATTCACTTCGGTGGCTAACTGCTCAATGCTCTGAGAGGCATCAATTTGCAGCTTCTGCAGAATTATCCGGTCAAATTTATCCATTTTATAGCTCAAACAGGGATTTATTCCCAATATAGAGTAATACCAGGCAATTTATGGGAAAAAATCTCACTTTATAATCCTTATAATGATTGTTCAACACAAACACATGGTTACCTAGCGTGAAGCAACCCATCAGCAATACAGTAGCGAATGAACACGCCACAGGATTATACGCAATGTTGCGAGCGTTCAAAGACCATCCTAAGAGCGTTGGTCAAAACTACTTTCAGCATTTCCGTTTTTCAGCGTCAGTATCAATGACGTTGATGTATTTGAGTTTGACGGCACTGCTACATGCAATTGCACCCCCTTTATGCCAGACATCAACAAGCAAGGCCATTAACAAACTACACGCAAAAATGCACCATCAAACTAACAACATGATTAACAAGTGAATAGTATTAATCTACCGATGATGATTTCATAGTGTGTCGATTCGTTGCCTGGTCTGGAGCCGCACGCTATCTCGAAGAATTTGTATTCGCACCTGAAAACTCTATTGTTGCCCAAAGCAGAAAAGCCCTGGCGTCCAAGACGCCAATCAATGCCGATGGTTTCGGCTTGGCATGGTTTCAAACACACCAAGAGCCTTGTATTTATAAAGGTACTCATCCCGCGTGGTCAGACCCTAACCTTGCACAGTTGGCACACCACGTAAAAGCCAGGCTATTCCTTGCACATGTTCGCTCATCCACAGGCATGGCAACATCGCGTAACAATTGTCATCCTTTTGGCTGTAACCACTGGTGTTTTATGCACAATGGACAAGCTGGTGGACATGAGACATTTCGCAAAGAGCTTGATGCATTAATTCCAGATGATTTTTATCAGTTTCGAATGGGCGCAACAGAAAGCGAAGCTATATTTCTGATTGCCATGGGTATGGGATTGGCAACACGCCCTATCGGTGCAATGGCCGAAGCAGCGCATCTGGTTCAGGAGCTATCACAGGCGAAGGGGAAGTCGCCACATTTGCGTTTTTCTGCATGCTGGACTGATGGCAAATTTTTATACGCTGCGCGTTATGCGTCAGACAAACGATCCCCCAGCCTCTTTTACAACATTGCTGATGATGGCGTTATTATTTCATCAGAGCCGTTGTCTGAAGATGAATGTGGATGGATCGAAGTTAAGCCCAATGAGGCTCTAATTGTTCAAAACAACACTGTTGAAAAACACGTCTTTTTATCTGTAGAAGATGCATAAAGCAATTGTTTAAGCAGCCGCTGTCCTGATTCAAACAACCTAGCTACTTAGGCGGATTGCGTGATTTACAAAAATCGTTGAATATTTGTTGATCTATACTGGGTACCCAGCAAATGTCAATTCGAAAAAGCGGAGATACCATGAGGCCGAACGGACGCAGTGAAACAGATTCGCTGTATTTCAGCTACCCGTATTTCGATGCACCTAAAGGCGATAGGCGCTCGACGCTCAACGAACCAACTCCAGTAGCTATCGTCGGTGCTGGGCCAATCGGTATGACTGCAGCACTAGCTCTAGCACGAGAAGGCATCCATTGCGTCCTACTCGACAAAAAATCAACATTCAACGACGGTAGCCGTGCAATCTGCGTCGCACGATCCAGCTTTTATATTCTGCAAAACATCGGTGCTATCGATGCATTTCTGGAAAAGTCTCTTGGCTGGACTACCGGGCGAACGTTCTACCAAGGAACACAGATACTCGAATTTCATATGCAGGACGGGGCTGATGAAAAATACCGCCCAATGTACAACCTCCAGCAACAGTACATTGAACAGTACCTATGGGACGCTGTGGCGAAGAATCCGCTAATAGACGCGCGTTGGCAGAGCGAAGTTGTTGGAATCAAAGACACAGAAGATGGCACACACCTTTCCGTGCTTGATCCCGAAGGCACTTACTTTCTGGCAGCGAACTATGTTCTCGCCTGCGACGGTGCGCGCAGTGCCATCCGCACTAAGCGCGGTCACAGCCTCAAAGGTGAAAATCTTGAGGGCCGCTACGTGATAGCCGACATCCAAATGGATCACGATTACCCAACCATCCGTCGGGCACTTTTTGATCCGACTTGCAGGCCCAATGGGACCGTGTTGATACACAAGCAACCTGACAATATCTGGCGCATCGATTATCAACTGCGTGATGATGAAACAACAGAGGCGGCACTCCAAGAGGAAACTGTGCGCCACAGCGTAAAGTCGGTATTAAAGGATATCGAACATACCAACCCATGGAAACTGGAGTGGTGGAGTGTCTATTCAGCCAATGCGCTCGCACTTGATGATTACCGAGACGGCCCCGTCTTCTTTGTTGGTGACAGCGCCCATATCGTGCCAATCTTTGGAGTTCGCGGCCTAAACAATGGGTTGGCAGATGCAGCGAATATCGCCTGGAAGCTATCTTGGGTTCTTAACGGCAAGGCAGGTAAATCCTTGCTTGATAGCTATACACCAGAGCGTCGGGGAGCAACAATTGATGTCTTTGAGAATGCTTCGAAAAGCGCGCGCTTCATGACCCCAAACACGCATGGTTGGCGCATCATGCGTGATGCTGCGCTGTCATTGGCCCTGACACAGCCCTTTGCTGGGGAACTGGCTAATCCGCGTCAGATGACACCCTATGTCTACAGTGAGAGCCCAGCTATTATCCCTTCGAATGGCGGAATGACAGGTGGCCCAGCAAACGGTGCTGTAGTTCCAGACATCAAAATAGACAGCGATACTTATCTATCAGATCAGCTCACACAGGGGTTCACCATCCTTTGCTTTGGTGACAATCTTGCTGAACAACTCAGAGATACATTTACATCAGAGAGTGATGTCGGTGTAATTTCCGCCCCTTATCCCTCAACAATCGCCAAGAGATATTCAGCAGGACCATCCACCGCCTATCTTGTTCGTCCTGACGGGCATATTGCTGGCCGTTGGTTCAACGCCAACCCCGAGACTGTACTCGCTGGCTACCGCGCCGTAACGTTTCAGGAAGAACTGATATCATGAACACTATTGACCTAGAAGAGACCTACGAACTACTCGCAATGCACATCGATAAATTCGATGAAGCTGAGGCTCCCGTCTATCTTGCAAAAGTTGCACTTCTCATGGCTACCGAGATAGGCAACATGGAATCGGTGCGCCGATGTATCGAGGCGGCTGCCGAGGCGTAGAGTCCAGTTTTCACGAATACGCACCTGGCCATATCGCACGACTGAAAACACCACCGTCCACATTAATCGTTTGCCCGGTGATGAACCTCGATGACTCACCACATAGCATCAATACTGAGGCGGCCACGTCTTCTGGCTGGCCGACTCTGCCCAATGGCGTTAGAGCAGCCCACGAATCAGCATAGTCTGCCACCTCTAGTTTGGTGCGCTCAGTTTCGATGGCTCCAGGTGCTATGCAGTTGACCCGTATTCCATGAGGACCGAGCTCCAACGCCGAGCTTTTTGTAAACATCTCTATACCACCTTTGGACGCGGAGTAATCCACCAGATTTGGAAACGCAAGCTTGTTACAGCCTGAACCCATGTTAACGATAATACCCGGCTGACGTTCGGCGATAAGGTGACGCGCAAAACAGCGGGTTAACAGAAAGCAACCCGTGAGATTAGTCGCCAGGGTTCTTTCCCACTCCGCCAATTCCAATTCAATGAGTGGTTTCCAGGTTTGTACACCAGCATTGTTAACCAAAATAGTTGGATAACGGCCAAATTCGGCGTAACTTGCTGTAAATAATTCATCGACAGAGGCTTCATTGGCAACATCAACTGGGTACGCCAGTAAACCTACACTGCCGTGCTGCTCAAGCGTGGAATTCTCCATCGTCACTGCCAGATCTGCACCAACAACATCATAGCCCGCAGCCAGCAAGGTGTCGACAATGCACCGGCCTAGATTGCCAGCTGAGCCTGTGACAAGGGCCAGCTCAGGGGTGTCAGTATTAGTTTGCATGGATATCGTCTTACTCTTGTTCGCTAACTGCATCATCATGATTGAGCTGGCAGATTGAGTAGCATAGTAGCAAATGCGCGTGCATTGATTTAGAAAGGACTGACACCAATTAACCTGACATGCAGAAATATAGCAAATACGATATAGGCAGCTATACCTGCCTTTACAGTGGTTACCGTACCTGCAATGTTTGATGCTTCAGAGGGTGTAATAAACCCGGCAACCCTATTTTGTCGTATACAGTGGATTATATTCAACACAGCTCAGACTAAAAATACACATAATTAGGTACTTCGGCTATGTTGCGATACTAAACTTATCGACACCGCGAGACCAATCGTACCAAAATCAGTGAATACAGATTGGCAGTCGGAACTGCAAAAAATAACAAGCAGGGCTCATCAGTTTCGAGGCAATGTATCCTAAGAGGGGAGCTTTACGCTGGGCACTACAATAATCACAGTTAGCACTATGCTGTTGTGTAGTCTTCTAACCACTTGACCATAACGTGAAATGCCGCCTCAAAATCACAAAATTTCATTGACTCATCTGGATTGTGGCATTGGAACCATCGAAGTAGGTATTGCATCTGCCAGGCCATTCGCCAGGTGGGATCAGTCTGTACGAAGAATCAACTGGGATGTTGTTTGGTGCCGATGCAATTTACGACAGTCCCTTGATCTATGAGGGACCCAGCATGAGCGTTCCCCATACTGACTGGGCCATTACGCAGCACCAGGCGCACTAAGGCATCGGTGGACAATCTTTTGCGTTCTCGATGTAAGCTAGTATGCTAATGGTGATAGCTAACTTGTGTTAGCGTCCTCGAAATCCTCACTCATCGGATACTTCCGAGACGTATTCCATTTACAGCAGTCTACTTTGATGGTATTCGGTAATTCCCCACCAGGCCTCAGTTTTACTCTTGCCTTATTAACCACATTCGTGGCGTTCACAGCTCTATACGCACCACAACCTCTGCTGCCTTTCTTTGCCAATGAATTCAGTGTCACACCCACGCGAGTTGCGCTGCTCATTACAGTGACGCTCATTGGATTAGCCATCGCGCCATTAGGAATTGGAGTTTGGCTAAACCGATACAGTGCCCAGCGATTACTGGTTATCGCAACCGCATTACTAGGCATTCTACAACTTGTTTTTGCAGCGGCACCTTCTTTTTCGATCCTGCTCGCTGCTCGTATTGGGCAAAGCCTACTGTATCCAGCCATATTCACTGCAGCAGTTACATATTGCAGTAAACAAGGTGCGCGTGAAGCGCTTGCAAGTCGTATATCGCTTTACGTAGCTACGACTATTCTGGGTGGATTGGCAGGCCGGCTGATTGGCGGTTACGTTAGTGAGTTGACCCACTGGACAACGACCTTCCAGTTGTTGGGCGTACTGCTACTCTTGTGTAGTGCAAGCCTATTTTTCGCTGCTCGTGATGTAAAACTACCGTCAACGAGTGGCGGCACCAGTTGGCACGCCATCAGTGCCGTATTGAAAAACCGAATATTTATTGCAGGTTACCTAATGATATTCCTAGTTTTCTTTGCTTTTGTTGCATTGCTAAACGCACTTCCATTTCGCATGGTAGCAATCGATCCCGACGTAGCTGCGTCGCGCATTTCACTATTGTATCTGGGGTATCTGGTGGGAATTATTATTGCCGTCTTTATCAAGCCATTAACCTATATACTTGGTGGAGAGATTCGCACGCTCACTTTGGCTATGGCCATTTTCCTCACAGGAATTGCGCTGTATGGTGTACAAAACATATCGCTGATGATAGGCGTTGGGTTTCTTACATCCGCTGGTATGTTCACTGTTCACACTACTCTATCAAGCTATCTCAACAGCTTGAAGCCTGAGTCGGCAAGCATAGTAAACGGGCTATATATCTCAATCTACTACAGTGCGGGAGCGTTGGGTTCACTATTGCCTGTGGCGCTATACCACTCGTTTGGGTGGACAATATTTCTGTGCACATTACTGCTAAGCAGTAGTCTGGCACTATGGCCTCTGTTAATACTACGACAATCTATTGCGCGTGCTAGTTGTTGATCTTTTAGTTGTTGTTTAGCTGAAAATCATGACGATCTACTGCAATACTTCCACCTAAATGATTGACCATCACTACAGACTAGCATCAGTATTGACTTACCCTATTTTACTTTACAACCCAACTGCAGCCGGCTGCTATGAATGACAATGAAGAACAAAAACTGACCCCGCAACAGGCCGTTCAATTTGCTAAAGAACTTCATCAGAACGGACGCCTGACTGGAGCAGAAGCGATATACGCATCGCCATTGAAAACTAATAAAAATAACCACGAGATATTGCATTTTCTAGGCTTGTTGAATTTTCAAAAATAAAATACAGACATAGCACTCGAACTGATTCAGGAGTCGTTGCGTAATTCCGTAAATTACGAAACCGCACATAACAATCTGGGTAATATATCGCAGCAAAAAAAGATATGAAGATGCAAAAGAGCAATACGAATCAGTCCTTTTCATAAATCTCGATCATGCAGAAGTCCACAATAATCTCGGTGTAATTCACAAGCTGGAAAATAATTACTCTGCAGCTTTAACCCGTTATAGTAAAGCGATAGAACTGGCTGAGGAAAACGCTGATTACCACTTCAATCAAGGAACTGTATACACGCTGTTAAAAGACTGGACGGCCGCATACCAGAGCTTTCAAAGTGCCATTAAGCGTAATACCCAATACGCGGCGGCCCATGAACAACTGGGCAATGTATTGGAGGCCATGGTAATCTTGGCCACAGTGCACCAAACTTGCTGGTTGAGGCACTTGAAAAGATTGGTGCCCTGTCGGCTTCTTAATCGTTGAACATACTGGATGCGGGTTGTGCACTGGATAATGCGGTCCTCTACTGGCGTCCTACTCAAAGTCTTTAGCAGGTGTAGACCTGTCCCGAAAACGTGCTAAAACAGGGTCGCGACAAGGCTCACTATGACCCATTGTTTCATGCTGAACTTACCGCATTTCTGCAATCACCCAGCAACAGATATAACCTTATTATCAGCGCTGACACGCTCGTATACTTCGGAGATCTGAGTGACGTTTTGTCTGCTGCCTGAAAGTGGGAAAATCCTGGCGATTGGTTGGCTTTCAGGGCAGGAAAGTTGACCGATGAATACGATAGCGTAAAATTCAGACTTAATCCTAATGGACGCTAAAGTCACACAAGCGAATATTTGAAAACAACATGCAAAAATTCTGGTTACAAGACTATCGCATTAGAGGATGCAACACCCCTAATGGAAGCTGGTAAACCAGTAGAAGGATTAATAGTGATTGCCAAGAAGGTATAACAACTAATTCAGTACTAAATTCGTGAAATACATTGCCCTTACTTGCAACTAGTAAATACCAAGATTACTTCTTCAATTTAGTTAGATATTTTAACCTCTAAATGGTAATTTCCAAGCACGCCTCAAAGCTGAGTCTACCGCAGACAAACCCCGGCGTTTCTACAGTGCTGGAATACCTGATCATTAAATTTCCCTATATTGATGCGCAGATTTGGCGGCAGCGCATCTCCGATGGCAAGGTACACTGCCACGACGGCTCACTAATAACGACAAAATCGCCGTTTCAATCGCAGCAACGGATCTACTATTACAGGGAAGTTGAATGCGAGCCCAGTATCCCTTTTAAAGAAGCGATTATATTTCAGGATCAACATATTTTAGTGGCCTATAAACCCCACTTTCTAGCGGTGATCCCGGGAGGTGTTTATGTCAATGAATGCCTGCAAAATCGTTTACGAGACAGCACAGGCATAAAAGCTTTACAAGCGTTGCATCGGCTGGATAGAGTGACAGCCGGCTTGGTAATATTCTCTATTAATCCGGACACCCGCCATCGTTACCACCACTTATTCGCAACTCAACAAATACATAAAACCTACCAGGCAGTTGCCAAAATTAATGACGGTGAAAACCTCATAGGTAGGGTGTGGGAAATTAAGAACCGTATCGTACACTCCGAACGGCGCTTTCGCATGCGTATGATTGAAGGTGAAGCCAATAGCCACTCTGTGATTCGGTGCTTAGAACAAACTACTCAGAAGGCATTATTCGAATTAAATCCCATCACAGGAAAAACCCATCAATTACGCGTTCACATGCAGGCACTGGGCTGGCCCATAATGAATGACAAATATTACCCACAGTTGCAGCCGCTATCAGCGGATAACTATTCAGAACCATTGCAGTTGCTGTCAAAGGATATTCGATTTATCGACCCAGTTACTCAACATCCAAGATGCTTTAGTTATAAAGGCAGTTTATTGCTGACCTGAGGTAAAACTTTCTAGCAGCGCTAATCTAGAATCAGCCTACTGCGAAAATGACAGCAGCCAGAATCAATCGCTATTAGCAAGATGCTGACATTTATCGACCTTGTGGATGTCACTATCGCAGCCGGTGCTGTTTGGCTAATCATTTCATGCAATTATTTGTATTAGAAACGAAAACGACTGAAATCATTAACTACGAGTGTCATGCTGCATTAATTGCACAGGGGTTAGCAAAATATAGCATCGAATATTAGTTTTCAATTGCTCATAACCCTGCTTTTCAAACGTTTTTTAATCACTTCACACCAACGATGGCGGTCACAGCTATCACGTTTATCGTTTCATCAATTTTTATTTTTGGCCTGGTGGTAAGCTTTAAACGCAATGGAGTACTTGCAGATTGGTGCTCGTCAAATTGTGGATGCTTTAATTACGCAGCTTAAACAGCACAGACAGATAGCTGTTTAAGCATTGAAATAGCCCTTGTTGAACATTGATGATATCCAAGGCCTTTGGCGTCGTTATTAACGGCACACTGCTGATGTTGTCTTCAACTCTGCGCACTTAAGTACAAACAATATTATTGGCGTTATACTTTAGTCGGAAAAATATTTACTCTATGGAATTGGCCAGACCCGCACTCCAAATTCGAATGTGCTCAAAGCTGCACTAGCTCTTGGACAAATTCCCGATATAGCTCAGTCTCACTTCGTCTCTAAAGACCGCTTTGAAGAAAGGGATGAAAAATTTAGAATTGCAACGCTTTGTACTAACCCACTACGTGGGAACCATGTGGCGTTTTGAGAAACGCAATAACGAATTCAACTAGCTGGAACATGCGTTTAACGGAACAAGCCATAGTAATCGCCTACATTTGATATCACACTAGTTGATTAACGAGACACCGGTTGATGAGCTCACTTTGTGATTTCATGATTACAACAAACTACTCAAAAGGCGTTATCTGAATTAAATCCTGTGGCCGGTAAAACTCATCAATAACGCGCGACTGTTGCTCTATTGCGATAGCTTTAGCAAGGCCCATATCAACCTGTATTGACAACTATGCTAAATTCATGAGGTTATTTAATTTCGGCCTTACCAGACCAACACAGCACAGGAGGGACCCTTGACGGACAAGACCAGAATGGAATTTTCATTTGATTTCAAACCTACAGGCGAACCGCGTCTGCCCGATAAGGCAATGCGAATCCTAATAATAGCCAATTTCAGCGGTGAAAAAATCACTGGCTCTGAAAGCAAGCGGTTGCGTTCGGTGGATATTGATACCTTCGACGATCTGCTAGAAAGTATCTGTCCTGAGGTCACCGTTGCTTTGCACAGCGGCAAAGGTACAAAACTTCTGGTTCGCTCCAT
Organism: Granulosicoccus sp.; assembly: GCA_047634635.1. GTDB lineage: Bacteria > Pseudomonadota > Gammaproteobacteria > Granulosicoccales > Granulosicoccaceae > Granulosicoccus. The sequence goes on along the minus strand of JBLIIE010000014.1, from coordinate 1,845 downwards.
GGATGACTTCCACCCAGACGAACTCTACGACAACCTGCCACCTTTTAACGATTTGCGCGAACTTCGACGCAAACTTAAGAGTCCAGCAACTTTCAAGGCAGCCGCCGCCGAAATAACCGCAGGACTCGCTAACAGTGAATCAACCCCCACACCTCGGCCGAGTCCAGATTTAGCGTTGGAAGAAAGCGCTGATGACGCGATAGAGCGCATGATGGGACGGCCAGCAAGCCCTGCCCAGATTAGTACACCATCTGAGTCAGTGATCGACAACCTGATCAAAAATCTTGTCGGACCCCATATTGCACCTGGCAAGGACCCACAGCAGGACTCTCTGGTTCGCAGTATGGATGCGTCCATCAGCACGCTTATGGACCATGTGTTGCACACGCCTGAGATGCAGGCCCTGGAGGCACGTTGGCGCGCTCTATACGCGCTGGTGTCGAATGCCAAGCTCGACAGCAGCGTCGAGATCTATATCTGGGATACCACCCATGAAGACCTTGCAGTAATGGTTCAACACCCGGACGGTGAACCGATGACATCTGATGCCGCGAAGTTGATGGCCAGCATTGATACGACGGCAAGCTGGTCTTTGGTAGCAACTGATTTGTCGATCACCACTGTAGACGCAGACTTGATACTTGCCGCCCAGCTTGCCTCCATCACTCGTCAGTTTGGCAGCCCATTAATCGCCTGCGCAGCATCTGCGCTTTACGGTTGCAGCGAGTCAATCGCCACATCAGCCGATTCTGATGTTTGGTTGTCCCCCACCGACCCCACCCTGGCGCTCTGGCAACAATTACGCCGATCGCCTATTGCGGCATGGATTGGACTCGTTTCACCACGCTTGTTGCAGCGTATGCCTTACGGTGCTAATACCGACCCAGTCGATCCATTCGATTATGAAGAGTTTGCGTCTGAGGATCATGGAAGCCTGCTATGGGGCCCGCCCTCTATAGCCTGTGCCGAATTGTTGGCAGGCGCATTCTGCGAAAGACAATGGAACATGCGACCAGGAGATCATCTGGATATCATGGACCTGCCAAGCGTAATGACCCATCGGGACGGCCAAGGCACTCTTATGCCATGCGCGGAAGTAAACCTGAACGATCGCTCCGCCGAGGAAATGCTGTCGCGCGGGGTAATGCCCATGCTCAGTTACAAAGATCGCAATGCCGCCAGACTCATGCGGTTTCAATCAATTTCAGCTGATGGAACCTCATTGGCTGGCCCATGGGACTCATAGTGACTCGTATCACCAACACTAGATCAACAAAGCATCGTGGTCATGCTTAAAGTGGGACTCATCGGTTACGGTGCAATCGCTCAGTTTGCCCACAACGCAATGAAGGACATTGATGCAACGCTTGTTTTAGTCATTGTTCGCCAGAACAAAATAGAATCTACCCAATCAGTACTCGGGCCTGACGTGGACGTGGCTCAGACCCTCGGCAACGCTCGACCAGACATAATGGTCGATTGCGCAGGGCATAGCGCACTCAAGGAACACGGTGTTGAAATTCTGAGTGCTGGGGTGCCGCTTGTAACCGTCTCTATCGGGGCACTTGCAAACTCCTCACTCCACAACCAACTCTATGCAGCAGCTCAGGCTGGGAACACGTCGCTTAGATTAGCATCGGGGGCTCTAGGTGCTCTGGACGCTCTTTCGTCAGCACGTATGGGGAATTTGCAATCGGTGACTTATACAGGTAGTAAACCACCTAACGCATGGAAGGGATCACGGGCTGAGCAAGTGTTGAATCTTGATGATTTAACTAATATCCCAGCCATACATTTTGAAGGGTCCGCACGCGATGCCGCTTTGCTATACCCGAAAAATGCCAA
>JBLIIE010000013.1:0-54763 GCA_047634635.1 Granulosicoccus sp. | reverse complement strand
CCTGCATCAACGAAACAGCATTGACTGCCAGTTCATGTACCTCTGTTGTGGTCGGTGTTTTGCTCATGATCACATGTATTTTCAACGTGTGAATATCTGCGTTGGTGGCCAAGGTGCGTCGCAAATCGCCATCGGTAAATATTCCAACGAGTAGCCCCGAGTCATTCTCAACAGCTACCATGCCGAGACCTTTTGAGGAAATTTCCATTAAGGCATCAGCGAGTGTGGCTGTTTCTCTACAGCGCGGGCAGTTGTTTTCATCCACCATGACATCGTGGACATGAAGCAGTAATCTGCGGCCTAATCTACCGCCAGGATGCGATCTGGCAAAATCTTCGTCGGTAAAACCGCGAACCCCTAACAGCGCGACTGCCAGTGCGTCGCCCAAGGCAAGGGTGGCTGTTGTGCTCGATGTTGGGGCTAGTCCCAGAGGACAGGCTTCTCGCTCAACGTACGTGTTCAGGAACACATTCGATGCTTTGGCCAGCGGCGACCCAGACTCGCCGCACAGACTGATCAAAGGTATGCCCAGTCGCTTAATTCCAGGTATCAAAGTCATCAGTTCAGCAGAATTACCAGAATACGAAATGGCAATGACAACATCGTCAGCTTTGAACATGCCTAGGTCGCCGTGGCTTGCTTCGGCTGCATGAACAAAAAACGCCGGGCTGCCGGTACTGGCAAAAGTGGCAGCCAGCTTGGCGCCAATATGTCCAGATTTACCGATCCCACAGATAACGATTCGCCCTTCACATTTCAGCAGTAACCTGCACGCCTCAGCGAAGGTTTCATCAATTCTGCTTTCCAAAGCTGCGACGGCGGCTGCTTCTATCTGAACCACAGATCGACCTAGCCTCAGCAAGGACTCTGTCTCTATGATGTTGTCGCCTATGGGTTTGGTTTGCACTGGTTGCCGAAGGTGCCGCTATTGGAATGAGTCAATGATAGTAGCGTGGCGCAAAAAATTTCGTCGCACTCTTGAAAACTGGCCTAATTAATCGGTGTGTCTACCAAGGAAAAGAGCAAAAATAGAGCACGTAAAAGCGTAAAAGGGGACCGTAAAAGGGGACGGAGGGATTAAATTTTAATCCCTCCGTCCCCTTTTCGTGTTCGTGCTAGTCCAGTCTGTCCAATTCGTCCAGTTCGTCCAGTTCGTCCAGTTCGTCCAGTTCGTCCAGTTCGTCCAGTTCGTCCAGTTCGTCTGCCCCCTCACCCGGGTAGGTTTCACCGAGTGCAACAGGGCGCTTGTCGTCCCAAGTCGCTCGACGATGTTGCTGTATCCAAAAATCTCTCAGCATTAGGTAGGGATCCAGTGCCGCGCTGTCTAGCAGGTCGCTAGCAGAGAGTAATCGGGCTCTCAGAGATGTGATCTCTAAGGTTATGACGGCTATTTTGGTATTTCTGCTGTCGATGGTTAGGTTTGGAACATCTGTTGTCAGTGTTTCTGCCACTATGCCGGTTGTGGATCGTATGTTCGCAGGACCCAGCAATGGCAGCATGAGGAAAGGGCCTTCGCCCACGCCCCAGACGCCGAGAGTTTGACCAAAAGATTCGTTATGTTTTTCGAGACCGGCGCGGGTGCTGACATCTATAAAACCTAACAAGCCAAATGTTGTGTTGTATAGGAAACGTAATGTGTCTGAGCCGGCCTGTCGAAACTTGCCTTGTAATAAATCGTTGGCAACGACATTAACGTCATCCAGATTGCTGAAAAAATTTGAAATCCCTATCTCGATAACATCTGGAAGTACTTTCCGGTAGCCCTTGGCAACCGGCTTCAGAATGGCCCTGTCCAGTACGTTGTTTACTTTGTAGATTTCACGATTAATGTTCTCGTAGGGGTCGTACGCCGGGCCTGTCGGGCTGTTAGTTGCACAGCCACTTACAATTAGGCAAACAGCCATTAGGGTTGCGAGACGGATAGTTACATTCATACGGCGAGTGCCAGATAATCGGCGCATAGTAATTGCTGCGAGGACGGTAGGGAAGTGTAGACGAACCATGGCCCGCCATCCTATCACTGCAAATATGCGTGAAAACCGCACGACAGGAGAGCGTTGATAAGTCACTAATGACCATCCTATTGGGTTATCGTTTGTTTACAGAAGCAGTTGTGGGTGATTTAATTTCCAATAGGTAACCTTAACTGCAGGTCTAACTCGCTTTAATAAGATTTTTAGCCTACATACGCTTACAAAGAGTGTTTTTTCAAACTGGTATACTTAGTGCGAAATGAATGTGAATGAGCTCATCAATTCCTATGCCTGAAGAAGGACAGACGCTGGTACAGATTCGCGATCTGCATTTCGCACGAGGCAGCAATAATATCTTTCGAGGACTCGAGGTAGATATTCCGCGCGGAAAAATCACCACCATTCTCGGCCCCAGTGGTACTGGAAAAACTACCTTACTCAAAATGATCGGTGGCCAGCTAAAACCCAGTCAAGGTTCGATAAAAGTTGACGGTTTGGACGTTGGCAGCCTCTCCCGACGCCGACTATACGATTTACGTAAGCGTATGGGCATGCTGTTTCAATCTGGTGCGCTACTCACGGATCTCAGTGTTTTTGAAAATGTAGCGTATCCATTGCGCGAACATACTAGTCTGCCGGAATGTTTGATCAGTCATTTGGTTTTAATGCGACTGCATGCCGTCGGTTTGCGCGGTGCAAAGGATATGTTTCCAGCTGAATTATCAGGTGGAATGGCTAGAAGAGCAGCCCTAGCCAGGGCGCTGGTGTTCGACCCCATGATGATCATGTACGACGAGCCTTTTACCGGCCAGGATCCAATTTCCATGGGTGTTTTGTTGGAACTTATCCGAACAGTTAACTCAGCTTTAGGTCTGACCAGTCTGATGGTCTCTCATGACCTGCAAGAGGCCATCTCGATCTCGGACTACCTGGTGGTGATTTCCGAGGGTGTTGTTGTGGAGGCCGGTTCGCCTGAACAGCTGAAATCTTCTGAATCAGCCTGGATTCAGCAATTTTTGCAAGGTAAGCCGGATGGTCCAGTGCCATTTCAGGCGCCTGCGCCAGATTATGAATCCCAACTGTTGGGCCCCTTACAATGAGCGATTTTGTTCAACGATTCGGAGCCTACTGGCTGGGTACTCTCGAACGATTGGGGTGTGCAACTTTATTTCTTATCCAACTGCTAGGAGCGTTGTTTTCACTCGCTAAGCGGCCCTCACTATTGGTCAAGCAGTTACATGCAACGGGAGTCATGACACTCTCCATCGTGCTTGTTTCTGGACTGTTTGTCGGCATGGTGTTGGCGCTGCAGGCTTACAACACCCTGATAGATTTTGGACAAGAGGATCAAATTGGTACTCTGGTTGCTCTGACTCTTGTAAGAGAGTTAGGTCCTGTTGTGACTGGTCTGCTGTTCGCTGGCAGGGCAGGGTCAGCCATGACCGCTGAAATTGGTTTGATGAAGGCGACCGAGCAGCTGTCAGGGTTGGAGATGATGGCTGTAGATCCGTTTAAAAGAGTATTTGCACCTCGATTTCTCGCCGGATTTATTGCACTGCCGATGCTTGCCGCCATGTTCAGCGCTGTGGCTGTGCTAGGAGGACACCTGGTCGGAGTCGAAGTGTTGGGGGTTGATGCAAATGCTTACTGGTCTCAGATGCAGAACTCGGTCAGCTTTATAAACGATGTCTGTAACGGACTTATCAAAGGTCTGGTATTCGGGTTTGTGGTTAGTTGGATAGCAATTTTCGAAGGGGCAGATTGTATTCCAACCTCCGAAGGAGTTAGTAGTGCGACAACTCGGACAGTAGTCCATTCATCGTTGGCAATATTGAGTCTCGATTTTCTTCTCACAGCGGTCATGTTTTAAGACATTTTATATCGGAATAATAATGAATTCACGTGCGACTGAAATACTGGTTGGTCTGTTCATGCTGCTTTTCCTGGCGGCCATGTTTGTCCTTGCGATGAAAGTCAGTAATCTGACTAGTCTTACCTCACCCGATGGTTACACGTTAATAGCCAAATTCGAAAATATTGGTGGCCTTAAAGAACGTGCCCGGGTCTCGGCTAGTGGTGTGCGAGTGGGTGAGGTGACCAGTATCATCTACGACCCTGAAACCTTTGAGGCGAAAGTTACTCTTAGTATAGAGAGTGCCTATGCTTCTTTTCCGCTTGATACTGCCGCTAGTATTTACACATCTGGCTTGTTAGGCGAGCAGTACATTGGCCTCGATCCAGGTGCCGAAGAAGACTTTCTTCAAAGTGACGACGAGATCACTCTGACGCAATCAGCAATCGTACTCGAACGCCTAATTGGTCAGGTTCTGTTCAGCCGCTCTGGTGGAAGCTAGTAAAAATATTCGATCTGACACCCATTTTAAGAATTTGTGGCTGGTAATAGCGACAGTAGACGTAATCAATAGAGAAGAACGTGATGTTGAAAAATCTTAACTCAGTGGTCCTTGTGATCACCCTTATTTTTGGAAGTTCATTTGCACTTGCACAAGAGCATCCAGCGCAATCAATGGTCGTGAACTCCATAACCACGATACTTGATGTGTTGAAAAATGAGCGTGATCGAATCAAAGCAGAACCTGCCTATCTTCAGAGCCGGGTTGATGAGCTCATCGTGCCCAATTTGGATTTCAATACAATGACCAAATTGGCGGTTGGGAAATTCTGGAAACGAGCGGATGCATCGCAAAAAACTGAATTAGTGGTTGAATTCAGAACGCTGCTACTCAACACCTACACGGGCGCCTTATCTCAGTACAGTGGTGAGACCATAGAGTTTGAGCCCTTCCGGGCAGAAAAACGAGACGACCGCGCGGTTGTTCGTTCTACATTCAGCCAGTCAGCAGCCAGTGATATTCCAGTGACTTACAAGCTTCGTGACAAGGATGGCTGGAGAATCTATGACATCGAAGTCAACAGCATTAGCTTGGTGACAAGCTATCGATCGGCATTTGCTAACGAAATAGGTAATGGTGGCATAGCGGGCTTAATTGACACTCTAAAGGATCGCAATAAAAAGTCATGAATGCTTCATCTGCAATCTTGGAAACATCAGTTGTTTATGATGCTGGCGTTTGCCAGGTAGCAGGTCCGTTAAACTTTCATACCGCCGGTGACGCTCTATCTGCGGTTGATGTGCTAATCCGACAGCATCCTGCTCTGGAAATTGATCTGGCTGGAGTGTCAGAGTGCAACAGCGTAGGTCTCGCACTAATGATTGAATGGCTGGCGATAGCTCGTCGAGAAAAACATTCTGTCACTTTTAATAAGATTCCAGACAGCCTTCGTCAGCTTGCGGGCGTTTGTCAGGTTGACGGCCTGATATAATAGTGACACGCGGGCTGGTTAATTTCTGAGATGTTACAACTCGCGGCGCCTTGAGGCGCAGTGCCGCGCAAGTTCGGCCGTTGGATTACATACAGTGTCCAACGGAATCGTCTTGGCGGATTTTCATCTCGAAGTCCAGCTCAAAGGTTCGATGGATAAATTACTGATTGAAAGCAGCCCGCCGCTCACGGGTGACGTGCGCATCTCCGGAGCCAAAAATGCAGTGTTGCCCATTTTGGCGGCAACCCTTCTGGGTAGCAGCACCTCCAGTATAAGCAACGTTCCCCATTTAAATGACGTAACCACCACGATGTCTCTGCTTGCCCGCATGGGTTGCCAGATCACCATGGGTGACAATATGCGTGTGGACGTGGACCCCACGTCTATTAATGACTACACGGCAGCCTACGAGTTGGTCAGAACAATGCGAGCATCTATATTGGTGCTTGGGCCTCTAGTCGCTCGTTACGGGCAAGCTGAAGTGTCACTCCCCGGCGGATGTGCCATTGGAGCCAGACCGGTAAATCTGCATATTGAAGGCCTTCGGGCTCTGGGCGCAGAAATTACCATTGATGGCGGTTATATCCGCGCAAAAGCCGGTAGATTGCAGGGCGCGCGCATTGCTTTCGAAATGGTCACTGTCACCGGTACCGAAAACCTCCTGATGGCAGCGACGTTAGCGCGTGGCACCACGGTATTGGAAAATGCGGCCAGAGAGCCGGAAGTCGTTGACTTGGCAAATTACCTCATCGCGATGGGGGCAAAGATTGAGGGGGCCGGAACGAGCACAATCACTATTGAAGGTGTTGATGATCTGTATGGTTGTGAATACAAGGTTGTTCCGGATCGAATCGAGACGGGTACCTTTCTAGTGGGTGCTGCGATCACCCGTGGGAAAATTCGAGTTCGCGATACTGTGCCGGGAATTCTGACATCCGTACTCGAAAAGCTTAGGGAGTGTGGTGCGGATATCACCACAGGGGATGATTGGATAGAGCTGGACATGCACGGTCAGCGCCCTCGTTCTGTCAGTATTACAACAGCACCTTATCCTGATTTTCCGACTGACATGCAAGCACAGTTTTGTGTATTAAACGCGTTGGCAGAAGGTACGGCAAAGGTAACAGAGACGGTATTCGAAAATCGGTTCATGCATATCAACGAGCTTCAGAGAATGGGTGCTGATATGACGGTAGATGGCAACTCTGTCACTATCCGTGGTGTCGAGCGCCTGCAGGGCGCTCCAGTTATGGCAACCGATTTACGAGCATCAGCCAGTTTAATTCTGGCAGCTCTCATGGCTGATGGGGAGACCACAATCCGGCGTGTTTATCATATCGATCGAGGCTATGAGCGTATAGAAGAGAAATTCCATCTTTTGGGTGCGGACATCAGGCGGGTTCCAGACAAATGAATACTGTGGTGCAGGCTGATCAACCACGCTGTCTCCGTATCGCTTTATCCAAAGGGCGCATATTCAATGAAACCCTGCCATTGTTTGAAGCGGCAGGTATTAGTCCTCTTGAGGACCCAGAAAAGTCACGCAAACTTATTTTGCCCAGCACTGAGGGTGATGTAGAATTTTTAATCGTCAGAGCGAGCGATGTTCCCACTTATGTCCAGCACGGTGGCGCAGATTTAGGCGTAGTCGGTAAAGATGTGCTCTTGGAGCATGGTGGGGAGGGAATGCTTGAGCCTATTGACTTGAATATCGCACAATGTAAGCTCATGGTTGCCGGCTTTCCGGGTACCGATTTGACATCAAACAGGCGTTTTCGGGTCGCAACAAAATTCACTGAATGCGCCCGGCGGCATTTTGCTCAACAAGGGCGCCAAGTAGAAATTATCAAACTTTACGGATCTATGGAGCTTGCTCCATTGGTCGGATTGAGCGAACTAATCGTCGATGTTGTCGATACTGGTTCGACCCTAAGAGCTAATGGATTAGTACCTTTGGAACACATCAGCCATATCACCTCCAGGTTGATTGTAAACCGCGCATCGATGAAGATCCGCCATGCACGTATCAGTGAAATTCTGCAGAGAATTTCAGCAGCAGTCATGAAAACCTGATTTTTTAGGAGCATAGAGCGTCAAATGAGTACCAATACGGATGACTTACGGATAACTGGAACCCGTGAGCTAAGATCACCGCACGACTTAATTTCCCTAGTTCCAGTAGGTAACACGGCAGCGGAGACGGTTACCCGTTGTCGCAGTGACGTGCGAGACGTGCTTCAGGGGCGTGATGATCGGTTAGTGGTTGTTGTGGGGCCATGTTCTATTCATGATCCGGAAGCAGCACTGGAATATGCAGATAAGCTGGCAGCGATAGCTCCTTCGTTGAAAAAAGAGCTCTGCATTGTCATGCGGGTCTATTTCGAGAAGCCACGAACCACTGTTGGTTGGAAAGGGCTGATCAATGATCCGACAATGGATAATACTTTTCAGATTAATGAGGGTCTGGAAATCGCAAGGACTCTCTTGTCCGACATCAACAATAAGGGCATACCTGCAGGTGTTGAATATCTGGACTTGATTAGTCCACAGTACATTGCAGATTTCGTAGGTTGGGGTGCTATCGGTGCCAGAACAACGGAAAGCCAAGGTCACCGTGAGCTCGCCTCAGGACTATCCTGTCCTGTCGGATTCAAGAACGGAACGGCGGGTAGTGTGCAAATAGCGGTTGACGCTATTGGTGCGGCTCGAGGAGTACATAATTTTCTATCAGTCACTAAGGATGGGAACTCGGCGATCTTCCAGACATCAGGTAACGAAGATTGTCATGTCATATTACGGGGTGGGAAATCTCATACCAACTACGACGCTGCCAGCGTTGATGATGCCTGCGCATTGCTGGTGAAGTCTGGATTGCCAGAGCGTGTCATGATCGATTTCAGTCACGCAAATTCGCGAAAATTGCATCGACGACAACGTTACGTCTGTCGAGACATCTGCGCCCAACTTACTGATGGTGACAGTCGAATCATGGGGGTCATGATTGAAAGTAACCTTGTTGAAGGAAATCAGAACCCCAGCAACAAACCCTTGGTCCGTGGACAAAGTGTGACTGATGCCTGTCTATCCTGGGACGATACTATTCCCATGCTGGAGCAGCTAGCCGAAGCGGTCATTGCCAGACGTAACACCTGAACCCGAAATTTGGGTTTTGTTAAGTGGTCCACGCACTGACTGTGCATGGATCTCGAAAGTGCATCAGTCTGTGTCGCACTCGTCAAGTAAGTGCTGACAAAGCCGATTTGCCCTGTATCGCTCGTTCTCGTTCGAGCCTCTGCAGGGGATTACCATGGCGCGTTCATCAGACGCTTCGTTTCCGATGTCACTATTTAGTGACAAGACGTTTCAATTACGATTGATACGTCGAATTGCGTTGATGGCAACGTTGTTCATTATTCAGTCAACTATTGTGTTGGGGGTCTTCTACTACAGTTTTCTGGGTAAGTTGGTCGCCGGAAATGCGCCGTTGCTGTTTGCTTCAGAAGATATGGGTGGGCTAGGCGACGCGATACCGTCAATGAGTAGCGTTTTGGGCTGGTGGTTGGCCGTTATGTTGATAATTAATGGCTTAGTGACAGTCGTGATTGGCATCTACGTACTACGAAAACTGGGAAATCCCATTCTTGCTATCAAGCGTGCGCTGAACGAAATTGGGGATGGGAACCTGTCTGTACGATTACGTACTGATGATAATCGTGAGTTCAATGAGCTCTGCGTTGCACTGAATCGTGCGCTTGAGAAAGTCAACGGTAAAATAAGTGACGCTCGGGAGCTTACAAAAGTACTCGATACCCTCGACGATCAACCGCGACCGGATGATAAAACGGTATTGAAAGCGATGGAGGGTTGTCGAGATGTTTTGAAGTATTTCGATGCTGATTCAGCAGCCGGCAATGTTGCCTCTGCCGAGTCTGCTAGACATCGTCAGACTCGATAGCCCAATGGAATTTACAAACGTAAATTCTAAGTTGATACGTGCGCTGTGCCTGTGTGCTGGTGTGCTCTTCACGAGCGTATCGACAGCGCAATCTCGAAGTGAGAGTGAGCTTGAAGCTGAGGGTGTATATCTACAAGCACTCGAGCAAATAGAGGCAGAGCTATACGTGAATGCTTTGGCCAGCTTGCGTCAAGTACAAAGTCGATACCCCTCGTACTCAAAAATAGCTGGAGTGCAGACTCGCGTGGCGGTCTTACAAGAGTCCGCCGATGCTGGCGCCTCTCTAGGTGTGTTCCTGGATGCACTGAATCTTCGAGATAAGGGTGATATGGACTTGGCACTGGTATCGCTGGGGGCCATTGCGTCAGCTGACCCTGCTGGAACGTTGACTGATGATGCTCTCTATATCATGGCGTACTTGCAAGTCATGGATCGTTATGATTTTGCTAAAGCTCGAGAGTCGTTACGCACGCTCGAGGAACGTTTTCCAGAATCCGCTTACACGGATTCCGCCCAATATCTTGAAGCTATTGCGTTGGAGCAATTGGGTAACACTGCTGCCGCAAAAACCTTGTTAATGGATCTGCGAGATCGTCACACAGCCTTGAATCTGCCGATGGACTTTAGATGGCCCAAAGGAACCGTTTTGTCTCGTTATTGGTTTGACCGGGCAGATCGCCGACTGGCTATCGTTGAAGAAAGAATGACAAATGCCAGTCGTTTGAGCGTACGACAAAAACAGAGTGATGGAAAATTGCGCGTGGGGGTTAATGTCAGTGGTGCAGATTTGCAGCTATTGCTTGTGCCCAGCCCTTTAACCCGGCAGACGCAATGGCTTGATGGTGATTTGGCCGATCAGCTACCTCCTTCGGTAGGGATCTATGACGGCACAGTCGAGGGAATCCAAGACAGTTGGGTGCGGGTTGTATTGCAGAACAGTTCCATTACAGGAGCTGTTTACGTGAATGGGAAGCAGCACAAGTTGCAACCGGACAACCTCATCGGAACGCTGGATTATTATCAGCCACGTACGCGGAATAGTGATGGGGTTAGAACTGTATTCTCCGAGCTTGCAGACAGCGTTCAGGGTCTAGATGCATTAATTGCTCCTCCTGCAGAACTGCGACAAGCATTGCAAGGAAGGTCGCGCACCGTTCATACCGATGTGCGGGCGGTTTCCGTGTCTATCGTTATTGACAGCCAGTTCAATCGCTACTACGCCGGTGAAGGGCTCAGTGAGGCTTTGAACAACATGAATATCGCTGATGGGATTTATCGTCAGTTTGGACTAGCTCTAGTGCTCGATGAAGCAGTAACGCTTTCAGAGGGCGCTGATCCACTCAATCATGGAAGGGTCTCTTTAGAAACTATATTGCGTCGATTCAGAGATTACCGTTTGCAGTACAAGACGCTGTTCGGTCAGAGCGCGTTGACGTATTTGTTCACCGGGAATCCTAGGTCAGATGCAACTCTGGGCTTGGCATGGATCGATACGGCATGTCGAACGGATGGGTATGATGTGGGAGTTACGACACCCAGCCGTTTTGGAGATGTTCTGCTGACGCATGAGCTCGGTCATTCACTTGGGGCGCAGCACGATACTAATACGACTTGCAACGGCAACGACCAATCGTTGATGTGGCCTAATATTTCAAGTCGAACAGAGTCAGAGTTTTCCGAGTGCAGCAAAATCAGTGTGATGCAATCCCGGGGCAAACAATGCCTTAATAATAGTGTTGATCTGTCTCTAAATGCATCTTCGACGGGTACAACCGTAAACTTTGAAGTTGTTAATCCGGACGCATCGTTAACATTAGATGCTCAGTTACTGATCGAAACCAGTGTTCCTGACCAGCTGCAGTGGCCTGCCGGGTGTCAACGCCAGACTCCAACAAGTGCGAAGTGTTTTGTCGATACCTTGCAACCTGATGAGAGGCGAGCCATTTCTTTTCCCGTGACCCAACAGTTTCAAAACAGCGATGCGCCAGTGACAGCCCAGCTGTCACCCATCGGTCTACTGGAGTTGAAGTCGAGTGATAATCTGGCAACGGTAATCGTTGAGGGCGGTGCATCTTCTCAGCATTTAATTGTGAGTGATAACCCGTCCGTCAACAGCATCACAATCACTGCGCCGCGAGGCGCAGCTTCTGCTGCGCCAAGTGCGGCGAGCTCAGCAGGATCTCTAGACTGGCTTCAATTGCTGGGTCTTGCAGTTTTGCTGGGGTGCTGGCGGCAGCGGGGCCGCCGCAGCGCCGAATTTAATTTACCTGCGGTAGCACCGGTGCTTTTTATCGCAACGCGCTGAGAGTAGGTCGCAGCCCCAGCCGCATTTTTAAATCAACAGCGTCAAAGCCGATAATCTGCGTCAAGTCGGTCAGTGAGTCGGATTTTATGCTACGAACTATGCTCAGCTTCACTGTTGCTCCCGGCGGTAGTGCGGAGACTTTCAACAAGAGCTGCGTTGCGTTGGCTATGGTTTCTTCTCCAAGACGGGCAACAATATCCATGGGGCGGAGGCCTCCAGCATTGGCAGGGCTGTTTTCAAGCACCTCGGTAATAACAGCACCGCTGATGTTGAATTTACGTAAGGCCGGAAACATGGCGATGTCATCTACGCCGATGCCCAGCCAGCCGCGTGCTACTGATCCGTTTTCAATTATTTGAGGAACGACCTGAGCCAGTAAGTCTGCCGGGATTGAGAAACCGATACCCATCGCTCCAGAGTCACCTCGGAATACCGCTGTGTTGACGCCGACTAATTGTCCGTAAGGGTTGATCAAAGCGCCGCCAGAATTGCCGGGATTAATGGCTGCGTCTATTTGGATGAAGTTTTGCCAAACGCTTCCGCCTGCTACTTTGCGGCGAGTAGCGCTGACAATACCCTGTGTGACCGTTTGACCAACACCAAACGGATTGCCTATAGCCAGGACAATGTCGCCAACTCGCAAGGGGGCTGCTTCGTCCAACCGGAGAAAGGGAAGATTCTGGGTCTCAATTTTGACGACCGCCAGGTCGGTTTCCTGGTCGCTGCCAATCAGTTTAGCGGCATAGCTGCGACCATCACTCAGCACGACAGTAATTAAGTCCAGATTCTCGACCAGGTGGAAATTAGTCAAAACGATACCGTTAGAGTCAACGATAACACCGGAGCCCTGGCTGCTGGATTGAGTGTTGGCAGAGTTTCTGGCGTACAGGCTGACGACGGCGGGAGCCACTTTCATGATGCCATCGTGGTAGCTCAGTGCTGCCGGGCTGTGGCGTTCAGTTATGCGGGTCGTCTTGTCATTGTCACTGAGAGAGGCTTTGTCTGGGGAGCTTTGGATCTGGCTCTCCAAATAAGCAGCACGATTATCTCCATCAATCCCAGACTTTTCTTCAGAGGGGGCCGGTAGCGTGCTTAAAGGAGGCTGGCTCTGTGACCACCACCATCCGGTAGCGATGCCGGTAAGTATGCATAGAGTAAAGAAAAGTAGCCTGATCATGGGTTTAGTGTGCCGCTGCCCTGCAAACGTCGTCGTGTTGTGAAAGTTGTTGCGGTTAGCATGTTATCTGTAATCTGGTTTTTATGTTTTTCTCGTAATGAGTTGTGTGCTGGTTTATGGGTGTCTCGCAGCTAATTTGCAATTCTGTTCCCGCCTTTGGCTTAACAGCCCAGCATTTGTGCATCCTTGTGATAAAATTATAGGTTACCGACGGTGTGCAACTTGCTGTTGATTGATCATTTAACCCGCAACAAAACATAAGAATTCAATGTCGCTAGCCGATATTGGTAGGCCCGAATTCGTTTTATCTGGAGAAATCGCATGAGTGCGAGTAACCAGAAGGCTCCCAACCAGAAAGATTCGGTTGATGCGTCTTCTACAAGTAACCCTGAAGCAGTGGAATCTTCCTTTGTCTCGAATGTCGATAATCCCAAGCGCCGTCGATTGCTTGTCCGAAGCGCTGCATTAGTGGGTGGTCTCGGTGGCGCTGCATTGGCCGTGCCTATGCTAGGGTCGATGTCACCCAGTGCTCGCGCGAAAGCTGCGGGTGCGCCGGTTGAAGCTGACATCGGCAAGCTCACTCCTGGTCAATTGTTGACGGTTGAGTGGCGTGGAAAACCTGTCTGGATCGTTAATCGTTCAGAAGAGACTCTAAAACGGCTGGATACAGAAACGGCGAAATTGTCCGATCCCGATTCTCAGGTCGAACAACAACCGGCATACGCTCAGAACTCTGCGCGCTCTATCAAGCCTAAATATTTGGTAGTCGTAGGTATCTGCACACATTTGGGTTGCTCACCAGGCTATCGTCCCGAGATTGCTCCACCGGATCTCGGTGAACAGTGGGATGGTGGTTTCTTCTGTCCGTGCCACGGGTCGAAGTTTGATATGTCTGGTCGTGTTTATGCGGGTATGCCAGCACCGCTTAACCTGGAAATCCCCCCTCACCGTTACATTGACGATCGAGTCATAATTGTCGGTGAAGATTCAGGAGTAGCGGCATGAGTGCAAATCTGGACAAATCAAGCGGTAGCCTGATGGGCTGGATTGATGAACGATTTCCGCTCACCAAGCTTCTTGAAGAGCACATTACCAAGTATTATGCGCCGAAAAATTTCAACTTCTGGTACTACTTCGGTGGCCTAGCAATGTTGGTTCTGGCCATACAGATCATTACCGGTATTTTTCTAACTATGAACTACAAACCAGACGGTGACCTTGCGTTCTCGTCGGTTGAATACATCATGCGAGATGTCAATTTCGGTTGGCTGATACGTTATATGCATTCCACAGGCGCATCCATGTTTTTTGTGGTCGTCTATCTGCATATGTTTCGGGGACTTATGTATGGCTCTTATAAAAAGCCACGTGAGCTACTTTGGGTGTTTGGCATGCTTATCTATGTCTGCCTGATGGCTGAAGCATTCATGGGCTATCTATTACCTTGGGGCCAGATGAGCTATTGGGGCGCGCAGGTTATTATTTCCTTGTTCGGTGCTATCCCCTTTGGTATCGGCGATGCGCTAACGCTTTGGTTGAAAGGTGATTATATTGTCTCTGACGCAACGCTTAATCGATTCTTTGCATTACATGTCATCGCTGTACCGCTGGTTCTGCTGTTTTTGGTAGTGGCGCATATCATGGCGCTTCATGAGGTGGGTTCCAATAACCCAGACGGTATCGATATAAAGAAAAACAAGAATGCTGATGGCATTCCGAAAGATGGAATTCCTTTTCACCCTTATTACACGGTCAAAGACCTTATGGGTGCGGTTGTCTTTCTCATCATCTTCTTTGCTATCGTGTTTTTTGCACCAGAGATGGGCGGATACTTTCTAGAACACGCTAACTTTATTCCTGCAGATCCATTGAAGACACCTGATCATATTGCTCCAGTATGGTATTTCACTCCGTTTTACGCGATTTTGCGGGCGGTTCCTGACAAGCTGGGTGGTGTTATGGCCATGGGTGGTGCGATAGTCGTGTTGTTTTTCCTTCCTTGGATTGACAAAAGCCCGGTCAGATCTATCCGTTACCGCTCTATGGCCTACAAGGCATTGCTTGCAACCTTTGTAATCGCATTTGTCATCCTGGGATACCTTGGATTGCAAGCGCCTACGCCGATGGGTACTTTGTTATCTCGAATCTGTAGCCTTATCTACTTTGGATTTTTTATAGGTCTGTATTTTGTCAGTAAATACGAATCGACGAAGCCGCTGCCGGAGAGGGTCACACATTGATCAGGAAAAATCGTGCCAAGCCACTGAGAGTCAAGACAGTGAGCAAACGGACAACACAAGCGCAAAACCAACGAATTATCCTGGTAGTTACGGCTGCTATGCTGACTCTGGCTTTATTGGTGCTCCTGAATACTGCAAAAGCTGCGGGCTCATCGATTAGTCTCGAGTCCCCGCTTATAGATCAAGGCAATAAGAAGTCGTTGCAACGGGGTGCACAAGCTTTTGTCAATCACTGTATGGGTTGTCACACAGCTGGCTATCAGCGCTATAGCAGAATGGCTGCAGACCTTGGACTATCTGAAGAAGATGTTGAACGTAACCTTATATTTACGACTGATAAAGCCGGGGAGCCCACCAAAGTAGGTGCGCTGATGACTAACGCAATGACTGTCGACTATGGCAAACAGGCGTTTGGCGTTAGCCCTCCTAACTTGGCGTTGACGGCAAGGTCCCGTGGTGTAGATTGGATTTATACCTATATGAAATCCTATTATCTGGATCCGTCGAAAACGACTACGGGTGTTAACAATCTGGTTTACCCTGGCACGGCAATGCCACATGTTTTGGGCGATCTACAAGGCTGGGCAGTGCCTGTTTTTGGCGAGGAGTCTCACGGCGTCCTGCCAATCACTTCGCTGGAAATTGAAACGCCGGGATTTTTGTCAGAAGACGAATACGATAAATTGATAGCAGACATCACCAATTTCATGGCTTATATGAGTGATCCGATTAAGGAAACGCGGCATCGTATTGGCATTTGGGTCATGTTGTTTCTATTCGGTTTGTTAGGTCTGACTTATGCTTTGAAGAAGGAGTACTGGAAGGACGTTGTTTAATTAACGGTCTTGTTTTGCTTTTCAGTAGGTTTTAGCTCGAAGCTTTTTATCCAAAGTTGTGAGCGAGAAGGACCCGCGGGCCATTGTAATAAATGGCCCGCTTTTATTTTCTTGGGAGATTAATCGAGTGGTTGGGCCGCGGGGTTCGAATATTGGAAATCGGCGATCAGCTGTGGTCCTTTATTCTCAAGACGATAGTTTTCACTGTCATCAGGTGAGGTTGGCCCTGGCAGAAAAAGGTATAGATGCCACTGTGATTTCAGTGGAGCCTGGATCTTTGCCAGAAGGTCTCAGTGATAACCTTGCTAACGCCACGCTGCCAATATTGGTAGACCGTGATTTGGTATTGTATAACTCACGGGTAATTATCGACTACCTTGATGAGAGGTACCCGCATCCTCCATTAATGCCGGCCGACCCCATTTCAAGAGCCCGAACACGTCTAACCATGCATCGCATAGATTCTGAATGGATTTCGCTTCTGCCTGATGCCCCAGGTCAGATGTTATCGCTCGCTAAGGCGAGAACCCAACTCGCGGAGTCGCTGACAGCAGCTACCGATGTGTTCTCTGCGATGAACTATTTCTTTAGTGAAGAATATTCCATCCTGGATGCTACACTGGCCCCTTTGTTGTGGCGGCTTCCCTCTTATGGCATCATATTGCCGGATCGTGCAGCGCCTATAAGGCAATATGCCAAACGTATTTTTGCGCGCCCTGGTTTTCAGGCGAGCTTGAGTAATGCAGAACGAGAATTGGCTCAATGACATCCAGCAGACCTTATCTTATCCGAGCGTTGTACGAATGGATCGTAGATAACGGACAAACACCGTACATGCTTGTCGACACCTCCCTAGATGTGGTTGAGGTGCCCAGAGCATTCGTGGAAAATGGCCGAATTATCTTGAACATTAGCCCCGAGGCCACGCATAGCCTGGTACTAGGGAATGAGGCTGTCACGTTTAATGCCCGTTTCAGTGGGACTGCGATGGATGTCCATGTGCCGGTAAGCAGTGTTTTAGCAATTTATGCGCGTGAAAACGGACAAGGCATGATGTTCGGTGATCAAGACGATACGCCACCGGGTCCGGGAGCGGGTCCAGGCTCAGGTGCACCGATTGACAAATCGGAACCTGAAAAAGGACCAACAGCGCCCGCAGAAACAAAACGACCTAATTTGAAGATCGTAAAATAGCGTCTATAGTCAATCCACTCAATAATTATCGTCTCGTTCAAAAGTACTCTGCGATTATCAAGTGGACGTACTGTTAGTCTTCGACGGCGTTCTTAATCCAGGTGACCTCAAGTCCACACCAATAGGTTATCGGTGGTGTGTTTTGTTGTGCGGGTTTCAGAGCGATGATGTCTATCCGCGCTGGGGTATTCTGGTTGGAGTTTCGCTGTAGCCAGCTGTTAGCTGTACGAGCAAGTTTTCTCTGCTTTCGGTAATCAACACTCTCAATGGCGCCACCGTAGCGTTCACTTGATCGGAATCTAACTTCAACAAAAACGACGGTTGAATTGTCTGGGTCTCGGACAATTAGATCTATCTCACCGATTCGTCTGGTAAATTTTTTTTCAATGAGCGAATAGCCATGGTTTTCGAGCCAGGACCAGGCTAGTAGTTCAAATTGGTCACCTTGTTCTCTCTTCTGCATAAAGGCCTCCTTGCCTAGAGTGTGAGTGGGGATTTAGTTCGTCAGTTTATTAACGAAGTGGAGATGGACGGAAGCGGTGGTGCTTCAACGCTCTTTACAGGCTCGCTGACTCCATTGACATACTGTGCCCAGTCCAAGTGACGTCGAATGCGACCATCTGGTGCTAGTTCTAAGCCACCGGTGTAGCCTTGCAACCGTTGTCCTTGGCTCAGGGCATTCAAATTGGTCACCAGCTGATAAGAGTCAGCTCCTAACGCATACAGTTTGGCGTAAACGCCCTCAGCGCCTGGGAAGGTTTTGATGATGCGTGCGCGAACCGGGTCTTCTTGCATAGACTCTCTTAACACCCAAGGCGCATCAGGGTAATAGATCGTGTTCAAATCCTTGTTGTTTTTGGCATTGTCATCAATGCCTGCGACTCTAGAAGTACCCAGTCGGGTAATAGCTCGTGCGTGGAAAAAATCTAATTGTGGGCGAACAGATCTGGCCTGTTCGTTGGTTACTGCTAGAAATATGACATTAATATCGTTACGAACTGCAGGCTCAAAAAAAAGTTTCTCACCGATTGTCGCGCTCAGCGTTCGAAATCGATCATCACTTTTATCGATGCCCAGGGCTTCTTTTATTTGTTCTGAATAATCGTATTTGTCTTTTGGCAATATGGCGGTATGAGCGATGTCGCCACCGTATAGATACATAGCATCCTGGAAAGCGCGTGCTTCTCTTTCCCCTCGAGAATCGTCTGTTTGAAAAATCACTGCATTAAGTAAAGAAAGTCCGGCAGCTCGCGCTGCAGCGCTTCTGGCTTCATCCTCTGGTGCGAGGCCAAACTGAATGACATTTGAGGCTATGGGCGTTAGTGTGGAGCTCTGAACGGTGTTCAACGTGATGGTTGGAACCGGCACTTGCCGCTGCGATGCAATTGCCGCAACGGCATCTTTACGCAAGGGGCCAATCACCGCATTGGCGCCGTCGTTAACGGCCGTGGCGAAGGCAGATCGTGCATAGCCCGAGTTTTCCCCGACATCATAGAAACGCAAGACAGGGACTTCTTGCACGCTTTTGGCGTGATCATGTGCGGCTACGATACCGTCACGAATTGCTGCCGCCACTGAGGCTGTGTTGCGGCCCGAAAGCGGCAGGAGCACAGCGATTTGATTGATCGGCGTTTCATTAGTTACATCGCTATCGAAACTTGATGGTAGATAGAGTGACGTTACGAATTCTGGATTCGCCGGGTGGTTTGGGAATCGCTGCTGCCAATCATTAATGCCATTTCGACGTTTGGCTCCTTCAAGGCCTGCAGCTGTATGACTTAGAGCTAGTTCAATCCAGCCCTGATAGATGTCGCCGCGTACGTTGGTTGTCATGCGGCGCAAGCTGGACAGGGGTTGGGTGGTTAATAAGCGCCAGATTTGCTCATGACCACGCTGTTGTATGGCCGGGTCGTTGATTTGTTGCTCGAGTTCAATACGGGCAATCAGTTCATTATCTGGATCCTGCAAGATGGCATAAGCTTGCGCCTGCGTCTCATACAGGCGAGCACGATGAAAGGCATTTTCTATCGTTAGTGGGTTGGGCAAGGTCTCCAGAGCTAGTGTGGCCTCACGTTCAAAGATATAATCCTTGGCAATCAGAATGTCGTGCCGGTTCTGTAAGGTTATGTCTGCCAACTCGAAAGGCAAATTGGTCATTGGTATACGACCTTCCGGGATTAATGACCGATCAAAAAGTATTTCGGCAGCCAATAACAAGTAGTCTTCTCTCTGGGCCGAGCTGGATGCTCTGTTGGCCATTTGTGCATACACCTCTGCCGCAGCTATCGGGTTTCCAAGTTGCAGCTGCCGTCTGGCAGCAGGGTCTGTTACCCTTGCGTTCATCGGGCTATCGGCCAGAGGCGGCAGGCTTGCTTTAGGTGAGACACAAGCCGACAACACAGCTATTCCGAACGAGAAGGTCAGCAGCTTGGCCGCGGCCAGTGTGTAACGGCTAGCAGCACGCCAGAACGTCGGTAGCATCTCGCGCCACGAATTGTCCATTCGCTGCTTGCGAAGGGATTGTCCGTACACAGATTTGCCATTTGCCGAGCGGCTGAGGCGTTTACCACATTGTCTGAGGTCGGTGTTCTGGCCTTTGAGGAAATCCATGTTCTCTGAACGCACTCTGTACATTGTTGCTACCCCTATCGGGAACCGAGATGATCTATCGGCACGGGCTATTGAATTGCTTCAGCAGGTAGATCGGATCTATGCGGAAGATACTCGGCATAGTCTACCGCTGCTGAGACATCATGGCATTGATACGCGTGCTTGGGCACTCCACGAGCATAACGAGGAGTCACAAATCGATATGGTAATCGAACATTTGAACACCGGTGCGTCTGCCGCATTGATTACGGACGCGGGTACACCGCTCATTAGTGATCCTGGGTATCGGCTGGTTCGTGCATGTCATGGTGCCGGCGTCAGAGTGTCGACTGTTCCCGGGCCGTGTGCTGTAACGGCTGCGTTGAGTGTGAGTGGTCTGCCAACGGATCGGTTTCAGTTTGTTGGTTTTCCACCATCAAAATCGGGCGCAAGGCAGAAATGGCTTCAACCTCTGGCTCAGTTGCCGCACACAATCGTCATATACGAATCACCACATCGCATTATCGATTGTTTGAATGACATTGCCTCGGTGTTTGGATATTCGCGACCCATGACCTTGGCGCGTGAATTGACCAAGCGTTTCGAAACTCTTTTGCATGGTCCTGTTCGAGATGTGATTTCGACAGTCCAAGGGGACGCCAATCAGCAGCGAGGGGAATTTGTTCTGGTGTTGGCTGGAACCGCCATGCAGGACGAGTCGTCTCAAGAAGTCATGCCGGCAGCGGACCTTGATAAGACCCTTTCTGTGCTATTGGAGCATCTGCCAGTGAAGACGGTGGCGCGTTGTGCGGCTGAATTATGTGGAGTGACGCGAAAAACAGCTTACGATCGCGCCCTGCAACAGCAGCGTCGGTGATACCATGCGCACGGGAGTTGGCCAGGTTATCGCTGTCGGCCTGTTACGTAAGTGGCAGATAAGCTGGTGGAGGAAAGTCCGGGCTCCATTGGACAAGACGCCAGGTAACCCCTGGGGGGCGTGAGCCTACGGAAAGTGCAGCAGAGAGCAAACCGCCTAAGCGCAAATTTGCCGATTGGTAAATCTGCGACGGTAAGGGTGAAAGGGTGCGGTAAGAGCGCACCGCGTCGGTGGCAACATTCGACGGCATGGTAAACCCCGTCTGGAGCAAGACCAAATAGAGGGACATTGGCGTGGTCCGCGCTGTCCCCGGGTAGGTCGCTTGAGCGTCATGGTGACATGACGCCTAGATGAATGATGACCCTAGACAGAACCCGGCTTACGGCCAACTCCCACTTTATTAGTTAGGCAAAGGCGAACGCGAATGCACTAGGCTGCTTTTTGTTTGTACGGTTCATCGCCAAGTCCTTTTCTGGACAGATTTGCGACACGGTTTAGTTCTGCAAATTGCTTGTCCAGTTTTGCGAAGTCGTTGGGCAGCACATATAGATAGTTGATCAGTCGGTCCAGCAGCGACATTATGGCGTCCGCCCCGTCTTTGCTCGTAAACTGGCTGCTAGATAATAGGCTGTCCAAATTGCCTTCAGGTTTGAGTGAATTTGCAAGAGCCAGTAAGGGCTTTTTCAAGCCTATTGACTCTGTTGATTCCTGAATGAGTTCTGCAAGGGATGACTTGCCGTTACGTTCGGGTAGATGCTCATCAAATATTGCTTCAAGAGTTGATTTGGCCAAAACCGTTGTAGCTGTGAGGTTACCAGAGGCGTATACGTCAACCGTTGATATGCAATATTCAACCACTTTGGGAGGAACAGTCTCAGGAAGGTCGCGCAGGTCTAGGGCTACTATTGTTCCCGGCATCATGAACAAATGGGGTATTTCTTCACTGTTTTTTCTAGTTTGAGCGATAGCGTTAGTGATCCAGAAATGTACCTGTATGTCACACGAAGGGCAGTTGGCTGAGCACGATAATGTATCTCTGTAGTCGTCGTAGCTACGGCGTTTTGTAGTGAAGGCTCCTCGCATGGAGCATTCTGGGCAGCTGATACCAATAGATGCGGGATACAGTATCTGGTTGCTCCCTGAGATCCAGCGATTTATGCAGTCTAAGTCCAATTGCATCATGCGCCATTTGCTTCTATTTTTAGATTCATAGCTCGTCTGCGGCATTTCGATCGAATTTCTGAACCCTTAATTCGACTATTCAAATAATCTAGAGGATGTAACGGGTATCAAAGCGCACCCTGATTTTATGTGGCTTTGTTGAGGTCTTCCCGAAATCCACGAGTGCTTGAAAAGCACGAATAGCAAAACTGTGTATCCGTGGTGGATTGGATTGAGTGAGTTCCGTTATATATGTAATCTAATTTCTACTAAATGGCCGTAAGTCATTGAAAATGATAATCCTGAGATAGATCACTAAATCATTGTCTTTGAAAGGGAATTTTTGTGAATTGGCTTACTTTACATTGACCGTGTATTCAAGGGGTCGTATAGTGGGCTCCAGTGCCAATAAGTGGCAAATTGTGGGTATTATTCCAAAAAATCATGCGGTTTCGTGGCATCACTAAATTGAGTATTGACGCCAAGGGTCGCTTGGCAATGCCCAAAAACCATCGAATTCGCCTTGAAGAAAATGGTGTTAAAGAGCTGGTGGTGACTGCAGATCCAGGTCGCTGCCTTGTGGTGTATCCAAGGCCTGTTTGGGAAGACGTTGAACAAAAATTGAATGAGTTGCCGAATTCGTCTCGAGCCACCCGAAACATGCAGCGGATCTACATCGGATATGCCACGGATATTGAGCTTGATGGAACAGGGCGAATGTTGTTACCGACTGAGTTGCGTGAATACGCGAGTCTGGATCGCAAAGCCGTTCTCATAGGGCAGGGCAAAAAATTCGAGCTTTGGGATGAGCAAACCTGGCAGGTTGAATCTGATAAGTGGAAGCAAGAAATTAATGACATGGATCCGGCCGATATGCCGGTAGAACTGCAAAACATATCGTTTTGAGCACTGATATAGACGAATCTGCAGCGTCTGGTCATGTGCCAGTTTTGTTGCGTGAGGCAGTTGAGGCATTAGTGCAGCGAGCCGACGGGATATATGTCGATGGCACCTATGGGCGTGGTGGTCATAGTGGATATTTATTGTCACAGCTCGGAGAAGCTGGGCAGCTGCTGGCGCTCGATAGAGACCCAGAAGCCATTTCCGATGCACAGCAGCGCTTTGCTGGTGAAAAAAGGTTTGCAATTCATCAGTCGAATTTTGCTGACATGGCAGAGGTTCTTAAGGTGCGGCAATGGTTTGGAGAAGTGGACGGTTTGCTGATGGATCTGGGTGTGTCTTCACCGCAGCTTGATGTTGCTGAAAGAGGTTTTGGCTTTTCGCGTGACGGTGAGCTGGACATGCGAATGGATCCTGGCAGTGGTCTGTCGGCCGCTCAATGGTTGGCTGGTGTGAGTGAGGGTGAGTTGGTGCAAGTGCTTAGGGAGTTCGGAGAGGAACGATACGCAAAGCGAATTGCAGGTGCTATCGTTTCTGCACGCTTGGAAAACCCTATAACGCGTACGGGTAGCCTGGCTGAAATTGTGAAAGCTGCGCACCCTCGATGGGAGCGCCATCATCATCCTGCCACGCGTAGTTTTCAGGCCATAAGAATTAAGGTGAATGGTGAGCTGGATGCGATTAGCGCCGCGCTCGATTCAGCAGCAAAAATTCTCAAGGTTGGTGGCCGCTTGGCTGTCATCAGTTTTCATTCGCTGGAAGATAGGCTGGTAAAAAGGGCGCTGAGGAAGCCGATTCCTGACGCGCGTATTCCTCGACACCTGCCTCAGCCTGCAATTGAAGCGCATCCGTGGAAAGTTATAGGCAAACCTATCAAGGCTTCTAGCGACGAGCTTTTGCAGAATCCTCGCGCGCGAAGTGCTGTGTTGCGTATTGCGGAGCGTGTGCTTTGAGCCGTTATGCATTCTCATTGGTCGTGGTTGCTGCACTTTGTTTCTGTACGGCCATCGCTGTGGCGTACTCGAAGCACTTGAGTATTCAAGCCTACGTCGAGCTTAGTCGAAATCAGCGAACCGTTAACGCACTGGATGTGCAATGGAGTCAGCTACAAATAGAAGAAAGCACATTCTCCGAACACGGGTTGGTTGAACGCACTGCGACAGATCGACTGGGTATGGTTTTTCCGGGGTTGGATGGTTCAGTGATGATTGTTCGATGAATAGCTCAAGGAAAAGAGTGACGTCCAAGATTGCGAAGCCATCTGACTGGTCTAGGCGTCGTGGCATGGTGATGCTTGGTTTTCTCTCAATGGCGATGGCGCTATTAGTGCGCACCGCGCATTTACAATTTTTTGAGCGTGACTATTACATTAGCCAGGGCAAGGCTCGACAGCTGAGAGCTGTGCTAATTCCTGCCAATCGTGGAGATTTACTCGATCGCTCTGGTGATCCACTGGCTATCAGTACGCCTATTCCTTCATTGTCGGGCGTGCCGGATAAATTGGCTGAAGATCCCGAGGGTTTACGCAAGGTAGCATTGGTGCTGCAGATTGATCCTGACAAATTACAGCGTCGGGTCGACAGTGCAGTCCTGGCAGGTCGCGAATTTATCTACATCAAGCGACATGTGGTTCCTGAGCTTGTAGATCAAGTGCTGGCATTGGGTGTGAAACATCTCGATGTGCAAACAGAATACCGTCGGTATTATCCGAGCGGAAGCGCTGCGGCTCATCTAGTTGGTTTTACAGGAATAGATGATCAGGGTCGGGAAGGGCTGGAGATGGCCTATGAGGATTATCTGGCTGGTGAGTCTGGAATGCGCCGTGTCATTCGAGACTTACATGGCCGTGAGATTACTGGAATGGATATCGTAAAGCCTGCGATTCCTGGAAGAGATCTTCGTTTGAGTATTGATCGGCAGTTGCAGTATTTTGCCAACCGCGCCTTGGAAAAAGCAGTAATAGATAGTGAGGCTGCCTCTGGCTCTGTTGTTGTCATGGACATCCAAACGGGTGAAATAATGGCCATGGTCAATTACCCGACATACAACCCTAATGATGTTTCCGACCGCTCTGGTGGTCGGCAGCGGAATCGGGCAGCCACCGATGTGTTTGAGCCAGGTTCAACAATGAAGCCATTCACTATTGCCGCAGCTCTGGATTCCGGAAAATTTAAATCTGACGATATTGTTTATACATCTCCCGGTCGTTACACCATTGGCAAATATGAAATAACTGACGATGGCAAGGATCACGGATGGCTCGACCTGCCTGGCATCGTGACTAAATCAAGCAATGTGGGTATCAGTAAAATAGCCCGTGAGCTTGATGAGGAACAGATGTGGTCGGTTTTTGATTCCTTTGGTTTTGGCAATCCACCCGGCACAGAATTCCCCGGAGAAGTTGCTGGTTTTTTTAATCACCCAACTGTCTGGAATTATATTGAACAAGCCACGATATCCTATGGATATGGTATTTCAGTGTCAGCTGTGCAACTCGTTAGAGCCTATGCAACTCTGGCGAATGATGGAGTTATGCAGCCAGTGTCCTATTTGGCTCTTGACGAGGCTCCCGTCGGAACGAGGGTAATAGATGCATCGATAGCGAAAGAAGTGCAGGTAATGTTGGAATCCGTCGTTACGAAAGGCACTGGTAAACGTGCACAAGTTCCTGGTTACCGTGTGGCTGGTAAAACTGGAACATCGCATCGGTCGCAGGAAGGTGGGTATGCAGAGAATCGCTACATCGCTGTATTCGCCGGCTTTGCCCCAGTATCAGATCCACGCCTTGCAGTGGTGGTGGTGGTCAAAGATCCCAAGGCTGGTCAGCATTACGGTGGAGTGGTTGCGGCTCCTGTATTTGCAGACGTCATGTCTCAAGGATTGCGACTTGGTGGTATTGAGCCAGATGCTGTTAGTGATCGGCGTGCTGCAGTCACGGTTGCAAAGCCATCAAAAGCAGGTGATAGATCGTGACTACGATTACGCCTGATACTTGGTTGCTAAATGAATTGCTGCAGGATTGGGTGACTGTGGATATGCCAGTTCTGAAAATTCAGGGAGTGTGTCTTGATAGTCGGCTTGTTGAGCCAGGTGACTTGTACCTTGCGCTAGAGGGTGTAGAGACTCACGGAATGCGATTTGCCGAATCGGCAGTTGCGTCGGGTGCTGTCGCTGTTGCTGCGTCTTCAGATTCAATTGAAGACTTTACGTCAGCCGTTCAAGCGCTGAAAAAAAGCAATGTCCCTATTATCGCAATAGATCATCTGAGCAAGCATTGTGCAGAAATTGCTTCGCGATTCTATCGAGAGCCTGACCATTCGATGAAGTTAATTGCAGTTACTGGAACCGACGGCAAAACATCGGTCTGTCGATTCATCGCGCAAGCGTTTGACAGCATTGATCTGAATTGCGGATATATCGGCACACTTGGTTGGGGTTTGGGTGATGATTTACGGAGCACAGAACTGACTACGCCTGACGCCGTTACACTACGGCGGATGTTGGCTAGTCTTCGAGATCAAGGAGCATCTGTTGTAGCGCTTGAAGCATCATCACATGGCCTGGCAGAAGGGCGTCTTGATGGCTTAGCTCTTGATGTTGCGGTGCTAACCAATTTTGGTCGTGATCATCTGGATTATCACAAGACCTTAGAGGCGTATCGATCAGCTAAAGCGGCATTGTTTAGTTGGCCAGGATTGTCATCGATTGTTGTGAACGGCGATGATGCGCTTGGGCAGGATCTTCTGCAAAATTGCACAATGCTTAAGCGTTTTGCTTACCAGATAACAGCGGATCATTCGTCAGCTAACGATGTTGTTGAAATTCGCGCTGATAAAATCACTACTCACGATGCCGGGCTGCGTTTCAACCTGATTGAAGGGCTTGATAATGAAATAATTAATTCTCCACTGTTGGGCCGATTCAACGTTGAGAATTTGTTGGCTTGTTACGCAAGTTTGCGAGCCTGCGACGTGGCTGCTAATGAAGCTCGTCATTGTCTGCTGTCGGTTAAACCAGTAGAGGGTCGTATGGAGCGATTTGGTGGGGAGAATGCCCCAACCGTGGTGGTAGATTTCTCGCATACGCCTCAAGCCTTAAGTATGGCGATAGAGGCAGTCCGTGTTCATTGCAAAGGTAAATTGTGGGTCGTATTTGGTTGTGGAGGAGATCGTGATGTCGGCAAGCGTGCGCCGATGGCAGCAGCTGCAGAGAGCGCTGATCACATTGTTTTAACAGATGATAATCCGCGTACCGAATCATCACTCGACATAATTAATGGGGCAATGAAAGGATTCGCCAACGCCGACGCTGTTATTGTAATTGCCGATCGCTCAACTGCAATCAGACATGCCGTTCAACACGCAGAATTGGACGATCTTGTGCTGGTTGCCGGTAAGGGTCATGAAGACTATCAAATAATAGGTAAAACCAAATATCCCTTTAGTGATAGGTCTGAGGTATTGGCAGCATTAGAGGTAGCCTCATGACAATGGGGTTTTCGCTTGCAGACTGTGAGTCAGCTTTACAGGCAAATTTGCTGGGAGCAGATGTGCATGTCCGAGATGTCAGTATTGACACACGAACTTTGGCCTCAGGTGATCTTTACATTGCTATTCAGGGTCAAAGTTTTGATGGTCACGATTTTGTGGATGCAGCGATAGAAGCAGGAGCTGCTGCCATCGTTGTTCATAAAGTTATGAAAACTGACCTGCCACAGCTTGTCGTCGAAGACACCACCGTTGCGCTTGGACGTTTGGCCACATGGTGGGCATCGCGTTTTGGTATACCGATCATTGCCGTAACCGGCAGCAATGGCAAAACTAGCGTTAAGGAGATTATTGCGGCTATTTTGCGACAATTGGGCCCTGTGTTATCCACCAAAGGAAATCTAAACAACGAAATAGGCGTGCCATTAACTCTGCTGGATATGCGCGCTGATCATTTGTATGCCGTTATTGAAATGGGTGCAAATCATGCGGGTGAAATAGCCCGTCTTGTTCAAATTGCCAAACCCGACGTCGCAGTTGTCAACAACGTCGGATCTGCACACCTAGAAGGATTTGGCAGCAAAGAAGGCATTGCCCGCGCAAAGTCGGAGATATATGCCGGGCTGTCGCAAGACGGATACGCAGTAATCAATGCTGACGATGCGTTTGCTGACTTTATGCGTGACACTGCCTCGCACTGCAATAAACGTGAATTTGGACTGTCGTCAGGTTGTGATGTACAGGGAATACCCGGTGCTGGTCTTAATATTGAAACACTAGGCACTAAGTTATCACCCAGATTTCAGCTTAGTGGTGATCATAATGGAATGAATGCACTTGCCGCTATTGCCGCTGTTCAGTGTGTAGATGTACAGTCAGCAAACATTGTTAGAGGTTTGGAAAGTGTTCGTTCCATTCCAGGTCGATTGGAAAAAAAGCCAGGTGTACGCTCAGCAACACTTATTGACGATAGTTACAACGCCAACCCAGATTCTGCAAAAGAGGCGATCAATGTTCTTGCCCGTTACGACGGTGTTCGATACCTAGTTCTGGGGGATATGGCTGAACTGGGTGATGAATCTGAAGATTTGCATGCGCGAGTCGGTGCGTATGCGAAGCAACTTGGCATTGAGGGCTTGTGGACAACGGGACCTTTAGCATCTCATGCGTACAAGGCTTTCAAAGGTGCGAAGTCAGCGGCAGTAATTGTGAAACCGGCTGTGTCTTCTACCTCTATTACTCCGATGATATCGCTGTCAGATGCTGGGCCCGCGCCCAAGTCCACATCTACTAAAGAAGCCTCTAGACAAAAAGCCTCAATTAGCTCTGGAGGACATTTTGTTGATCAAGAAGCCTTAGTTGCTGATTTAAAGCAGCACCTTGAAATTGGAGTCACTGTGTTGGTAAAAGGCTCGCGCGGCTCACGAATGGAAAGAGTGGTTAAGGCGTTGATGCCTGCACCAAAGAGCCGTCGTGTGGTGAGCCAGGAGCGTAATTTATGATGCTCCTGATCGGTGAATGGTTGGCAGTCATCGACCCCGGATTTGAAATTGTTCAGTACATTACCGTACGAGCCATTTTTGCAGCATTAACAGCTCTAATTATCTGTCTGGTTTTTGGTAAGAAGCTGATTCGGTGGTTAACAGATGCGAAGATTGGGCAATCAGTTCGCAGTAACGGACCTCAGTCACACCTGGTGAAGGCGGGAACCCCCACCATGGGTGGTGCCATGATCATTGTAGCTGTTGCATTGAGCACGCTTCTATGGTCTGACCTGATGGTCAAGCAAGTGTGGATCGTCCTGTTTGTTACGATTGGTTTTGGTGCCATAGGTTGGGTAGACGATTATCGTAAAGTGGTGTTGTCTAATTCTGTTGGTTTGACCGCACGTGAAAAATTACTGTCACAGACTGTTGTCGCTCTGGCAGCTGTTGTGGTGCTCTACTCAACGGCTTCCGATCCTGCAGAGCTTGAACTACTCATTCCATTTTTCAAGGAAGCGGGTATTTACCTGGGTTGGGTGTTCATTCCTTTTTCATTTTTGGTCATTGTTGGTAGCAGTAACGCCGTTAACCTGACAGATGGTCTGGACGGGTTAGCCATTCTGCCGTCGGTTCTGGTTGCAGCTGGGCTGGGGCTCATTGCTTATTTGGCTGGGCACGCACTTTTTGCCAGCTATTTAGGTATTCCAAATATTAAAGGGGCGGGTGAGCTCACTATTTTCTGCAGTGCACTTGTTGGTGCCGGTTTGGGTTTTCTGTGGTTTAACACCTACCCGGCACAAGTATTCATGGGAGATGTAGGCGCTTTGAGTATCGGAGCAGCACTGGGTGCTGTGGCGATTATGGTGAGACAGGAATTCGTTCTGTTC
This sequence comes from Granulosicoccus sp., assembly GCA_047634635.1. GTDB lineage: Bacteria > Pseudomonadota > Gammaproteobacteria > Granulosicoccales > Granulosicoccaceae > Granulosicoccus. The sequence goes on along the minus strand of JBLIIE010000013.1, from coordinate 25,353 downwards.
ATTATGGGTGGCATATTTGTGCTTGAAGCGGTGTCCGTCATATTGCAAGTTAGCTCCTATAAGTTGACTGGTAAGCGAATTTTCAGAATGGCGCCTATCCATCATCACTTCGAATTGAAAGGATGGCCAGAGCCACGCATCATTGTGCGATTCTGGATTATCACTGTGATTCTTGTATTGGTGGGTCTATCGACCTTGAAGATTCGCTAATGCATCCGCGGTCACTCAATTCTCAGCGTGTTCTCATCGTTGGCTATGGCGCCACTGGTGAATCAGTAGCGCGTTTTCTTCAGTTGCACTCAATTACTTTTGAAGTAGCAGATGAGGGCGATTCGACAATATGGCTGGAGAGCTCCCTAACTTGTCCATTGCACAAACATTTTACGAGTGAATTGTTTGTGCAATTTGATGTGCTTCTGTTAAGCCCTGGCGTACCGCGATCTCATGCCGCTATTCAAAGCGCGCTTGAAGCTGGTGTTGATGTGATTGGCGACATCGAGCTATTTGCCAATGTGGTAGACGCTCCTGTTATTGCGGTTACCGGATCGAACGGCAAAAGTACTGTTGTCTCCTGGATTGCCCAAGCATTGCAAGGAGCGGGTATTAAAGCCATTGCATGCGGGAACATAGGATTACCCGCGCTTGATAGTTTGCATAAGGCTGCTGACGTTTATGTCCTGGAATTATCCAGTTATCAACTGGAGTCAACACGCTCATTAAGGCCGCTGGCGGCTACCGTATTAAACATCAGTGATGATCACCTAGACCGATATTCAGATATAGAGCAGTACGCGTCAGTTAAACGCACACTCTATGCTCAAGCTGAGCACATCGTTGTTAATCAGGATGATCCTCGAACTTGGCCGCAACCTGATGAGGAGCTAAGTGGTACATGCGAGCGATTCAGCTTGTCTCTTGAGCCAGATGTGGGTACGCGTTGGCATCGAACTGAAAAAGAAAATAAGTTGTGGTTATGTGATGACCATTTTGCCTTTCTAGCGCAGCAGGACCTGTCAGTTCCAGGGGATCACAATGTGGCAAATGCGTTGGCTGTACTTGCGTTAATCGAGCCTCTTAAGGTGCCGTTTACAGCTCTTCGTGAAAGTATCATCGGGTTTTATGGGTTGCCGCATCGCAGTGAATATTTGGGTGAGAGCTCTGGTGTTCGCTGGTACAACGATTCCAAAGGCACAAATATTGATGCCTGCAGTAAAGCGATACAGGCTATGCCTGGTCCGGTTGTGTTAATTGCGGGAGGAATCTCAAAAGGAGCCGATTTCAGCTTGATGCGTGACGTTGTGTCGCAGCACGTCAAACTTGTCATTCTAATGGGGCGTGATCGTGCACAGATACGTGATCAATTAGATGGAAGTGTAGAGCTTTTGCTGGCGGAGGACCTGCGTGATGCGGTGTTAATTGCTAAGCGGCGTTCGGACAAAGGTGATGTTGTGTTGTTGTCACCTGCGTGCTCAAGCTTTGACATGTTTCGAAATTTTGAAGATCGTGGTGAGCAGTTTGCCGCAACGGTTGAAGAGGTATTGGCAGCATGAGCTCGCTAGTATCCAGAGTCGCAACCGGACGCACACCTGAGTCGGTGCAATTGGCCAGTCCAATCAAGTCTGATCATTTTTTTGATCATGCACTGCTCATAGCAATTCTGGTGCTTGGATTGTTTGGCGCAGCTGTGATTGGTTCGGCATCGATGCCTTTCGCAGCAAAATATTACGGTAACCCGTTTCACTTCCTGATCCGCCAGTTGACGTTTCTAGGCATTGGTTGCGTCTTTGGTATTTTGACTTTTCGATTACCTTTGGCCGTATGGGAAAAATATGGGCCGCATCTCATCGTTACCTCGCTCGCCTTTCTGCTGGTGGTTCTTATCCCAGGCATTGGCAAGGAAGTAAACGGCAGTCGGCGCTGGATAGACGTTGGTTTCTTTACTATTCAGGTATCAGAAACCGTCAAACTTTTCGTTATTGTCTACCTGGCTGGCTATCTCGTTCGGCGTGGATATCTTGTGCAGACCACGTTCGGTGGTTTTGTACGGCCTTTAGGCCTTATTTGTGTAGCAGGTGCATTGCTGCTGCTGGAACCTGATTTTGGTGCAGCGGTAGTTATTGTCGCTACAACAGTCATCATGATACTTGTTGCTGGCGTACGATTTAGTCAGTTCATGGCCATTGTGGCAGTGCTGGGTAGTGTTGGTGCTGTGCTAATCCTGACCTCTCCTTATCGGCTTCGTCGGTTTAGCAGTTTTCTGGATCCTTTTGCTGACCAGTATGGATCGGGTTACCAATTATCCAACTCACTCATTGCCATTGGTGGCGGTGGTTTAACCGGTTCAGGATTTGGCAACAGCATCCAGAAAATGTTTTATTTACCAGAATCCCATACAGATTTTCTTTTTGCAGTGTTGTGCGAAGAATTGGGAATGCTTGGTGCCTTGTTCCTGATTTTGCTTTATAGCTTCATTGTTTGGCGTTGTTTTCGATTGGCCAAAATTGCCGACCAACAAAACAATAGATTCGCAGGTTTTCTGGCGCTGGGAATTGGGTCGTGGATCGGATTGCAATCGTTTATCAACATGGGGGTGAATCTTGGGATTTTGCCGACAAAAGGCATAACGCTTCCATTAATGAGTTATGGCGGTAGTAGTGCAGTCGTGTTCTGCATTACTTTCAGCTTATTACTTAAAGTTGAATGGGAGTTGCGCCAAAACGCTCATCTTAGTTTGCATTCTCGGGCTCTCAAATCGTCCGGAGGTGCTGCATGATGCATCCCGTAGTTATCGCTGCTGGTGGTACTGGTGGACATGTTATCCCTGCGTTGGCGGTTGCCGATGAATTACGACAGCGTGATATCCCTGTTGTTTGGCTAGGTACGCACGCAGGTCTAGAGGCCCGATTAGTGCCAGCAGCAGGTATTGATATTCGCTGGATCTCTGTGGCGGGTCTTCGTGGCAAGACAGTCTTGCAAACTCTTACTGGTCCTTTTAAGTTAATGCTTTCCTGCTTGCAGAGTTTGCAGATTGTTTATTCGCTTAAGCCGCGGGCAGTTCTTGGAATGGGTGGATTTGTTTCTGGCCCAGTTGGAATCGCAGCACTGATTTTGCGAAAACCTCTGGTGTTGCACGAGCAGAACGCAGTTGCAGGTATGACTAATCGCCACTTAAGCGGTTTAGCTCGTCGAGTTTTTTCAGCTTTTCCTGGTACGTTTAGTAGTAATGTTAATGAACAGGTTGTGGGGAATCCGGTAAATAAAATTTTTGAAGAACTGGCGAATTCAACACCAGAAAAATCACAACGCTGCCGTGAAGCTTTGCCATTTCGTATTTTAATTGTGGGTGGGAGTCGTGGTGCTCGTGCACTTAATGAGATTGTTCCATTGGCGATTGCACAACTTGATGAACCGGTAGAGGTGCGTCATCAAGCCGGTATGCATGATGGTGATCTGGTTCGAGGTCTGTATCAATCGGCCACTAAAGCAGATTGCACTGTTTCGGAATTTATAGATGATATTGCTACTGCTTATCAACACGCTGATCTTGTCATTTGTCGTAGTGGTGCGATGACTGTGACTGAACTGAGTGCTTTAGGCCTTCCAAGCATATTGGTACCGTTTCCGTACGCGGTAGATGATCATCAAACAAAAAATGCCGAACATCTTTCGTCCGTGGGTGCTGCTGTGCTGATGCCCCAGGATGGACTCACTCCTGAAACTCTTGCAAAGATTATCCGCACATTGCTAATGGACCCGATAGCGCTCGGCAAGATGCGCTCAGCCGCTCGCAGCTGTTTCATACCCGCAGCAGCTGCAGCCGTGGCGGATGCACTCGTTGAGGTATCCATCTGATGGTTGTTGATATCTCGCCAGTTGTGAAGGGGCAGATGCGTCGGGTTCGTACCATGCATTTCATCGGTATCGGCGGAGTCGGTATGGGAGGAATTGCAGAGGTTATGCATCATCTGGGATTTCGAGTCAGTGGTTCGGATCTTGGCAGTAATGCGCTGACACAAAGGCTCGTTGGGCTCGGTGTTGATGTTAAACAGGGTCATGCGGCGGAACATGTCGAGGATGCTGATGTTGTTGTAATTTCAACCGCTGTACCCGATGACAACCCAGAGCTTGTTTATGCGCGAGAAATGCGTATTCCTGTTGTTCGCCGCGCTGAAATGCTGGCAGAGCTTATGCGTTTTCAGCAAGGAATCGCTGTTGCTGGAACTCACGGAAAGACCACTACAACGAGCTTGGTTGCCAGTCTGCTGACTGAAGGTGGAATGGACCCGACTTATGTCATTGGTGGTCGTTTGAACAGTTCTTCAGCGAATGCTTATCTGGGGCAGTCAGAATGGTTAGTGGCCGAAGCGGATGAAAGTGATGCATCATTTCTGTATTTACAACCGGTCATGTCTATCGTCACCAACATCGATGCTGATCATCTATCCACGTATGGCGGAGACTTTGAAAAGTTGAAGCAGACGTTTGTTGATTTTCTAATGCACTTGCCATTCTACGGATTGGCTATTGTCTGTATCGACGACGAGCATATCCGGGATGTACTGCCAAGGGTGGGCAGACCCGTACGAACCTATGGTTTTGATGATGCCGCTGATGTACAGGCGTTTAATGTCCGCCAAGAAGGATTACGGATGTACTTCGATGTAAGAATTGATGACGGTGGCGATGTCAGTAGCGAAATTCGAGATGTCGCTTTGAACCTCCCCGGTAGGCACAATGTGCTGAATGCACTGGCGGCAATAACTGTTGCTTTAGAGCTTGGTGTACCTGTGAAGTCTAGTAAAAGGGCGCTATCGCGGTTCGCAGGAATTGGACGTCGTGCACAACCGCATGGGCTATTACATTTTGACGGCGGTACGGCTGAGATGTTGGATGACTACGGACACCATCCTACCGAGGTGACTGCAACTCTTAAAGCGATTCGCGGTGGATGGCCAGAGCGGCGGATGGTTGTCATATTTCAACCACATCGATTTACTCGCACGCGAGACCTATTCGAAGATTTCGCTGAGTCATTGTCATTGTGTGATGTGCTTATCCTGAGTGAAGTTTACGCAGCGGGCGAAGAACACATAACTGGCGCTGATGGTAGAGCGCTGGCAAGGGCTATTCGAAATCGCGGTGCTGTTGAGCCGATATTCGTAGAGGATATTGTCGATGCCCCTGTTGCACTTGAGCGGATCATAGAAGATGGCGACATTGTGCTGACCTTGGGTGCCGGATCAGTTGGCAGTTTGGCGTTATCGATGCCTAGCTATTTTTCAATAGAAGGCATGGCAGCTCGAAAGGAGGCTGAACATGACTGAATCTCTATTTAGTATTCGTAACTTCAATCCGGGTAGGTTTGGCAAGGTGGCTGTGGTTATGGGCGGCTGGTCAGCCGAGCGCGAAGTATCTTTGATGAGTGGTCAGCAGGTGTTTGATTCACTGACGTCTGCAGGTATTGATGCTCATGCCATGGATGCCGGTCGGGATATAGCTAATGTACTCGTTGAGGGTGGTTTTGATCGAGCCTTCCTGATTCTGCATGGTCGCGGCGGGGAGGATGGAACATTGCAAGGAGCCCTGGAGTTGGCAGGTATTCCTTACACAGGGACAGGTGTTCTTGGATCAGCTTTATGCATGGATAAATGGCGCGCAAAAGCGCTGGTCTCTCTTGCCGGTGTAGCGACACCGACGGCAAGGCTTGTCTTCACTCTTGAGGATGCAAGATTGGCTGCGGATTCCATTGAGTATCCAGTGGTTGTAAAGCCGACATTGGAAGGCTCAAGTATTGGTGTATCGTTAGTTGATACGAAAGATCAGTTGGCTAGCGCGTTTCATGAAGCTAGGCGCTACGGTCCTGTGTTGGTTGAAAAACGGATGTCAGGACTAGAGCTGGCTGCAACTGTTATTGGTAATACGGTCCTTCCATTGGTGAGCATGGTTCCCGCAAGTGGTTTCTATGATTATCAAGCAAAATACTTCGCTGAAGATACGCAGTATCAATGTCCAGTAGATCTACCTGCGGCAATTACTCGAAAGATTGAAGGCATGGCATTAGGCTCATTTGAGGCGCTGGGTTGCCGGACCTGGGCTAGGGTTGACTTCATGTTGAATGATGCTGGAGAGCCTCATTTCATTGAGTGCAATACAGCACCAGGCATGACCAGTCACAGTCTTGTCCCGATTGCGGCACGTCAGGCTGGTGTTGATTTTGAAACCGTGTGCATGCAAATCTTGTCAGACACGTTAAGTTCTGAGGAGCTCGCTGCATGAGCACCACTGCGGAACAGCTTTTAGGGTCAGGTCCAGTGTTGCCTTTGGCACCGCAACGAGTTTCCTCCTCAACACGCTGGAGCATTGGTGCAATTGGCTTGATTGCCTTAGCTGTAATGGGTGTCGTTGGTTCTCGATTGGCGCAGGATCCCATTCATTTTCCGGTCACTAATGTGGATATATTAGGCACCGTTGACTACGAAGACCGAGTCACTTTGATAGCTGAAGTGGAACAGTTTACAACTGCGGGTTTTTATAGTCTGAACATCGATAGAGTTCGACATGCAGTCGATGCTTTACCGTGGGTTGCCAATGCAAGAGTGAGCCGTGTTTGGCCCTCAAGGATCGAAGTGCATGTGGAAGAACATGAACCCACTGCCAGGTGGAACGAAGATAGTTTGATTAGCAAACGATTGGAATTGTTCTCACCACCTCAACTTCAGTTGGATAACCCACGTTACGTGCAATGGTATGAGGTGTTTAGCACGTTACCTCAGATCACTGGAGCGCCTGGACGTCATGGTGTTTTACTTGACACGTTCAGGGATTATGAGGCAAGGCTTGCGCGGTTTAATGTGACGCTCGATGCGTTGCGTGAGGACAGGCGTGGATCACAAACTTTGGAGCTATCCAATCAAGTGACAGTGCGACTGGGCTACGAAAATAGAGACCTTCGATTCGATCGTTTTCTCGACGTGTTCGATCGTCTTGTTGGCAAGCCAGCTGAATCGATAGGTGGTGAATCAGAAAGCGCTGCGACGACGTTTGATATGCGCTATAGCAATGGATTTGCGTTGGGTGGATATGGGCGCACAGGTGCGGCTACGCTGCTGGGAACACAGCTGACGCAATCTGTACAAGAGGCAGTGGAATGAGAAAAGGATCCTAATGGTGTCTACGCCAGAGAAACAAATGGTTGTTGGGCTCGACATTGGTACGTCGAAAATCGTTGCACTTGTCGCTGAAGTTGATGAGGAGGGCGGTCTTGAGCTTATTGCATTGGGTTCACATCCGTCGCAAGGGTTAAAGAAAGGTGTTGTCATCAATATCGATGCAACCGTTCATGCCATTACAAAAGCGGTTGAGGAAGCAGAACGTATGGCGAATGTGCAAATCCGATCAGTGTTTGCGGGCATTGCCGGGTCTCACATTAAGAGCCTTAACTCGCATGGCATTGTGGCTATTAAGAATGCTGAAGTTACGCAAGATGATGTAGACAGAGTTGTAGATGCTGCGAAGGCGGTTGCGATTCCAGCTGATCAAAGAATTCTGCATGTACTACCTCAAGAATTTATCATCGATAATCAGGATGGAATACATCAACCAGTAGGTATGTCAGGTGTAAGATTGGAAGCCAAGGTACACCTTGTTACAGGTTCCATCAGTGCTGCTCAAAACATCGCAAAGTGCATACAAAGATGTAATCTTGAGGTGGAAGATGTCATCCTTGAACAACTCGCTTCAAGCCATTCGGTTTTAACAGATGATGAAAGAGATTTAGGAGTTCTTTTGGTTGACATGGGTGGCGGTACAACTGACATCGCAATCTTTACTGAAGGTGCCATCAGACATACAGCGGTCATACCTATTGCAGGCGATCAAGTCACAAACGATATTGCTGTTGCATTTAGAACTCCGACTCAGTTTGCTGAAGAAATAAAAGTGAAATATGCCTGTGCTCTTCGTCAGCTGGCAAACCCGGATGACATGATAGAAGTGCCGGGTGTGGGTGATCGTAATGCGCGTCGTCTGGCAAGGCAAACGCTGGCAGAGGTTGTAGAACCTCGGTATGAAGAATTGTTGGGATTGGTTCAGGGAGAACTAAGACGAAGTGGATTTGAAGACGCCTGTGCAGCTGGTGTAGTTCTTACCGGTGGTACTTCAAAGATGGAAGGCGTAGTAGAGCTGGCCGAGGAGATTTTTCATATGCCAGTAAGATTGGGAGTGCCACAGCATGTAAACGGTCTGTCAGAAATGGCCAGAAACCCTATCCATGCCACAGGTGTTGGACTGCTTCTTTATGGGCAGCGAAGTCGAAGTAATCCTCGCAGTGAACCTGTTGATACTCGCTCTAAGAAAGGCTTGTTGACGCTAATGACTGATTGGATAAGAAAGAATTTTTAAGTTTGGCCCCGGGAGCGAAAACGGTACACAAGATACCGATCGCAAAGAGAACGTACGACTCAAGAAACTAGATTAGGAGATACATACAATGTTTGAACTTGTTGATTCAATAAATGATGCGCCAGTTATAAAATTAATTGGTGTTGGTGGTGGTGGCAGTAATGCCGTGCAGCACATGGTGGCATCTGGCATCGAAGGCGTTGACTTCATCTGTGCCAATACAGATGCACAGGCGCTGAAGAATATGGATGCACAAACTGTTTTACATATCGGTCAGAGCATCACCAAAGGATTAGGCGCTGGTGCAAACCCTGAAATCGGTCGTCAAGCGGCGATGGAAGATCGTGAACGCATCCAGGATCTAATCGAAGGCACTGACATGCTTTTCATCACTGCCGGTATGGGTGGTGGAACCGGAACTGGAGCAATTCCAGTAGTCGCTCAGATCGCTCGTGAAATGGGTGTTTTGACAGTAGCTGTTGTTACTAAGCCTTTTCCTTTCGAAGGTAATAAGCGCATGCGCACTGCAGAAGCTGGTATCGAAGAGCTCCGAGCACATGTGGATTCTTTGATCACCATTCCTAACGAAAAATTGCTCTCTGTTCTGGGCAAGAATATCAGCCTTCTAGATGCATTCAGGGCTGCCAACGATGTGCTGCGCGGTGCGGTGCAGGGAATTGCCGAGCTGATCACCAATCCTGGCCTGATCAACGTTGACTTTGCTGACGTTCGTACGGTTATGAGTGAGATGGGTCTGGCTATGATGGGTTCTGGCGTTGGTCGTGGTGACACGCGTGCCACGGATGCTGCTGAAATGGCTATTTCCAGCCCGCTGCTCGAAGACATCGATCTGGCTGGTGCTCGAGGTATTCTCGTAAATATCACTGCAGGTATGGATATGGCGATTGGTGAATTTGAAGAAGTGGGTAATGTTGTTCGTGCCTTCGCTGCAGATGACGCCACAGTGGTTGTCGGAACGGCTATTGACGAGGCGCTGGAAGGTGAGCTTCGAGTGACTGTTGTTGCAACGGGTTTAGGGCACCAGCAGCAAGCCGGACTTCGTGCAGTGCCACAGCAAGTTCAAACTCGAGCTGTAGCAGCCGGTGGCGCTTCTCCTTACGGCCAGCGTGGCGGAAATGGCAGTGCAACGGGTTCATCTCGTCCTACCACTCCTGTCCAGTCTCCTTACGCAAATTATGACAAGCCAGCAGTCGTTCGTAAGAGTGCAAGGGGTGGTGCTCAAGGAACAGGTCCTGCGACTGACGGTCATGATGTGGAATACCTTGATATTCCGGCATTTTTACGCCGACAAGCTGACTAGAATCTGCATTACACCTGCTTAAGGTTAGGCAGGATGTCGTATTATCCAGTAAAATTTCCCGGTTGGTCGGAGGTGTCGACGTTGGCGCCTCCGAACTTAACTTGATTTCGTCTGATGTGCTGCCGCTGTGTGAGTGTGTCAATTAGGGTGTAGCTTTACCTGATTTGTAATAAATAGCCCACTGGTCACTGAAAACGTGGCCAGAGCTGCTATAAACAAGGACAGGCAGACTTTCCCGGTTGCAGCAGGATTTTATTGTGATACGACAAAGAACGCTAAAAAACTCGATTCGCGCTACAGGCGTAGGCCTGCACACAGGTAAAAAGATCTACCTGACATTGAGTCCCGCACCTATAAATGCGGGCATCGTGTTTCGCCGCACAGATTTTAGTCCGGCTGCAATTATTCCCAACGACGCTTTGGGAGTTAGGAATACAGAACTCGCCACGTGCTTGTATAACGATGCGGGTATTCGAGTGTCGACTATTGAGCATTTGATGGCGGCCCTGGCGGGTTTAGGTATCGACAACTGTTTTGTTGATGTCAGCGCCGAAGAAGTCCCCATCATGGATGGAAGTGCTGCTCCTTTTATATTTCTTGTTCAGTCAGCTGGCATTCTTGAGCAAGGTGCTGCCAAGCGATTTATCCGAATCAAGAAACCTATTGAGGTTCGAGTTGACGACAAGTGGGCGAGATTTGAACCATTTAATGGGTTCAAGGTAAAATTCACCATTGATTTTAAGCATCCGGTATTCCGAGACGATTCACAAACTGCTGAAGTCGATTTCTCAACAACCTCATTCGTTAAAGAAATCAGCCGGGCTCGCACTTTTGGATTTATGCGTGATATCGAAGAGTTACGGAAGCGTGATCTGGTTCTCGGTGGCAGCATGGATAACGCTATTGTCATCGATGATTACCGCGTGCTCAACGAAGATGGCCTTCGATACAAAGACGAATTTGTCAGGCACAAAATTCTGGATGCTATTGGCGATCTGTACCTTTTGGGGCGCAGTATTATTGGCTCCTTCGACGGTTACAAGTCTGGTCATGAGTTGAATAATTTGCTTGTTCGAGAACTACTCAAGCAACCCAATAGCTGGGAAGAGGTTGTTTTTGAAGGTCCAAACACAGAGATTTCACCAATTTCCTATGTCCAGCCAGCTGAAGCTACCGGCTAGATAGTTCCAAATTGTTAGTCTCTTAATTTGGCTGCAAGCTTTAATAACTCTTGTCGTAGCTTCTCGCCAGATTCAGTTGTTTTGACGATAGATGATTGATATGGGTTGTCTGTCGTTGCGTTTGCCAGCGCTGTCAGGGCAGCAGCTGACCGCGAGCTGAGCTCGTTGGGTTTTCTAAGAGTGACGCGAGGCTTGGGGTTTTCGATTGGTGCAACGTGCCAGCTAGCCGTATGCACATCCAATTTCTCCAATCGAAGTGCCTGAATCATTTGCCTTTCGCAAAAGCGCAATTTAGCTATCCATGCTGCGCTATCCACTGTTACTCGAAGTCGACCTCCCTCAATCCGGCAGAATTCGATATGGGCCGCGCTCGACGCTGGCACAATCTGTGAAATCAATTGTTTTATATGATTATTTTGCGTTATCGCTGCTCGCGTCTGCGCAGTGATCAGATTTTCGAATGATTTCATAGTTGCTTTTCGACTAAATCCGGATGGCCGCTGATGTTACTTGCAATGTAGGTCTGCACCCATATCATGCGTGAATTCAGGAGTTGCAGACCAGTTTAATGGCATGCAGCTAGATGTAAGAGAGATTGTAAGGTAATCCGCCCAAGGATCGTCGGTTGAAGCTGCCGTGAAAGGCAGGTTAAATGCCATAATAAGGGGATGTGCTGGCAAGCAGCACTCACGAATTTTCATCAGGCTCTTCGCTTGTTGAGCAACTGCAGCAAAGACTGCCATTAAGGTCCGTATTCATGCTAGCTAAACTGGTTAAGAAAATTTTCGGCAGTAGCAACGACCGTTCTATCAAGCGTCTTCAAAAAGATGTGGATGCGATCAATGCGCTGGAGGCTGGACTACAGTCGCTCTCCGATGAAGATTTAGCCGCAAAAACAGTTGAATTCCGCAAGCGTCTAGATGCAGGCACGATACTCGACTCACTTCTGCCGGAGGCGTTTGCGGTAGCTCGTGAGGCTGGGAAACGAGCTATGAACATGCGTCATTTTGATGTTCAGTTGGTCGGCGCGATGGTTCTGAATAACAACAAAATTGCTGAAATGCGTACAGGAGAAGGTAAAACCCTGGTAGCGACAGCAGCGGTCTACCTAAATGCACTGGCAGGTAAGGGTGTGCACGTAATCACCGTAAACGATTATCTAGCTCAGCGCGATGCTGAATGGATGTCGAAGCTATATGGATTCCTCGGTTTGACGGTAGGTGTCATTGTGGGTGGATTAGCATCCGACGCCAGAAGGGCGGCGTATGCCTGCGATATTACATACGGTACCAACAACGAATTCGGTTTTGATTACTTGCGTGACAATATGGCGCACAGTCCGGAGCAACGGGTTCAGCGAGGGTTGAATTTCGCAATTATCGATGAGGTCGATTCCATCCTGATTGACGAGGCACGAACGCCTCTGATCATCTCTGGTCCTGCAGATGGCGGCAGTGAGCTGTATGGAAAGCTTAATGAGGTTGTACCCAAACTTACTCGGCAAATGGAAGAAGAGGGTGAAGGTGACTACGCGGTTGACGAAAAAGCAAAACAGGTTCATCTCACTGAAGACGGTATGGAGACTGTTGAGCAGGTATTGATTGAGCACGGTATTTTGGGAGAAGGCGCCAGCCTTTACAACTCTAGCAATATTGCGGTTTTGCATCATCTTAATGCTGCGTTACGCGCACGTGTACTTTTTCAGAAAGACATCGATTACATTGTTAGCAACGATGAAGTGGTCATTGTTGATGAGTTTACTGGCCGTACCATGCCTGGCAGACGCTGGTCAGAAGGATTGCATCAAGCGGTGGAGGCAAAAGAAGGTGTCACCATCCAGCGCGAAAACCAGACACTGGCATCAATCACATTTCAGAACTACTTCAGACTCTATGAAAAGCTTGCAGGTATGACGGGTACTGCCGACACTGAAGCATTTGAATTCCAGTCTATTTACGGTTTAGAAGTTGTTGTCATTCCAACTAACAAAGAGATGATTCGAGACGACAAAGCCGATTTGGTCTTCCTGACGCAGCGTGAAAAATACGATGCAATAATTGAAGACATAGAACAATGTTCGACGCACAACCAGCCAGTGCTTGTCGGCACAACGTCTATCGAAACATCCGAATATCTTTCTGGGCTGCTAAAAGAGAAAAATATTGCTCATGAAGTGCTAAATGCTAAACAGCATGAGCGTGAAGCTAACATTATCGAAAATGCAGGACGTTCTGGCGCTGTCACTATCGCTACCAATATGGCTGGGCGTGGGACTGATATCGTGCTCGGTGGCAGTCTTGAAGCTGAACTCATCGCTCTGAAAATTGATAGCGTTGAAACTCCAGCGGACGACCCTCGGATTGCCGCTCTCAAAGCGGATTGGCAGGTGCGTCATGATGCCGTATTGAAAGCGGGTGGGTTGCACATCATTGGTACAGAACGCCACGAATCCAGACGTATTGATAACCAGCTTCGTGGTCGATCAGGTCGACAGGGTGATGATGGCTCCACGCGCTTCTACCTATCGTTGGAAGATAGTCTGATGCGAATCTTCGCTAGTGATCGAGTCAGTAATCTGATGCAAAAGCTGGGTATGGAAGAGGGTGAGGCGATCGAACATCCTTGGGTGACCAAGGCTATTGAAAATGCGCAGCGTAAAGTCGAAGGTCACAACTTCGATATGCGTAAGAACTTACTCGAATACGATGATGTTGCGAACGATCAACGCAAGGTTGTCTATGAGCAACGTGCTGAGTTGATGGAGACCGAGGACATGCGGGACATCATCGACGAGCTGCGTGAAGAGATTATCCCTGGTGTTATTAATCAGTACATTCCAGCGGGTTCACTGGAAGAGGCTTGGGACCTTGATGGATTGAAGAGTGAGCTACAAACTGTCACTAATCGAGAATTTGAGGTCGCTGCCTGGTTGGCTGAGTCGCCTAATTTGCCTGAAGAAGATATTACGACGCGCATTCTGCAAGACCTGACTGAAGACTACGATCAGAAAGAACAAACTGCAGGTACTGAGGGCCTTCGTAATTTCGAACGCTACGTTGCATTGCAAGCGTTGGATGAGAGTTGGAAAGAACATCTTGCTGGCATGGATTACTTGCGGCAGAGCGTTGGGCTGCGAGGCTACGCACAAAAAAATCCCAAACAGGAATATAAGCGTGAAGCGTTTGAGCTCTTCACTACGATGCTTGGAGAGTACAAAGCACAGGTTGTTAGTGTGCTAAGTAAAGTTCAAGTCCGAAGCGCTGATCAGGTTGAAGAAGCGCAGGCTCAAGCCGAGGCACAGGCTGCCCGTCAGCAGGTGACTGAAGTAAGCTACGAGCATAAAGAGGTCGCTAGTGCGCTTGCGAATGAGCCACAGTCAGGTGCAGGTGCAGGTGCAGATGCAGCAATTGCTGCTGCGGCTTCTGAAAGAGTTGGTGCGCGTCAACAAGCGCAGAGTACTGCTAACACCCAACCAGTTCGTCGTGACATGCCTAAGGTCGGTCGTAATGAGCCTTGTCCTTGTGGCTCAGGCAAGAAATACAAAGCCTGTCACGGAAAGCTTAGCTAAATGGCGGTCAATCTCAATTTGGCCCCAGCGCTTCCTGTAGCTGGGGTAGAGCTAGCGACGTTGTGTGCCGGCCTGAAAAAGGATGGCTCGCCTGACATGGTAGTGGCAAGACTTGCAAAGACAGCAACTACTGCAGCAGTATTGACACAAAGTGCTTTTGCAGCAGCCCCGGTCATTCTGTGTCGACGACACATGGGGAGTAACGCCGGAAGCGTTCGTGCCTTGTTGATCAATTCAGGCAATGCAAATGCTGGCACGGGTGAGCCAGGGCTTATCATGGCTCAAGGCCATTGTGAGGAATTGGCGACGGCGTTAAATATACCCGTTCACTCGGTATTGCCGTTTTCTACGGGTGTTATTGGTCAGTTATTGCCTGACGAAGTCATGAAGCAGGGCATCCGCACAGCAGCGGCTGACTTGAGTGACTCCTGTTGTTCTTCACTTGCGCATTGGCAAGAGGCTGCGAAAGGCATTATGACCACGGATACGCATCCAAAAATCACATCACGAAAAGTTGAGATCAATGGTAAAGATGTCACTGTGACTGGTATGGCTAAAGGTGCTGGAATGATTCAGCCGAATATGGCAACCATGTTGAGCTATGTCTTTACAGATGCAGGCGTTGCGTATGCTGATCTTGAATCACTACTAAAAGATGTTGTTGACGTATCCTTTAACGCTATTACTGTTGACAGCGACACATCCACGAACGATTCATTGGTAATGGTAGCATCGGGTTGTGGTGAATCTCTTGACCCTGCCCATGAACATTGGGAGTTGTTCAGGAACACAGTTACTGAGGTTTGTCTTGAGCTTGCTAAGGGTATTATTCGTGATGCTGAGGGTGCGACGAAATTTATAAGTGTGAACGTTATTGGTGGTCGAACTTCCGCGGAATGTAAGACGGTTGGTTATGCTATTGCCAATTCTCCGTTGGTAAAAACCGCCATGTTTGCCAGTGATGCAAATGTGGGTAGGTTGCTAATGGCTATCGGCAAGGCTGATGTTGATAGTCTGGATGCATCACTGATAACCGTGAGCCTGGGCGATGTTACGGCGTTTAAGAATGCAGGCATTGCAGATGGCTACAGTGAAGAGCGCGGAGCTGCAGTTATGGCTAAGGACGAGATTGAAGTCACCGTCGATCTTGCTCGTGGAGATGCCTCTGCGGTAATCTACACCTGCGACTTATCGCACGATTATGTAAGCATAAACGCTGACTATCGTTCTTGATGAGGCGAGTTGAAGTTGTAGCGGGTGTCATATTCAATTCCACCGGCACTGAGGTGTTAGTTGCACTTCGTAAGCCTGAGCAACATCAGGGAGATTGTTGGGAGTTCCCAGGCGGTAAGCTTGAATTTGGTGAGTCGATAGAATCTGGGTTGGCTCGTGAGCTGTCGGAAGAAATCGGGATCGAAGTCATCAGAAGTTCCTCGCGTGCAACGATTGAACACAACTACCCAGACAAGCAAGTGTGTCTGCATTTTTGGGATGTGACCCACTTTGCTGGAACGCCCGAAGGGCGTGAAGGACAGAAGCTGCGCTGGGTTGCAGTGACAACGCTGAACAATCTTCGCTTCCCAGATGCTAACCAGCCGATTGTGGATGCCTTAGTTAGCGGGTCAAGCTGACGAATTTTTCATGCAATGCTAGTACCTGCTGATGGGTCCGTTCAATGGGCCCACTATTGTCAATGAGATCACTTGCAATGCCTGACCGATCATCCCTTGTCGCCTGAGCATCGAGAATGGCGTTAGCTTGAATTTCATCAGATCCATCACGGTCTAAAAGGCGTTTGAGTTGTGTCGAACGAGGTACGTCGACAACGACAATACGATCAAAGCGTTCCTGCTGATTTGTTTCAAAAAGGAGTGGAACTGCATAAATCAGATAGGCATGTTCGCTGTTGCGAACCTCTTCAATACGAGTATTGGACAACGCCCTTATCAAGGGATGTAGAGTTTTGTCGAGAAATTTTCGATCTGGAGGATTTGCGAAAACGATACTGCGTAGTGCAGCTCGATCCAATTCTCCTTTTGAGGTCAATATGGTTGTCGTGAAGTACTGGGTAAGCGCATTGAGACCTTTACTGCCAGGCATAACCACTTCCCGCGCCAGTAGGTCTGCATCAATTACTGGTGCGCCTAGGTCTGTAAAATATTTCGAGACCAGTGTTTTGCCACTGGCAATTCCGCCGGTTAGGCCAATTAGCAGCACGGGTGAGCTTGTCTAGTTAAAGAAACCAAAGTACCAGCCACTAAGTGATTCTCCCCATAGCATGGCAATCCAACCCGCTGTTGCGAGAAAAGGGCCGAACGGAATGGGGATATTTTTGTCTCTGCCTGTAACTGCAACGATGCTAATGCCAACGAAAGCTCCCACCAAAGAGGAGAGCAGTATGACAACAGGTAATGCCTGCCAGCCTAAAATGGCACCGATGGCTGCCAGCAACTTGAAGTCGCCAAATCCCATTCCTTCTTTGCCAGTGACAAGTCTGAAGAGTTGATACACCGACCATAAAATCATATAGCCAGCGGCAGCTCCAATAACTGCTTCTCGTATATCGGCGAAAACTGGGATAAGTGCTGCTAGTAACCCAATCCACATAAGCGGTAACGTTAGAGTGTCGGGCAGTAGCTGGTGATCGAAATCGATCATGGTCATTGAGACAAGAAACCAGGTTGCGACAATACCCAGAAGCGCTTGTGGGGTAGGTCCGAATTGCCATGCTACTATCAACGACAGCATCATCGTGACAACTTCAATAATCGGGTAGCGCAGCGAGATTGGTGTTTTACAGTTACCGCATTTGCCACCCAGCACGATATAACTGATCACTGGTATATTCTGCAGGGCAGAAATCTCGTGACCACATGATGGGCAACGTGAGCGGGGTACGGCGAGGTTGAATGGCGAATCAGTAGCGTCAGCTTTTTTATCCGAGTCAGTCTCATCAGATATTAACGATTGATCAAGTTCTTCGATGCCCTCGCGCCATGCGCGTTCCATCATGATGGGAAGCCGATAGATGACAACGTTCAGGAAACTGCCAACCAGCAGGCTGACGATTGCAACAACCCCATAAAAGAAGGTAGCGTTTTGCGTTAGGGCATCAAATATCGACATGGCTGGAGTATGGATGCAATGATCAGCAAGCGCAAAGTGCTTGCTGATCGAAAACGAAAAGTGAGAGTGCTAGTGGGCGACTAAAATGCATCGCCCATCTTGAATATTGGTAGGTACATACCTATGACCAAACCACCGATGACAACACCCAGGAAACTCATAATCAGAGGTTCCATTAGAGAGGTCATTGCATCAACGGCGTTATCGACTTCTTCTTCATAGTAATCGGCTACCTTGGACAGCATGTCATCGATAGAGCCAGACTCTTCTCCGATAGATACCATCTGAACGACCATGTTTGAGAACAAACCTGAATTCTGAATGGATACTGTGAGTCGCTGACCTGTGGCCGCTTCATCTTTCATTACATGAATGGCTTTCTCAAAGACGCTATTTCCACAAACACCAGCAACTGAATCCATCGCTTCCACCAGGGGTACGCCTGCCTTGGACATGGTAGCCAGAGTCCGCGCAAATCTAGCGGTAGCTGCTTTTACGACAATGTCACCGAACACTGGTGCTTTTAGAGCAAGTCGGTCGAGAGTTTCAGAGAAAGATTTGGATCGTTTCTTAGCTTGGCCAAACCCCCAAACGGTAACACCAATGCCTACGAACAGCGCAATCCACCATTTCTGCATGAATTCCGATGCGTTAACAATCATTTTGGTAAATGCAGGTAAATCACCACCCATACCAGAAAACAGTTCCTGGAACTGAGGTACAACGAAAACCAAAAGGATGGCAGTCACAATAAGTGCAACGATAAGTACGGCGATTGGGTACGCCATCGCTTTCTTAATTTTCTTCTTAAGGGCTTCGGATTTTTCTTTGTAAGATGCAATTTCACCGAGCAGTGTTTCCAAAGTTCCAGATTGTTCTCCGGCTTCCGTTAGACTACAAAACAATTCATCGAACACTTCTGGGTATTGGCGTAGTGCGTTGGTTAAATTACTACCGGACTCAACTTCTGCCTTTAGACCATTCACCATGTCTCGCATGGATTTATTCTCAAGACCGTTCGCCACTATCTCAAACGATTGAACCATGGGAACACCTGCTCCCATCATCGTGGTTAACTGCCTGGCGAAAATTGCTATATCGCCAGCCTCGATTTTTTGTTTTCCACCAAATTCTCTGGGTTTCTTACGAACCTTGGTCGGAACGATTCCTTGGCGACGTAACTTTGCTTTAACCAGATCTGCATTGGGGCTTGAAATGAATCCTTTCTGTTTGGCACCAGCAGAATTCTTCCCCTCCCACTGGAACATAATGGTATTCGTTTTTGAAACCGCTGATTTAGGCATGATTTAGTCCTTTGTCACTCGATTGGCTTCTTCCAAACTTAGAACACCTTGAGACACCTTTTTAAGTGCAGATTCTCTGAGATCAGGAATTTTTTCCATTTTGGCTTGATTGGCAATTTCGATGGCATTACCACCTGCCATAATTATCTTGCCAATGTCCTCAGAAATTTTCATGACTTGATAGATGCCAACCCGGCCCTTGTAGCCGTTATTACATTTGGAGCACCCTGTCGCCTTGTAAATTTCTAAGTTGTCGATTCCTGCTTCATCAAAACCCTCTTCAATCAGCAATTCTCGTGGTAGATCCGTGTCGAGCACTTTGCATGATTCACAAAGGCGTCGTCCTAAACGTTGAGCAATGATTAATGATACCGCTGTTGCAATATTAAAGGGTGGCACACCCATGTTTATAAGTCTTGACAAGGTTTGTGGCGCGTCATTGGTATGTAGAGTAGACATAACCATATGGCCGGTTTGAGCTGCCTTAATGGCAATACTTGCAGTTTCTAGATCACGAATCTCACCGACCATGATGATGTCTGGATCCTGACGTAGGAATGATTTAAGGGCTTCTGCGAACGTTAATCCAGCTTTTACGTTTACGTTCACCTGGTTGATACCTGCGAGATTTATTTCTGCAGGATCTTCGACGGTAGAAATATTGGTTCCCGGCTCGTTAAGGATATTTAATCCTGTATAGAGTGAAACCGTTTTACCACTACCTGTAGGTCCGGTGACTAGTATCATTCCATATGGGTTGGCAAGTGCGTCCATATAGAGTTTTTTCTGCTCTGGCTCATACCCTAATGCATCGATACCTAGCTGGGCGCTGCTTGGATCAAGAATACGAAGAACGGTTTTTTCACCAAACAAAGTTGGACAGGTATTGACACGGAAATCAATAGCTTTGTTTTTAGAAACCTTTAATTTAATTCGGCCATCTTGAGGAACCCTTCGTTCCGAGATATCCATACGAGACATCACTTTTAGTCTCGCCGTTAAACGACCAGCCATGGACAGTGGAGGATGTGCGACTTCCTCCAGTATTCCATCTATTCGATATCGAATTCGAAATATTTTCTCATACGGTTCGACATGTACGTCAGAGGCGCCACGTTTAATGGCATCAAGAAGAATTTTATTGACATAACGAACAACTGGCGTCTCATCAATACCTGACACGTCATCTTTGGCCAGATTTGAAGTGTCAGGTTCATCTTCATCAAGGTCGAAAGTATCATCTAGGCCATCAGATAGTATGTCATTCTGGTTTTGAACTTTTACTCTCAGTTCAGCAAGTTTGTCGT
The DNA here is from genome assembly GCA_047634635.1 of Granulosicoccus sp. Taxonomy (GTDB): domain Bacteria; phylum Pseudomonadota; class Gammaproteobacteria; order Granulosicoccales; family Granulosicoccaceae; genus Granulosicoccus. The sequence goes on along the minus strand of JBLIIE010000013.1, from coordinate 5,146 downwards.
CTTCAACTATGACAGCTTCAACACTGAGCCCCGATGAAAATTTGTATTTATCCAGTGGCTCTGAATTCGTCGGATCTGATATTGCTAAGAATAGCTTTGAACCTCGTTTAGCAATAGGCACGGCATTTTGAGTAACTAACAATTCCTCATTCAGATAGTCTTTGGGAATATTTTCTAGTGCCAGTGAGTCTAAATCGAAACAAGACAATCCGAAGTCAGAAGCAACGTATTGAGCAATCGCTGCTGCATTGACATTGCCAGTGTCGATAAGTGTGGAGATAAACTCCCCACCGTTTTTTTTAGCCAGTTCTGAAGCCTCAATAGCGGTGGACTCATCAACCAGATTTTGGTTGACAAGTTGTCTTGCGATACCATTGAGGGAGGTGTTGGTTGTCATATGGAGCCCATGCCTAGAACATTTGGCTGATTAGAAAATCAGCAGTCATTTGTAAGAATATCGGCTGGAATCAGCTGCGCTTGAGGCAAAAATCGTTAAGAGCTTGGTTCTTGTTATTTCTGAGGAGGAGGCTTGTCACGAAATACCCATGCGGTATGTCTGTATTTATTAGTTAATTGCGTAAGAGGCTGCTAGAGACATAGCATAATTAGTCAATCGCGATAAAAGTGCAGTCCTGTTGAATAAACAGTATTCAATTTGAGGGCTGGAACAACCCGCGGCAAGACAGCCAACCAAAAAAACATAACAATGAGTTTCTAAAGAAGAATTATCTAGTACTTACAGCTTGCGACTACGTATCTTTTATTATTGGTCTTTGCATAGATTTGCGGTAAGGCAAGTTCCACTGGTTACCCAACTAATTCCCGTATTTAGATTAAAGGTCGGTGAGAGTTGATAGTCATGTCCACCAATTTCAGCGATGGTAGTGGCTAAAATTACCCCCGCAATGGTAGTGATAGATGCTGCGTATCCTAGGCCAGGACTATTTAGGTTTTTAGGAACACCTAGATTATCGGTTGCTAATCCCGTGCCGTTACAGGTATCGAAAGAGTTTGTTTCCTGATGGCAAAGTGATACGGCAGTTTTTCTTTCGGCGGTCATAAGTTGCACTTCTGAGAATCTTGCCTGATTGACGTACTGACCGTATTGAGGGACTGCTACTGCGGCTAGGATGCCAATAATAGCAATCACTATCATGAGTTCAATTAATGTGAATCCTTGATGTGATCGCATTATATATCTCGTTATTAAAAAAAATTGGGTGGCCGATGTCGGCCACCCAATGGGAAGAGCGACGGCGATTAATCCTTACAGTAATTTGCTGCTAGGCAACTGCCACTGATTGTCCAGGCTAAGTTTCGGTCTCCAGTCGCAGCACTTCCAGTTACTGCTGGTGTGAGGATATATTGTCTTGAATCAACTTCTGCTTCTCCTGTTGCAGTGATTACACCGTCAACTGTGCCCAGCGTACGAAGAGCGCCGATCGCGTTGGCAGCTATAATGTTCGGAGGGATTCCGTTAGAGCCACCATCACAGTCCGTAATCACATTGATTTCCTGGAAGCATAGCGACACCGCAGTTTTAGCGGCTGCTGTTAGTGTTACCACTTCAGCAAACTTTGCACGTTTGGTGTATTGCCCGTACTGAGGAACAGCAACCGCTGCCAGAATACCGATAATCGCGATTACGATCATCAATTCTATGAGTGTAAAACCTTTTTGAATTTTAACCATTGTCTATCTCCAGTGTATTAGTGTTATGTAGATCAGCGTGAAGACAGACCTACAAGAGATGTATCGTCACTGCGGACAGATGGTTAAGTGCAGGACATATGCCAAAGTGTTTTTTGCTTGTTATTTTCAGCTATTTTTCGGAATTTCAACCACTTATGTTATTTGTGCTAAAACATTTTCGTGAAAGCGGTCTCCAATTAAATTGTCACCCTTGTCACTTAGTGACAGTTGCTTTGTCATTACTTCAAAAAATGTGATGTGCTTCTTAAAGTTTGATATACAACAGGTAGCTTAAAGAGGCTCGTGAGTTAGTTATTGGTAATGACGAATGTAGAGCTGGATTATTTCTTGTTTGGTAATTTGCGAATGTAGGGTTATTTGCTAATTCAGATTAGGTACCTGTTGATTTTTCATCGATACCATACTGTTGTAAACGGTATCGGAGTTGTCGATACGTTAGTCCAAGCTCAACAGCTGCAGCCTTTCTATTCCATCGAGTCTTTGCTAATGCATTTTTAATTGTCTGCACCTCATCGAAGTAATTCTCACTCAAGTGATTACTCTGTGAATAAGATTTCTTAATGCTTGTGCTTAGTGTGTTGGTCAAGTTGAGATCAGAGCTTTCAATTACGTTCGTTTCACTTAAGGTGATAGCCCGTTCAATGATATTCTCAAGCTCTCTTACATTGCCTGGAAAACAATATTGTGCTAATTGATCTTCAGCCTCTTGAGAGAAAGTAGTCAGTTGATTTTCTGGATCCTTTTTCTGAATTGATTGCAGTATGTGCCTTGCAATTATTGGAATATCAGTGGGTCGCTCTCTTAAGCTCGGAGATTCTATACAAATAACATTCAAACGGTAGTAGAGGTCATGGCGGAATGCTCCAGTTTCAACTTCGGCACTGAGATCTTTGTGACTCGCACTCAAGATACGAACATCTGTTACCACTTCGTCTGTGTCTCCTACCCGACGAATTGAGCGCTCCTGGATAGCTCTTAATAGCTTTACTTGCATGTTAAGGGGGAGTTCAGCAACTTCGTCTAGAAATAGCGTTCCGCCTTCGGCTCTTTTGAATAACCCATCGTGATCGTTATGGGCGCCAGTAAAGCTACCTTTTCTATGCCCGAACATTTCGCTTTCCATGAGCTCTGACGGAATGGCGCCGCAGTTAACTGCGATAAAGGGTTTGTTTGTTCGTGCGCTATTATCGTGAATAAGGTGTGCAATGAGTTCTTTGCCTGTTCCTGATTCACCAGTGATCCATACAGGAGCATTTGTTTTTGCAACTTTTGCAATCATTGAACGTAACTCTTGCATCGGTTGTGATCGCCCGATAAGTACGCCAGCGCCAATTTTGGAATCCTTTGATTCTTTTGTCCTTGGTCGTCCTGATAACACTTCCAAAGATGCATTCATAGTGCCTTCGTTGCTACTGAATGCATCTGAAGAATGCTGGGAGCTTAAGTTGACGACGTTGGAATGTAGCGGTAATTTACTCAGGTTCGAAGAAATCTTGCCATCATCATTCGATGTTCGCCCCTTCGATATATCGGAGGATGCTGATGCGCTTAAGTGGCTGGACACAGATTCATGTTCAGGACTGAGTCCGATTTTGGGACCAGGGCTATGACTGTTTAGTTCCTTTAAGCTTATAGCCTGAGTGACTAACTGCCTCAATAAATTGATATCAATAGGCTTTGATACAAAGTCGAATGCTCCATTCTTCATAGCCTCAACCGCAGAGTATATATTGCCGTGCGCTGTTATAACGGCAACAGGTAGATTGGGTCTGATTACTTGCAGATACTTTACGAACTCAACGCCGTTGCCATCAGGCAAACGCATGTCGGTTAGACAGACGTCAAATTCGTAGGCGTCAATTAGGTTCTTTGCTTCAGCAAGATTGCCTGCAGTGTGTGTATCCAGACCAATTCGGTCGAGTGACATTGCTATGAGTTCCCGGATGTCCGGTTCATCGTCGATGACTAAGGCGCGTTTTGACATGGCTATGCAGCCATGTTCTGTGAAGATGCCAAGGTCATACGAAAGTGAGCTCCTTCCTGACTGGGCACACACTCGATTTTTGCGTTATTGAGCTCGCAAAGTTCTCGAATAATATACAGACCCAACCCAGTGCCAGCATGATGTGTCGAATAGAATGGATCAAACAGATTTTCTATGTCTATGTCAGAAATCCCTTTACCATTGTCGATAACATCCACGACGGTTACGCCACTTTCAGACTGCCAGCAATGTATATGCATCGTCAGAGTGTCGTATTGGTTGTGCACATGCGCATTAGTACAAAGATTCCATAGCACTTGATCAAGGTGCCCAGGGTCGACCATTGCACGTGACGGTACTGTTGTTACTGCAATCCTATCTTTGTTCAAGCCGTTTTCTTCAACAAAACGTTTTGCAAAATCATGTACAAGTTTATCGACAGACACCACTTCATGATTCATTTGTTGTCGGTTAGATAGTTGCAGCACATCTTCGACGATGCGATTGATTCGTTGTGTATGCCGTTTGGCTATCAAGAGCAACTCAGCATCCTTGGGGTCAAGCGTTGGTGATTCCTGTATTAATTGCACTGCGTGTGATATTGCGCCTAGCGGGTTTCTTATCTCATGAGCGATGCTGGCAGAAAGTTTTCCCAGGGATGCCATTTTCAATTGTTGAAATTGTTTTCGTATGTGAGCATGATCATCGATTTTTATGAGCATGCCGCCTTTTGATAAGGCAATAAACTGAGGAAGTAGGCTTTGTCCTGTTGCCAAGATTGAAAATGGTCTGGTTTCGTGAGTGGGGGAACGCTCCGAGGTTTGCAAGCTGGTTAGTAGTTCGGGGCAGAGCTTTCGAAGATGCAGAGGCATGGTCTTGAATTCAGCAGACAGCAATGCTCTGGCGGTGTCGTTGATCAGTTGGATGTTGTTGTTGCTGTCTACCACAATGACTCCAGAGTCCAATTCACGGATGATTTCTTCGTTCAAGTGGGCGATGTGCTCTACATCGAGAACCACTCTTGATCGAGAAGACCTGACCATTTGTCGGCTCATCAATCGCCTGACGGGCACACTCATGATCCATGCGGTTGCAAAGAGTAGTGACCCTAAAACTGCGGTTGACTCAAAATTGACTGCATCAGGACCTACTAGCAATCTGGCGAGTAGCTCTTCGCCCATGACGATCATGCTGGATATCGATGCGAACAGAAGTGCGTGTCTGACACTAGCTAACTGGCTCAAAATTGCCAAATTAACCAGAAGAACGGGTCCCAGACCACTCTGCACACCGCCGCTTGCGTACATCAGGCCGCTAATGAATAGTATGTCTAAATAGTTTTGTATGAAAAACTGAGTATTGACAGTTGGCGTCTGTATTCGGATCAGGTACACGAACCCGAGCGTGGTTACCAAATAACCCAAGTGCAATACTTCGAAAAGATCGCTG